>CAYGBA010000114.1:0-1532 GCA_964347995.1 uncultured Candidatus Bathyarchaeia archaeon | reverse complement strand
TTGGCTCCACAATTACTTTTTTCTCCCAGCTAGGAACTGCAACCTCTTCCCCACTCCTCAAAGCTTTCATGTTCTTTTCGATTTTCTTGACCGCTATTTTGTAGGATTCTTCGCTCATTTCACCTCGAGAGAACAAAGTTGTCAGGTTCTCGATAGCCTTCATGGATTCTTCAAGTTGCCGCTCCACTCGTTGCGCTGCAACTTCCTCGGGCGTTCTTCGTGTGGGGGCTCTCTCTTTTCTCAGCTCCTTCAGCCACTCCTCGATCTCAGCCTCTGACACCTGAAACTTCATAGTCCGTGCAACTTCTCGAATGGCGTCTTTCCTTGTGCTTCCTTTTTCGAGAAGCTTTCCCACACGGGGTATCTCGATTCGCTCTCGCAAGGCCAGATCCACTATTGCTGGTTCCCTAGCGTTCCACACGTTCTGCTCATAAGCACTTACGCGTTTGTTCAAAACCCAAAGCGGATTCCCCTCAGGGTAGGAACTAAAATACTTTTGAACCAGTTTTTTGTAGATCTGCTTGATCTCGATATCGGCCGCGCTCGTTTTCTTCTCAGACATGACGACCGTTTTCCAAGTATGGACCGTTCCTTCCTTAAATTTTTAATGTAACTTCAGATGATATGATGGATTTCTTCAGTAGGAGAGGGAGGTGATCTATCGTTGAGGAAAAAACAAGTTCTAGCAGTCGTGAGCGTTGCTGTAGTTTCTTTCCTCATTGGAACGCTATTCAACATGAATCTGCTGGCGATAGGTAAAGATGCGGATGATGGGAGCCCTTGGGATACTGTTTGGACAGCTATAGCGGGACTTCGATCTGATATGGAAGCTTTGGGCGATAGAGTTGCGACGTTGGAATACCCGAAAGATGGATTTGTTGGTTATTGGACGTTTGACGAAGCAACTGGACAAATCGTGTACGATGAATCGGGTAACCGTAACGATGGTAGAAACTACGGTGCTATCTGGACGGATGGAAGAATTGGTGGAGCGCTAGTCTTTGATGGTGAAGATGACTATGTGGAGGTAATGCATTCTCCGACGTTGTATCTTTCTTCCATGACGGTGATGGCTTGGGTGAACATCGTGGAGTTTCCTGGTTATTATGGTGGTGTGTCAATGATCGTCGCCAAGGGCACTGATGATACGCAAAATGGGCATTTTGGCCTGCATCAATACTATCAGGGACACAGTCCTAGCAATCCAGCGATCTTTCACTTTTACCTCACAGAGAACGCACAATGGTACGCAGTCGATGGAACTACTAGCCTTGTTGAAGGAGAGTGGTATCATGTAGCAGGCACCTACGATGGCAGCATCCTGAAACTCTACGTTAATGGGGTCTTGGAGGATGAAGAAACCATCAACGTCACGAGGACACACAACACACAAAATCTCCAAATCGGTGCATTGCGAATGCCCAACTATGAATACTGGACTGATGGCATAATCGATGAGGTCAAAATATTCAATAGAGCCCTGACTGCCCAAGAGATACTAGAACACTACACAGATCTACAACCCTAATTCA
>CAYGBA010000113.1:0-1988 GCA_964347995.1 uncultured Candidatus Bathyarchaeia archaeon | reverse complement strand
GCCTCTATCTGCTTTTCTCCAATGACCTTGATGTCTGCCACGGTTTTTGTGGACCATGCCACTTCTACGGGTTCCAGGTCGTTTAGAGCCGTTATTGTAGCCTCTTTGATGTACTCGATGAGTCTGGACTGATCCATCGCCTCGCCTACCGGGTGATACCCGCGTGGAACCAGTACAACGCCGTTAACAGCGTGGGTGTCTGTTGTGAGAATTTCGCCGGCACTGATGCCAAGTTCACGAATCACTGACAGGGTCTTCTCTCGCAGTCCGGATATCATGTTGTTTCCGTCAATAGTCACGTAAGCGGCCTTCTGGTCGCCTACTTTTGTGACAATGACGTTTATTCCTCCGGGTCCCATTCCATCCTTGAGTCCGAATTCTTCAGGAACAACCCGTGAGGCCCCAATCGAGAGAGGATGACGTTGACAACTCAATGCCTCTTCTAGACTTGTAACCGCAGCTGTTCTCAATGGGTTGACTGCCTTCTCAAGGTTGAATGGCCCATCAATGCTGTTATGAGCGTCAACAACAATGGCTTGGGGCAGGCCTCGTTCCTCGACCTCGAGTACAATGGCTGAGTTTAGCTCTTCAGGCAGGTCTTCCATGGTCTCAGGTGCGAGAGTTAGTGTAAGAAAGGTGCAATCCCCGAATATCTGGCAACTAGCGCTCGCCCCGCTTTTCTCAGCTCGCATCAAGGGAGTGGTCTCAGACTTGGAAAAGTGGAAATCTAGAGAGCCGATAGCAGTGTCTATGACTTTTCGGCTTTGAACTTGGGAGGATAAATCAAGGCTGTGTCCGAACAGTCCGTGGGGAACAGAGACTATGCACCGCAGTTTATCTTCGAGCGCGTGCTGGATCATGGATGGGAAGAGGCTGCTTCCGACATTTCTGAAGGGGCCTGAATGAAAGCCTGGAACAACTATTACCGCCTTCATGCCGTTATTTCCCTTGAATGCCAACAGGGAAAGATCTACGTCTCTTTCGCCACCAAGAGTCTCAAAGAGCTTTTCAAGCGGCTCGTTCAAATCCTCGGTCCAACTTGCGGCAAACGCCTTGAAGAGCGACAGAGAGGGTATCCCAACTGCTTTTTTCCCAGCACGATTCAGAAAGAAGATGAAGAGAAGAACCGTCAGTCCCACTGCTAGAATTGAGAGGGGTATGAATAAAATAAGAGACGCTGTTAGGCTAACTCCGATTGCTGAGGCAGCAAAAAGCGCGGAGATCATAAAAAGCGCGGGCTGCAAGATAGAGGAGAGAAGAGTTCTTTCATTATCAGCAGAGGATGTTGTAGAGAGCACTACCAGCCGAAGCATCAGAACTGCGCAGAAACCTAGAAGGAACGATCTGATCCAGATGTTTGGGTTTTCGAGAAAAATGCTGATGATGGTGCCGAGAAAAGTGAGTCCGAGCCATATTAGGCTAGAGAAGAGAGACAGGCCGGCGCATCTTCTGAAATTGAAAATTGGATCTTTTTCCATGAAAAGACGGCTGATTGCAAAGTCTGATGAAACAGCTATTAAGAACAAGTAAACGCCAAAAGCCAAGCCCAGACCAAAACCACCCCAAGAAGGTAGAGAGGGCAATATTGCTATAACCCCCAAGGCTATACATGACGCGGAGAGTGAGAGAATTATCCTTTGTCGAGATGGTAGCGTGAAGAGTGATGAGTAGCGCTTGACTATTGCACCCATATGCTTTTCCAAGGAAATGCTGGAAGCCATCTTTTGAAGAGCCTCTTACTGGTTTTCGAGTATGTTTAACGTGATCATAAGGATATAAAATCGCATCACGATTGTATCACTAGCGTTATCTTTCATAACTTTTAAATAAACTCGACCACAATATTTATCTGGAGGAAAGGGAGGAGCGCGCGTGTTAAAGTATAAATATACTTTAACAAAGGCGGGAGAAAAGAGATGTATCAAAGATGAGTTTTATCTGCAGAAGACCCCTACGTACAGGGGTTACACGGAGAGTATCTTTCGAAC
>CAYGBA010000112.1:0-2196 GCA_964347995.1 uncultured Candidatus Bathyarchaeia archaeon | reverse complement strand
CGAAGAGAGTAAGTGCTTGTAGATTTGCTATCTGTAATTCCGCCGTCCAAGTTTGAAGAAGAAGAAATCCAGAAACTGATAGAAAAGACCGCGAAGAAGAGGGGGCTCTTCAGAAAGGGGCTCCTGAAAGATACCATACAAAAAGGCATGGTCTGGATGCCCTACTATAGAATACAATATGCTTACGGGCGATCAAGGGAAGATTTGGTTCGAAGCCATGGCGAAACAGGTCGAGGTGAGGCAGCGTTAAACGCAATGTTTTGCGGCTGTGCTGGAAGCGAAGGTGACCTTTCTATGTTATTTAGGCCTAATTATTTGAAATATGAGAGGATACCATACTCTCCGCAGTCGGATGAGATTGTCGGCCCAACTTCTGATGTGGATTTTGACATGGTTCTTTCGCGCCTTTTGAAAAGACTGAACGAAGTCAAAGAGGAATTCCACGAGCTTAGGTCCACGCGAAATAAAGATTACGTGCGCATCAGAAGGTATTCTATAATCTTGCCAGTGAGAGGAAAGCTGAAGGCGACGGAAGAGCTTTCTCAGAAAATTGGGAAACTCAACGCTCTTAAAAATATTTTCAGCATGTGTCTGAACTTGAGAGAAGACGCAAAGGCAATTGAAGTTCTCAGTAACAGCATTTTCTACTATCCAACGCTAGTGGCTGCACTAGAACAGAGGGAGCGTGAAGAAGCTGAACGGTTCCTTATAATCGATCTTGTTAAAAGAGGCTTGATTTCAAAGGCTTTGAATCTTGAAGTTATGCTCACCAAGCTTTGTGACAAGAATGATGCATGTAGAGAAGTTCTCGCTCAATCCATTGCTCCGCTTCGCTGAGCACACTGGATTGGATACTCATCTGGCAGGCGGTCTAGGTGCTTTTCTCTGAATGACAAGCCACGAAGTGTTCTTTCTCAACTTCGACAAACTCCGGTTCATCTTTAGCACAGTCGGGTTGACACTCGTAACACCTCGGATGGAATCTGCAGCCTGGTGGGGGATTAATGGGAGTTGGAACATTCCCCTTCAAGATGATTCTGTCTTCGCGTCGCTGACCGGGAACCGGGATCGCTGACATTAACGCTCTCGTGTATGGATGTCGCGGAGCGTCAAAGATTTCTTTGACTGGAGCCAACTCCACTAACTTGCCCACGTACATCACCGCAACTCGCGTGCTCATATGTTTGACCGTGCTCAGGTCGTGTGAGATATACAAACAGCTGAAACCGTACTCTTCTTGCAGATCCTTCAGCAAATTGAGTATTTGCGCTCTAACAGACACGTCCAATGAGGATACGGGCTCATCAGCCACGAGCAGTTTTGGGTTGCCAACCAACGCTCTGGCGATTCCGATTCTCTGTTTCTGGCCTCCACTAAACTCGTGGGGATATCTATAGAGATGGTAGGGAATTAGCCCCACTCTATCTAGTAGCTCCATAATTCTTTTCTCCTTTTCCACGCCTTTGGCGAGGTGGTGAATGTCTATTGGCTCGCCAATGATATCTGCGATGGTCATTCGGGGGTTTAGGGACGCATATGGGTCCTGGAAGACCATCGCCATTTCAAGTCTTAGTCTTCGCATTCTTTCTCCACCTAACTCAGAAATGTCGCGCCCCATGTAACGAACAGTGCCTGATGTCGGTTTGATAAGATGCAGAGCTGTTCTTCCTAAAGTTGTCTTTCCGCAGCCACTTTCTCCCACCAGCCCTGTGGTTTCTCCTCTTTTTATATCGAAGCTTACTCCGTCGACTGCGTGTACTGCGGCCACTTGTCTTCGCAGTACTCCCCCGTATATTGGGAAGTGCTTCTTTAGATCTTCAACCTCGAGGATTGTTTCTGACATTCTTGATTACCGTGTTAGTTGTATAATAGGCAGGCTACCTCATGCCCTTTTTTGATTTCAATGATTGCAGGTTCTTTTTTTCGACAATCTTCGGTGGCTTGTTCACATCTTGGGTGGAATCGGCATCCTGGAGGCGGCTTAATGAGCTCAGGCACATCGCCAGGAATGACGTGAAGTCTTTCCGCTTCTACGTTAATTCGAGGAATGGATTTGAGAAGGGCCTTTGTATAAGGATGCTTGGCGCTCTTGAAAATCGTTTTCAAGTCGGCACTTTCTACGATTTTTCCGGAATACATGACTACAATCCTATCACAGAGTTCACTCATAACGCCGAAATCATGCCCGATTAGGAG
>CAYGBA010000111.1:0-2357 GCA_964347995.1 uncultured Candidatus Bathyarchaeia archaeon | reverse complement strand
TTCCCGGACGCTTTCCGGTTGCTACATCTAAGCCTACAATTTCTCTGATGATGCTACTCTTACCTGCATTAGGCCTTCCAGTGAAAACCAGATACTCCTCAAGCATACTAATTGTTATAGGGAAGGCTTGCATTAAGGAATCTTGCGTTATTCAATGTTGCTTTGTAGAGAAACGATGTTATCGTTCTTATGCATGCATTCCAGCGTTTCCATCAGCTCTAGGCTTACCTATATTCACGATTATGTCAACAATATCAGTAGTCATAGTCGATAGAAAAGCACATTCTCTGTAAGATCATACGCATTAAATATAAAAGAGAGAAGGAATGTGGGCTCTTTAGGCTTATGCTTGGGCTGAAAGTCAGCTGAGATGCTTATTACTTGTATTTGAAACTTTCCTTCGATTGGCTCACTAGATTAGTTTTCTTGCGTTGAACCTTAAGTGGTTTGGATATGAGGATATTTTGGAGGTTGAGTAAATTTGCTCTTCTCGCAGTCCCACGGCTATCTCTACGATTTCAGGTATAATGCCAGATACAAGTTGATTCGACGGATTTCTTCCGAATCGTAAACCTGGGCACCCGGGGTCAGCATAAAGGAAGAATTCTCGGTTCATATACTCGTACGAAGCTTTATCTGGTCTGCCATACTTTGGGTAACTGGAGACTTTGAAGGGCCATAGCTTGCAGGCTTTAGGCTTCGAGTGCTGAAGCCCGCAGAGCCACCTGTCGACGAACTTGTATAGAAAGAGGCATGAGCCGTTTGCATTCTTTCCGAGATAGAACCTGTTTATGCCAGGCCTTGTTACTCCGACTCCGTATGTCTGGATGATTTTCACCCATTCTGGGTACTTCAAGACCACGTCGTATCCTCTGCAGCATAGACCACATGCTATGCAGTTCCATGAGTTGATGTGTCTCCATGGAATGGGCTTCATATAGCATCATCCGTTGAGACGAAAGAGGAATTCCTGATTTTTAATTATTTGTGTTTCCTAGATCATTTCTTATACAACTATACTTCCGCAAGATTCACTATGTTCACCCGATATTCCATAATTCCCTTGTTGCTGAATTCATATTCTACATTCTTATGTCGCATCTGTGACATATTAAGAGTTTGAGAATATGTCGATTTTGGAAAGCAAGGATATATCAATACATCAGATACAGAATATTGGGTGCGCAGGCGCATGCGTAAGGAGATCACACTCAAACAATACATAAAGTTGGCAAAGACAATCAAAGAAAGATATAGGAAAAAGGAACCAACCCGCTAAACAGTTATCTTACTTCTTCTTTCCAAAATACCAATTCAGCCAATCATCTTCTGTAGACGTATAGCGTATGAGACGGATACCCTAGCCTTGGATTCTCACAGAATTTGTCGATTTTAGACGGCTTCCAGTCCAAAACCTCATAATCGTGGGACACAACCCTCGCGCCACGCCTGAGCTCAGACTCCAACTTCGGCTTAACCTTCTCATTCGCACTGGTAGTCAAGTAAAGCGTGACAACATCGGCAGGCCTCAGATCAACCTCAAACAGGTCGCTCTGGACAATTTTGACCCTGCTGTCGAGACCTAGCTCAGAGATCTTCTCATGAGCCCTCTTCACTAAGTCGTCCCTCAACTCAACGCCCACCGCCCTGGCTCCAAACTCCTCAGCAGCCATGATTACAACCCGTCCGTCACCGCTACCGAGGTCGTAGACGAGTTCATCGGCCTTCAGCTGAGATAGAACGAGCATTTGACGAACTACCGGAAGAGGTGAAGATACATAGGGCGAGATATACAACTAAATCCCTCTCCCGACTTTTTCGTAGCACACACTTATTTCCTTTTCGAAGATTTACCATAGATAGTCAAACAGAACTTCTTGCAGAAAGTCACTCTTCCAGAGTCTTTGACTCTTTTAGGTATCTTTTTAGTCGCTCCTCACATTCTCTCTGGAACCACAACCATGCATGGCGATACCAATCATTCTCCCAAAACTGCTTCTGCTCCTCAAGCCACTTCGCCATTCCAACAGTCTGTTTTCTCTTCAGATTCTCGATCACTGGAAAATGGTGAATCCAGACAGGATTATAACAGAAATGAATCAGCTGGGTGCATGGAAACTCTGAACATTCAGAGCAGTCAACTAGTTTTTTCTCATTCACGCAACATTGATAGATGTCACATCGCTGATTGTGTTCAGTTGCGTCGCACTCCCCGCAGGAACAGCCGCATCCATGACAACTTTTGTACACAAGCTGATCAATACAAGCGCCGCAATAGAGTCCGCAAGGAGCGGCGAGTTTTGGGTCAGTAACCGAATTCATGCAGATTTCACTCCTTCCGCCATCCGATAACCCAA
>CAYGBA010000110.1:0-2469 GCA_964347995.1 uncultured Candidatus Bathyarchaeia archaeon | reverse complement strand
AGTTCTTTAGAGGAAGCAGATGAGCTGATTCATGGAATTGCCGGTCTTTTCAAGCATGAAAGCGCAGGTGACCAATGACGTCAGCTTCTCGCCGATCATACGGGTTTCCCTTCCGAAGGCAAGTGAGGTTGTTTCGAGAAATTTGTGACAGCTTAGTTCAACTTGCCGCGACAGCGCGTATGAGCTGTAATCAGCCGCTTTTGGCGATCACCTGTATGCCTCGGTGGTCTCGGACTCTCACAGTAAATGGTGAGGGAATGTTGCTGTCGCATCTTATTGTGTAGACAAGTACATAATCTGGGTCGTAGCTCGAGGTAACATTTTCTACATTGAGACCATCTACGCGGAAGTTGTCGCTCTTCAAATTGAGGACGGGCATCTCATCTTCTTGTGTTACAGCTACGATGATCTCATCAGCAGACGCGGTAGCGTTGACAATCGTCAGACCTAGGAACGGTGTTGCAACGAATCTGAATCCTGCTAATTCAATAGAGGTTATGTTAAGGGCAAAGGCAGTATTCGCCGTTGAGTACGAAACAGTTTCATTCCATTCAGAAGCTAGTCCTTGGGAATAATTCATGTTTGTGCCCTCAGCTAACTCGTAGGTTAAGATGACTCCATAACCGGGATAGGTGGTTCGCAAGTCGTTTTGCCAATGATCCAGATTTTCTCCCAAGGTAGAGTTATTCCCAGATGTTGTGAAGTTGGCCAAGCTTATCTCGACGAGGCGAATCGTGTTAAACTTTATGTTTTCTACTAAGGTGATATATTCTTCCCACTGCTCGTACCTGTAGTAGGTTCCCGTGCTGTGGAGTACTGCTCCGATGGAGACGATCATAATGGCTATCATCATCACTGCGATGATGATGAACTGGCCCTTCTTGTTTTTGGCAATCCTCAAGGCGTTATCCCCTCACAAGCTGCAGGATCAAGATTCTTGGGTTGTATTCTGTCTGCTGACCCGGGAGGATGTATGATATTGAAGCTGTTGAATCTGAGGTTGCAAACACTTCAGGAGCACCGAACCGTATAGGAAAGTCTTGGTTAATTGGAGAGCCTTCCGTATGCGTTTCGTAGATTGTCAAATCGAAATACACGTCCGGTTGAAAGACAATCATCAGTGCAAGAGCAAGCTCTGGCCATTCTGTTTCGTTGTAGACGAAGCGGCTCAGGACTCCCTTTTCATCTAGTTCGTGGAAAACATTATGGCCCATTTTTTCAAGGTCGCTGCTTTCGTATTTTTGACTTAACGGGAGCACAGCAAGCATGTTAGCGAAGGTTAAGGCAGAGAAAAAGATGAAGGAAGCGAGTATGGTTTCGATGACGCGCATCTGTCCTTTGGTGTTCTTTATCTTTTTCATGTCTATTCTTTCCAGAGCTTTAGTTCCGTAATGTACGTCATGTCCGAGATGACAACGTAACGTCTCAGTTCCGCCAAGCTGCTCGCTAGTGCCGGGTCACCACCGAAACTCAGAATCTTTGAGGATCCCGAAAGTCCAAGCGGGCCGGCAATTATTACCAATCTATCTGGATTCTTGACTCTTAGTGTGAAGAATAACAAAAGTGGATTCGTGACTTTAAGGCCTGGAAGTGATACACTCCAGGTTTCAAAGCCTTCACCTGGAGTGAATTTGATGTCAGTGGGGTTTGCCTCGCTTCCATCGAATAGCTGCATCAGTTCATCATAATTGTATGAGCTTATGTCGATGACTCGTCGCTCTCCTCCTCCTTGCGTGAGGAACTCATCTCTGACTTTCAGAGTGATTATGTCTCCGAAGGTGTAGATCTTGGCATACTCCTGTATAGCCGGATCTGCTCGTGCCGTCACCATTGTCGAAAAGCCAGCTACTGATATTCTCAGTACTGCAACGGCATCGGTGAGAGAATACCCCTCTGGAACGTCCACTGTTTCGCTTGCCTCAAGGTGTCCCAGTAGGTCAGTGAAATAGGTCTCTTGCGATGACACAACGGCGATAGGTTCCAGTTTCGATTTTTCCGCCGTTGCCATGATTATGCATTTGACTTGTGCATTCGGAATCGGTCTCTTGTCTTCATTACGAGTCACGTCAACGGTGAAACCGACTCGCTTCGGAGTTTCATCATCAAACATGCTGAGATTGGTGTTTACTGTAAACGGTCTAAAAATCGTGAGCTTGTATCCGTAATCCTCCAGTCCAAGCAATTCTTGTGCACGGGAATAGGTTATATACCCTGGGCTCTCTTGATCCAATCTTTGCACTTTATCTGTGTCCAATACGTATAATGATGACTCCTTTGAATGAGCCAGTCCAAAAGCTTCAACGATGCTTTGGTCGAATGGAAACATGGACCCCCAATCCGGTGGATGTCCGGTTCCCAGAAGCATGGCGTTGAATATGTTCAGCGCAGTGTTTTTGAGTTGTTGCTGATTGACATGAAGCAGGTTGACGTAGCTGATGGTCGGTACGGCCGCAACTGCAGATATGAATA
>CAYGBA010000109.1:0-2493 GCA_964347995.1 uncultured Candidatus Bathyarchaeia archaeon | reverse complement strand
ATGCATGCATGTGTGGTTGAGGCTAAAGGTTTAAGAAAGAACTTCCCAAGTATGAGAAATGTCATGGGAAAAGAAGAGAAGCGGGTAAGTGTTCCAGAACTATTACGGGAATTGAGTCAGAGATCAGACGCTAGATGCGAAGGCTACAAACTTGGGTTAGATTGTACTGTGACGTTGACCAGAGACTTGGAACCTCTTATTCATCATAGAGATGGTAATCCAGGAAACAATGAAATGGGTAACCTTGTCCTACTCTGCCCAAAATGCCACTCTGAAGTAATGGAACGGTTGTCCGAAGAACGTAGAAAGACCTACGCTAAGAAAGTTGCTGAGAGCCTAGGCTGTTAACAATCGGGACTTATTGGAAGTTAGCGAAACGAAAATGCGGTGTTAACCTATACTCTTTAGATTAGACGAATTGCTCCATCGATTGCATGCATGCTACCAACGTTCGCGGTGTACACGCAGCTTGTCATATTGTGTACGTGGGGCTTTCTCTTCTGCTGGATATCCGATGGCGATGAGGTTAAGGGGGATAATGGTCTTGGGAATCTTCAATACCTTTCGTATAGGACCGACGCGGCTTTCTCTCGGATGAACGCCAAGCCAGACCGCGCCGAGGCCCAGCGCAGTTGCCGCCAGGAGAAGGTTCTCTGCGGCAGCGGAGCAATCCTGCACCCAAGAACGAGGTGAGATTGTTGTGTCACCACATACTGCTATGCAGAGTGGCGCCTCAAACAACATCTTGCCATATGGATGGACCCTAGCCAAATTGTCGAGTGTCAACCGGTCGGTTACCACAACAAAATGCCACGGTTTCCGATTTGAAGACGAAGGAGCGGCCATTGCAGCTTCCAGCAGCGTCTTGGTATCCTTCTCACTAACCGGTTTGTCTGTGTATTTGCGTATGCTGCGTCGAGCGAATATTGTCTTTATCAGTTCCTTTGTCATAGGTCAACCCTCAAGAACGGTAAGCAGTAATCCCAGCTAAAAAAAGGTAACGTTGACCCTGATCATCCATGCCTCAAGTACTAGGTACCTAACTATTGTGGCTTACGCATGCATGAAGTGCCTTTTGCAACCGTCCATCAAAAGCAGGGAGGAGACTTATCAGCTTGCGCCCAAGTTACTTGTCACTCTCTACAATACCCCTGCAGCCCTCAGGATCTGTAGCATTGAAGCCATTGCGACCGTCGTCTGGGCTATCAAGACGTACTTGTTTTCAGCCAATTCCTTAATGGTGTCAATTCCGAAGACTTTCTTGAGAAGGACAGCATCCTCATCAGAGATTCCAGAGATCGCGGACACCGGTTTCTTTGCCAGATTATCAAATGCTTTCTGAAATGGCAAAGGAGTGCTTGGACATCAAGAAACTTCAACTAATTTTACTCCTCTCATGCATGCATGCGTATATTATTCGTATCATGGGGCAGGTCAAAGCGTTTACGCTTGAGCTTTCTGACCACTTCTCTTGCTTTTCGGCGTTCAAAACTACCTTCATGCCTGGTGTCAAAAAGCGTTCTAGTTGATCTGTCAGAATGTATAAATTATGGTGTAGACACCATAGAAAAATGAGCCAAAATGGCAAAATCAATGTTAACCAAAGGGGACCCTCGCCAAAAACTGAGCGAGAAAAAAGCAGATTTCCCCAAAAGACGCGATTCTAGCAATTTTCAGCGGATAGAAAACGACGTTTTCAATAGGGTTTTGGACACAAACAGACGTGTGAAGAAGCGTTATGTGCCGCGATATCGGCGTATCCGGACGTATTGCAAGAGCACGAAACAGTATTGGAAGGAACGGAACCGTAGGAAGAAGGCTCGAAAGCTGTCTGCTCAAGGCTTCACGTACGAACAGATAGGTGAGAAGCTGGGGGTCAGCTTGTCAACGGTTAAGCGTGACATGAAGAAGCTGCGGCCCTACATTCTCGGACAGTTTAGGCGTGAGATGCGACTGTTCGATGAGCAGCGACAGCGCGAGTTCAACGAGCAAATGGAAGGCTTGAGTCTATGGCAGCAATTCGCGCTACTGTCTCAGGAACTGGATCGCCGAAGAAAGCTACTGCAGGGAAGCCCGTATCGGGGTCACTACACGATCTTCTATCTGGACTTGACGGAGACTGACCAGTATGGTATTCCCAAACTCACACAGTTACCGCATCAGACGAAAGGTCAGCCGTTAGCTTATCCCTACAAGATCCGAGTTGTCGTGAAGGGATCATATGAGGGTCGCACGTTTGAAGCGACAATAGGCGGATTCAACATAGTCCAAACAAGAAGATGGTGAAACCATGAGCATGCATGGATTAATTTTGTTGGTTTCTACATGCACGCAAATTGGAAGACTCATTGGGGGTTAATCAGTTTTACTTCTTGTTGTTGTGCAAACTCGCTGCAATGGGACGTCCATCGTATTTTTCAAGTCTACAGAATCAAGGCTTCTTCCATAAGTCATAAAAACTGAAGCAGATAACCTGACACTGGAACCTCTGGA
>CAYGBA010000108.1:0-2632 GCA_964347995.1 uncultured Candidatus Bathyarchaeia archaeon | reverse complement strand
ACTATTGCTGTCAGGGCAGAGTGAAATGAAATTCCGATGAGCGAGTAGAGTGGAACTCTCAAGAGGACACCAACTAAGATGTAAATGTTGTAGATGTTCCTTCTACCCGCCACTCGGCGAAAAGCACGTTCAAACCATCCGTAAACATCTAAACTGACGCCCATAGCCCTTCTAAACTGATCATAACAAAATCTGTAGAAAGCTATGAATGCTATAGAACATGCAGTAATCAGCAGTGGAAACGAACCTTGGCTTTGGCTAACAAAGTAAGCTAATGCTACTAGCCACGAAAACTCATACAGCAGATCGAAAACGTGTTCCATAAGCCCCAGTTTTGTTGAACAGCAGCGTATCCTCGCCAGCTTGCCATCTAAACCATCTATTACGCCTACGACGAAGGCGAGAATCGCCCCAGTTAAGAGATGGCCTGAGAAAAAGAGAGCAGTCACGATGTATGCCAATACATTCGTGAGGATGGTAAGTTGATTCGGAGTTATTTGAGAGTCTGAAATAAGTTTGACAATCTTGTTTTCTATCGGTCGGTTAAGGTAATGGGCAACAAAGTCGGATGCACCACGCTTCTTCTGGGAATTTGTAGCAAGCAGCTCCTTCGCACGGTCAATATCCTCTTTTGTGTCTATGTCAACCCAGGATTCTCCAGTCACATTCAACACTCGGGCACTGCCATCCTTGGCAACAAGGCGAACACAGTCAGCAAGCTCTGATGCGCCTAGCTCTATAGCTTTTTCACCATAATCAAATACTTCAGGTGAACACAGAAAGAATCCTGTATCGACACAATTCCAACAATCTATCTCTTTCCCAATATTGAGGACTTTTCCGTCTTCTTCTAGAACCCTTGTGTCGTCCAGTGCATAGCCAGTTTTGTCTATGGCTAGAATCAGAACGTCCTCAAGTTCAACATTTATGAGAGATTCTACAATTTGGGGGTCAAAGATATGATCCCCCATGCATAGGAGAAATTCACTGGAGAAAGCTTCCTTCGCCGCCATCAAAGAGTATAGGTTCCCTTCCTCCCAGTTTCGTGCCGTTATATAGTCAATGTCGATTCCAAGATAGCTGTCGCCAATCTCTTCCTCTATACTGTCCCCTTCGTATCCTACAACTATGTGAACTTTTGCTATCCCCGCTTTCTTCAAGCGTCGAAGGATTCGACCCAGTAGTGGGATTTTTGCTAAGGGTTCGAGAACCTTCTGCTTTGAATATTTCTTGAGCCTACTTCCCTCGCCTGCAGCCAAAACCAAGGCTTCGAGGGAATCGTTTACGTCATACATACAGGACACAACAAATAACGCAAGGAAGTGTTGTCGGACGCTCTTTTATATCTTATCTCTGCATCCACGACGCTTGTTTTTATGTTGTCGAAAATCACTTTGCGCGCATTTTGCGCAAACGAGGAAGACCTAAGATAAAACCCCCTATTGTTGAAGACACCAAGTGCCTAGTGGTCCACCAGAACATCAGTGTCCTTCGCAATGCTCTGCTCGCTTGTCGCCGTCTGCGGATGCGGGGACAACGACAACTACACATTCTCTGAAAAACCTGTCCGAGCTCCGCATCATCCTAGGAAGCAGTTGTGGTGGTGCACCAAATTTTCGGAAAAGACACCACAACTGCAGCCCCACACACGAAAAGACGATTGACCTGCAGTCTACTACGCGCGCATGCGTTTGATGTTTTACTTCAGTCTTTTCTCTGCCTCTTTGAGCATGTTCACTACTGGAAGATTGTAAGGACACTTCTCCTCGCACTGACCACATTCTGTGCAGCTGTTCACTCGTGTCCGTAGCTTTGGATACTGTTCTCGAGTCCATTCTCGAATATTGTAAAACGTATAGTAAGTGTCCCACCTCAGAATCATTGGAATCTCCACGCCGTCGGGACACGGCATGCACAATCGGCATTCCCGGCAGAAAGGCTCAGGCGGGAGTTCCCCGAATCTATAGAATTTCTTCTCCTCAGCCGTAAGGCGGTCGAAATCTTCTCCAACCTCAACAGCATAGTCCACCTGTTCTGTAGAACGTAGCCCAGGTATGATGGTGACGATGTCATGGGCCAGTACAAACCGCAACGATCTCTCAGCTCTCTCAAAGCCGTCTTTCCCAAAATGGGCAACGAATTCCGATGGGTCGGGCCAGTCCTGCTCAGGCTTCCCCAGGAAGCGAGCGCCCCACTGAGGATACTGCAATGGAGCCCCACATCCCCCTAGCGGCTTCATAATAACAACTCCGACATCCGATTCTTTGGCGAGAGGAATCAATTTCTCACTGAATCTTCTATCTAGAACGTTCAGGGGAACGAGAACCGTGTCGAACTTGCCCGTCTCTATTGCCTTCTGCAAAACATACGGATTGTGACCACTGAGTCCAATAAAGTCGATTTTCCCCTCTTTCTTAGCCTCTTCGAGAGCAGCCAAAGACCCTTCGGAGCCCAAGGCTTTCTCCAACATTTCCTCGCTGTCGATGCCATGCAGCTGAACAATGTCTATTCGATCCGTCTGGAGATTCCTAAGACTCTGCTTCAGCCCCGCCCGAGCAGCATCCTCCTTAGTTCTCTGATGAGTCTTTGTTGCGATTACTACGTCATCTCTGACATCCTTCAATGCGGCTCC
>CAYGBA010000107.1:0-2730 GCA_964347995.1 uncultured Candidatus Bathyarchaeia archaeon | reverse complement strand
ATGCCAGGAGCTGGAAAAGCCACGATTAGACAAATGGTTGAGGAAATGGGCTATCCCGCGGTTGTGATGGGAGACGAGATACGGGAAGAGGCTGAAAGAAGAGGGCTGAAGCCGACGCCGGAACATCTCGGCACGCTCATGCTCAAACTTCGAGAAGAAAAGGGGGCTGGTGTTGTGGCTGAACTGTGTGTCCCCACGATCAAGGAATCAGAGTCAAAAATCATCATTGTTGATGGGATTCGAAGTTTAGATGAGAAGGAGGAGTTCAAGAGGCATTTTCCAAACTTCCTCCTTATTGCCATTCACACCTCGCCTGAGGCACGATTTGAACGCCTGTTTCGAAGAAGGCGAAGTGATGATCCAAGCAACTGGGAGACTTTTATGGAACGTGATTCACGAGAACTCAGCGTGGGTCTAGGAAGCGTTATAGCAACAGCGGACTACCTGATCGTGAACGAAGGAACGAAATCTCAGCTGAGGAGGAAAGTGCGCAAGATTCTGGAGGATGTGATGAAGGGTGAATGAAATAGAGGTTAGGATTGAGGTTGATGTCAACCCCACCGAGGATTTGGAGAAAGTAAAACAGGCTGTGGAGAATATCTTTGGAAGGGTGGAATTTGAAGTCAAGCAACGAAAACGGGGGCGCCTGCTGGCCGCCCAAGCCAAAGGCAGAAACGGTTTTGCAGAGTTATACGATCTCCTTCGCAGAGAGAGAATCCGTGACGCAGCGAGAGGCGTGTTATTTAAAGGATTGAGAGAGAAATCAATAGCCTTCAACTTAAACAAACAAGTAGCGTATGCGGGCCACATCTCATTCTCACAGCTCACGGGAGAGTCCCCGCTGGGACCCATAAAAGTCCGAATTAGCTGCGAGGACCCGCGAGAACTCATTGAATGGCTGGCTCCCAAAACCACTAGATAATCTGGCTTGGCTGTGGCGTTTATGACTAAGATGGAAATCGGCTTGTCTATGCTGTTCTGTCTCGGAGAGCCGTTCCAGTCCCTCGTGAGAGGGCTACGCGAAGTTGATGTAAGTTATGTAGAGCTTCTTGATGAAGGGTCACACAGACTCGAAAACAAACGAATAAAGACCTTGAAAAAAATCGCCGAATCAAAAGACCTCAAACTAGCCCTTCACTCACCATTCGCAGACATCAACATAGCCGCCCCAAACCCAATCTTGCGCAAGACAATTTTGAAGCTGCAGAAGAAATCCATTGTTCATGCTAGTCAACTTGATTGCCAGATGTGGGTTTTTCATCCAGGTCTGAGAACCGGTGTCAGCTCTTTCTATCCCGGCAACGATTGGCAACTCAATCTCGAATCTGTGAGAACTCTGCTGAGATTTGCCAGAAGGCATAATGTTGAGATAACTATTGAGAACGTTCCCGAGCCTTTTCCGTTTCTCATGAAGAACGTAGAGGACTTTTCCCGCTTCTACAACGAATTGGGTGAAGATATAGGATTGACACTGGATGTTGCGCATGCGAACTTGAATAATGAAATTCAAGACTTCATTACCCATTTCTCTGACAAATTTGTTCACGTGCACGTCAGCGACAACGACGGAATCCACGATTCTCATCTTGGAATAGGATACGGGAACATAGAGTGGAAGAGCGTTGCAGAGACGCTGAAGAAAGTCGGATACAGCAACGTCGTCATGCTGGAGTCTGAGGACCACGTGAAGGAGAGCCTTCAAGCCCTACGAAGACTCTTTTCCTAAGCATCCGGTAATGGAAGATCGATTTTCATAAAGTCTTCGGCTACATCCACGTGGGAAAAAATCTTTTTGGCCTGTTCAAGTAGCAGATCAGGCTCCTTGTATCGTGCACTAATATGAATTAGAATCAGCCTCTTTGCCTTTGCTTTTTTCGCGGTCTGTGCTGCTTGGCATGCTGTAGAGTGTCCGTCTTCTTGAGCCTTTTCCGACAGCTCGTCGTCGAATGTTGCGTCGTGAATCAGTAGGTCCGCGGTCTCGGCAAGTTTGACCAGACTTCTCGAAGGCCTCGTGTCTCCCGTATAAGCAATTTTCCTCGCCGGACGCAAGGGGCCCATAACGTCCTCCGGCTTGACAACCTCCTTGCTGGGAAGCTTCACGGGTGAGCCTCGCTGGAGTCTTGACCATAGTGGTCCTTCTGGCACTCCTAGGGCCTTAGCCTTCTCTGGATAGAATCTTCCAGGTCGTGACTTCTCCACCAGCGCGTATGTCAGACCTGGAATAACGTGGTCTGCCCAACAGGCGTGTACTTCGTACTCCTTCTCCTCGCACACCAAGCCCGCGGTGATTATCTCGGAGACTTCTATTGGGAAGATGAGGGTGAACTGAACCGTTTGCCTGATGGTCTCAACGAAGGCTTTGATTCCTGGAGGCCCGTATATCTCCAGCTTCCTCTCCCTATCAAGTAGCGACATAGTTTGGAAAAGCCCCGGCAAACCTAGCATGTGATCCCCATGCATATGGGTTATGAAGACCTTTGTTTTCCTATGAAAGCCTACGCCGGCTTGAATCATCTGGCGCTGCGTTCCCTCTCCACAGTCGAATAGGACGAGCTCGCCCTTCCGTCGAATCACAATCGCTGGTAGGCCCCGCTGGGGTGTCGGAATGCTCCCGCCGGTTCCCAAGAAGATGACACTCAGGCTCATTTCAGACCCTCTCGAAGACCGCTATCTCTCTGGTCAAGCTTCTATGCACATAGACAAGATGGGACTCCACATGTTTAAGACCTA
>CAYGBA010000106.1:0-2787 GCA_964347995.1 uncultured Candidatus Bathyarchaeia archaeon | reverse complement strand
TTCAACTTCTTTGGAGGGCACAATTCTATTCTCTTGCTTTCGAGTTGTATTATCGTTTTGGTTTCAACATGTGCGCGCATGTTGCTGGTCTGAATGCCATAATAGGTCATAACCATAAAATGGTGGCTAAGCATTTACTTGGCATAGAGGCTGAAAGCTAAAAAGAGAATTGGACCAATAGTTATTGGGCGTGCATGCTGGACGCGTTCAAATGAAGTGTGAGCGAGATTAGGGAAAAAATCAGCTGTGTAGGATACGTCAACAGAATCAGAGACAACATTCTCGCCGTAAGAAGTAAGAAACTGTTGCCGTTGTATGAAGACCTAAAATCCGCCGACTGTGTAGTCTGTGCAGGATCAGGCAGGTCGCTTTATTCCTTGAATGCTGCCATGAGCCAAGTCGCAATGACCCAAACAGGATGGAGAAACAAGAATGTGCTGACGCCGGACGACCCAGGTTTTCCTGGAACAAACATGTATGACGCAGCAGTCCAGCTTGAAAGACGATACAAAAAGACTGTGCTGATGATAAACTCCGGAAGTGGACTATCTGACGATCCTCTAGCGATGGTGCAAGATCTTGCAAAATACATTGAAGACCATAGAACTTCAAAGTTTTCCATGGGTCTAATAACCTCAAACGTGAATTCTCCGCTGGCACGAATAGTCCGCCAACACGGGCATGTAATTAATCTCAAAGGGCGGGGAAGATCGAAACCGTCCTTTGAATACAGCGAGATGGGCATTATGGGAGATATGTTTGAGCTTGGAAGCCTGCTCCTTCTCTGCATGATGACCGAAGCGATCTCCCGAAACCTACATGCAGATGGAGTGTTTCAACTCTGCGAGGAAGAATTCGCAAAGCTTGGACCTATGATTGACTTGAATGTCCAATCAGAAACGTACACTCATCTGGTTGATCTGCTGGAGCGGCGGTCAAATGTCTTTCTAGGCGGAAAAGGCACAGCAAACGAAATCGTCAAGATGACCGCCGTAAGGCTTTTCCACATCAAAGGCTTCATGGGGGACAACGTGTACGTAGCCAGAGGCGTAAACACTCCCCATCCTAGAGCTGGAGATCTAGAAATATTGGTGTCGTTTTCTGGAGAAACCAAACCTGTTGTCATATGGTGCAACGTCTTCAAAAAACTGAAAGGAAAAGTCTTGGCAATCACGGGAACAAAAAGGTCAACTCTAGCCGAAAGCTCCGACTTCCAAATAATCCTCGAAGAAACAGCCAAGCCGGGTCGACCTAGAAGGTTCTACACGAGAACGGCATACATTTTGAGCCCCCTGCCCATCAAACTCGCTGAAACGTTGAGCGAGAAAGGGCTGAAGTTGCCAGAATACGTAATGAATTGGTATCACTCTGTCACACAATAAGAAAATTGTGTATGCATCCAGAATTCTTTCAAAGGCATCTTCTTAGCGCGCACACAGCTTGAGCTTTGACTCGCGCATCAATTCAAGTCTCTTAGAAATTGCTGGGTGATCTTCTGATGGCTTACACACGCGCGCAGGCAGGACAGGATTCCAGATGCAAGGTAGCAAAGGGTAAATCGGCAACTCTCCTCTCTTTTTTCTTCAGACTCTACTTATTCATAATAACGCGCTCTAGTCACCATTGCGTTGCCCTCGCGTTCTGTTCTTAGCGCGTAGCATAGCAAAGATGATAAGCTCCTGGGCGTTTTCGAGGACGCGGGCAAAAGAGATAAAATGGAAGAGAGCTCGTACACCAGAGTTGGATAAGGTTGTTAGCACTCTGTGAGATGTCAGGATATGTGGAGCGAGGAATATGGCCGGCGAGATTAAGAATGTAACTATGATAGGGGCCGGATTCATGGCACGGCACATCACAGCCCTAATCGTCCCATATGGCTACAACGTTCATGTTTTCTATCATCGATTTGACACAAATCCATCAGCCATAGACGAAGCGAAGAGAATCATAGATCATTTGCTGAAAAGAGCATCTGCGAAGGGACCCCAAGGGGCAGTCACATACCATGGAATCCTCTCAGAAGCTTTGAAGGATACGGATCTTGTTATCGAGGCAATTCCAGAGAATCTGGAGCTTAAGAAGAAAGTCTTCGCTGAAATAGACAAGGCTGCTGCAAAGCATGTCATCATATCTACAAATAGCTCCTCGATACCCATCTCAAGAATTGAGGCTGCCGTGAAGCGAAAGGACAAGGTTCTGAACTTGCATTTCTACCCAACGCTGAAAATGGTTGACATTATGAGAGGTAGGAAGACAAGCGACGAGACGTTGGAGAAGGGGAAGAAGTGGGTTGAAAGCATTGAGTGTCTCCCCCTCGTCGCCAAGAAGGAGAGCGTCGGCCTCATCTTCAACAGGGTGTACATGGCTATAAACAAAGAATACTTGGACATGTGGGCTGGGGACTACGCCAATATCGAGGACCTCGACAAAGCATGGAATGTATTCACTGGAATGCCTCTCGGACCATTCGCCTTGATGGATTGGATTGGCTTGGATGTGGTTGTAGACGTTGGCATGTCGGTCTACCAGCTAACAGGTGATCCTAGGGACAAACCGCCTCAGAAACTAATCGACAAAGTCAAGAGAGGCGAGCTTGGCAGGAAAAGCGGGAAAGGCTTCTACACCTACAAGAAGTAAACGAGATGGTTCCATTCACACTCCCCCGATCGATGCGCGCGCTAGGATGTCAAAAGAGCTAAGTAGTTTTTGCCTTTTGGTGTTGTTTTCATGCATGCCTCAAATTCGCTTCATGTACTTCTTAACTGCGTCAACTTTGTCTTTCATGGT
>CAYGBA010000105.1:0-2810 GCA_964347995.1 uncultured Candidatus Bathyarchaeia archaeon | reverse complement strand
CCTCACTACTAGATGGCTGAACGGTTTAAAATTACTAACTACTTACTGCATTCTGTTTTCTAGAGGGTTTTTGAAAAAATGACTATTCTTAACGCATTTTTGGCTTCATTTTGCAAACAAGTCTAATTTGCTTCGGTAGATCACGGGGATTTGAATCCATGATTCCAGCGCCTCAGGCTGGTATGTTTAAACACAAGCTAGACAGGGTTAAGTGTATCATTTGTGATATGTCGGACTAGTTTTGTTGGGCATAGCATAAAAAAATGGGGGGAAGAGGTTGGAGTCTACTGGAATCAGCCATTAACTACTTCGAGCATCAACTCGTAGTATTCCATTACCTTGAACGCCGACTTCGCCCGTTCCCAGTACTCGAGCGCTTTCCGAACATCTCTCTTGTCTTGGGGGGACAGTTCGTCCATGTTTATCTCCAGCTTCATTTCTTTCACTGCTTTCATGTACATCGCGCCTTCGTTTCGATATAATTCATCTCTGTCGAATACTCCGAAGTGACCAACGTTTGCCATGTAGTTCATCGTGCTGTATACGTCATCTCCAGACCAAACAAAGTAGAAGTATCCAGACCCACTGTAGTGAAGGTCATATTCGCTGTCATATCCGTCGTGTGGATGCGAACAGCCCACGTGGTGTCCTACCTCATGAATTATAGTGCTTGTAAACCCGTAGCCAATGCTGGTGATATAAGGCGTGTTAAACGCGTTGATGAAGGTTTGTGTGCCAGTTGTCCAATCGTCGTCGGCGTAGCCAAGCAAGCCCCACCATACACCCATCTGGTCATCTGTCACCGCATAGGCGAACACTGGAATTGTGTAGTCAGCCCATTCTGAGGCTTCTTCGTCAAGGAACGGGTCGAGACCAACGTCTAAGAAGTAGTATATGTAGAAGTCCAATCTTGCATCGGGAAACGATGGAAAATACAATGAAGGGTTACCTTCGGCAAAGTTCTTGAAGATGGTATTCAACCACGGATAGTCCATTAGGTTTCTGTCGCTGAACGTGACTCTCCATTCCTTGTGGGGTTCAAAGTCTTCATATACCTGCTCCACTATTTCTGGATCGAACCAGTCCTTGCCCCAGTAACCGACATCCGTAGCGTTCTCGAACATCACCACGTTGATGTGTATCTTAGATTCAAGCAATGGTCTGTACAAAGTTGACGGAGTAAACAGAAGATTGGTGGCGATGAATCGTGTAACCTCTGCAAGATCTACGCTGAGTCTCCAAACTGGGTCCTCGTGGGCTGCGTGGTGCCAGATCGGCGGCTTGGCTTGCAGGTCGGGGTTCCAGTATAGCTCGGGAGCCCAGTTATCTGACCAATATTCGGGGCCTGCAGATGGATCATAGAACCAGACTCTGCCGTTCTTTCCGCCAAACGCTATCATTTGTCTTGAATGTCGAAGGCCGAAGGGATGGCCTGTGTCAAAGTCCGGCTCGTCGAAGTAGTATGTGTGGAATGTTAGATAACCGTTTGTGTACCCGTCGAGGAAGAACAGGGTGTATCCTTCCAGATCTTCGGTTCTATCCATGTTCTCCAGTAGCCACATTTCAACAGGTTCAGCTGGAACCCATAGATTCTCCGTGATAGTCAGGAGCGCACCCGGTTCGGCGTTATACCACTCTTGAATCAACGTTGGTGCTCCGAGGTATCCTATCGAGTTGATGTAGTCGAACAAGTCTTCAGCGAAGTCTTCCTGAGCGAACTCGAAGTGGTACTTTAACTCGAATTTGATGCCAAGATACTCGGGGTTCTCCGGGTTGTAGAAGGTTGGATACCTGTTTATGGGCGTGTATGTTTCTGGTAACAAGCTCTCTAGGAGTTGTATGTCTATTCTATCGCTGTCAAAACCTACGAACACAACGTTAATATCCACTTTGTCTTTCAAGAAGAACGTATCATCCGTAGTTCCTTCTGACAATCCTTGTATGCTCTCAGAAGACCATTCACTAACCCCTTTCACAATCGCATCTGCCTTTGCAGATTTTGACATTGCAAATTGAACAGTGGTCGAAACAGTCTGCACTAGGGCTGGAGTAAACATCGCAAAGACTAGAATGGAAGCAAACAACAGGAAGCATGTCTTGCGCCATACGTCGTGGGAAGTACCTATTCCTATCAGTATTGCTTTCATGATTCTTTCCTCTCGAAGATTTTTTTCTCTCAACAAGCACCCAATCTTTTTATCGGAACATCTAATTAAGTTGTATGGAACCTTTTTCTAGAACTTTGTCACTTCACCTTGAACTACGCAGAAAACTGCGCGGAGTATCAAGTATTTTTTCTATAATGATATTGTGCCTTGTTTCAGTGCGCGCGTAAAAGATGCGAGAAATGTAAAGATTGTCTTGCAGGAAAAGTATACCTATTTTGGCGAAAATCACAGTTAACGGAGACTTATTAAGTGTGTCAAATATTATTAAGGACATCGCAAATATTTCCTCAAAACGTGGTGATCCACATGTCGCCTCAGTCAATTATAGTGGTGTCAAACCTCACGAAATTCTACGGAGACTTTAAGGCCCTAGACTCGGTGTCCTTGGCGGTGGAAAAAGGATGGGTCTACGGGTATCTGGGACCCAACGGTGCAGGAAAAACAACCACTATAAGAACTATGCTAGGCTTGCTCAGACCGGACCAAGGTGAAGTTCAAATAGACGGTGTCAATCCAGGTAAAGACCCAGTTCATGCTCTTCAAAGTGTTGGATACGCCCCTGAGCTGCCCACTCTACAAACCTTCTTCACCGGAGAGCAGTTGATGGAGTTTACAGGGAAGATGTTTGGGTTGGCTGCACAG
>CAYGBA010000104.1:0-2866 GCA_964347995.1 uncultured Candidatus Bathyarchaeia archaeon | reverse complement strand
CTCAGTTGGGATCGAGGGCTGCAACCCGCCCTCGTGAACATGGAATGCCTAGTAATCGCGCGTCATCATCGCGCGGTGAATACGTCCCCGCTCCTTGCACACACCGCCCGTCGCTCCATCCGAGTGGGGTTTGGATGAGGCGCGGTCTTATTGGTCGCGTCGAATCTAGGCTTCGCAAGGAGGGAGAAGTCGTAACAAGGTGGCCGTAGGGGAACCTGCGGCCGGATCACCTCCTATGTCAACGCAGGCCGGCTGGAGGGGAATAAGCGCACAAGCCAAGATCGTGACTAACTGTGCTTTGAACGCTTTTCCTTGCGAGTGTGTACTAACATAAAAAGTATTTTATGTGCATGGATTTGAAATGTATCGAAGCATTTGCTTCTTGTCCTACTTTTGTGCGCAGGATTCTTTCACGAGTTCGGCGATGTCTTTAACGGTCAACTCACCTTCTAATCCTTCGTCTTTTACTGCATCATCGAGCATCATCATGCAGCTCGGACATGCCACAACCAAAATCTCAGCGCCAGCTCCATGAGCCTCTCTAACTCGAATCCTGCTTGGACTTTCCTCCGACCTCCCTAGGAGGTCCGTAACAAAGTTTCCGCTTCCACCGCCGCAGCAGAAAGAATTTTCTCGGGTTCTCTCCATTTCTGTGAGTTCGATTCCCGGGATGCTTTTCAGAATCTCTCTTGGGGCGTCATAGACACCGTTGTATCTGCCGAGAAAACAGGGATCGTGGTAGGTAACCTTGGTCTTGAGTTCGGATAGCCCTATCTTCCCTTGTTGAACCATTTCCAATAGGAGTTGTGTGTAATGAAAGACTTGAAAATCTCCAAATCTGGGATACTTGTTTTTCATGGAGTTGTATGCATGGGGTGAAAGGGTAACTACCTTTTTCACTTCAAGTTCTTTGAATTTCTGGACGTTCTTCTTAGCTAATTCTTGGAACAGCCCCATTTCACCAAGTGTGTATGCTTCGTTTCCATCGCAATCTTCTTCGGCGCCGAGAATTCCGAAGGATACTTCTGCCTCGTCTAATAGCTCAGCGAAGTTCATAGCCATTCTCTGGCCTCGTTCTTCGTAGGATCCAACGCACCCCACATAGAACAAATATTCATCACCTGGTTTGCATCGCCTTATTCCTTCAGCCCATGCATCTCTCTTACTCCTCGCGGTTCCCCAAGGGTTTCCATGTTTGCTGATGTTATTCAAAAAATCTCTGATCTCTGGTAGTACCAAGCTTTTCTCAACCATGTCGCTCCTCGCCGATACGATCCAGTCAACGATGTCATCGCTAAACTTCATGGGACATTGTTCAACGCAGTTTCTGCACGTTGCACACGAGAATACAATTTCCGCAAAATGCTGTGACCACTCGATTTCTTTCTTCAGCCACGCCCATATGAGCCATAATCTCCCGCCTGTGGAATATGTTTCAAGGCGGAATCTACTGTAAGATGGGCAGTTAAAATCTGTGAAATCGCTTGGAAACTTGCAGTAGCCGCATCTAAAGCACCTGTGTATCTGCTGAGCGTAGGCTTGCATCACTCCGCCTCCCAGTTTCCAGGGTTCATGATTCCGTTAGGGTCCAGAAGCTTTTTTATGCGCCTCATAAGCTCAAGCGTGTTTTTGTCCATTCTTTCCATGATCATTTTTTGTGAGGGGACTTCAGGCTTCCAAGGAACCCCTCCAATATCCAAGCTAGCTATGTTTGTTTCATGGAGTGCTTTCTTCGTCCTCTCTACATTGTCCGGGTCTGCACGGTTGAATGGGTATGCAAAGGAAAACATCATGCAGTGGCTTCTTCCAATAACTCGACCCGCATGACCAAATGTGATCCCATATTTGGAAGTCAATTCGAGTAGTTTCTTGTAAGCTTCCGGGAATTTCTCAACTGGAATGATGGGCCCAGCATATTCAAATCCGCCGCCCTTCATTACATCGGCTAATCTTGTTGTGTCATCTGAAGGCATCTTCAAAATATTTTGCTTCATGTCTGGTGTCAGCATCGAAAATCCGCCTTCTTTACTATCGATATAAGTGCGAAGCGCATCCCAAATCATTCTTCTCTTGAACTCGACTTCCTGCTCGGAATCTCCAGTAATCAAAATCATTATCATTATGATGTCTTTAAATATGGGTGGGTACGGTTGAGCACCAAGGACTATATCTTCCGTCATCTCTATGTGGGTAAGCCGGTATATTATATCTGGAACTAGGTTTGGGTCTTCCACCACGAATACCTCAGCATCTCTTATCTTTTTCTTTGGGTAGAGTTTGAGACCCAACTTTGTGATGGTTCCTGTTGTACCAAACCATCCTAGGAAGAGTCCAGCTAAGTCGGGCAACGGTGCTAGCGCAAACCAGTAGGGACTTACTGAACATGTACCAATTTTGCATACTTCTCCGGTTGGCAATACAACTTCTAATCCGGTAACCATGTCAGAATTGAAGCCATATTGCTGAGTTAAGCGACCTTGACCATGTATTACTACATTTCCGACGACTGTTGCTGATGGTGGTGCATCAGGAATTGAATGTCTCAAATCAGGATGATGTCTCTCTAGATAAGCTTTCAGCTTGCCTTGCGTTATGCCAGCCTCGACAACAACGTGTCTACTCTTTTCGTTTACCTCTAGCACTCTGTCCATTCTTTTCAGATCCAGTGCAATACCGCCCCGATGTGGTATGACTAAGCCGGATAGGCTCATTGAGCCTCCTACCGGGACTACGGGTATTTTCTCCTTGTTCGCAAGCTTGACTATTCTTTGTACCTCCTCCGTTGTCTTTGGCATCACAACGTAGTCTGGTTCGTGGGGTTCCATCATCCCTGGATCTTGAGAATAGATGTAGAGCTCTTCTTTCC
>CAYGBA010000103.1:225-2925 GCA_964347995.1 uncultured Candidatus Bathyarchaeia archaeon | reverse complement strand
CGACGGACAGTCAATCACCGGCTTTTGAAAGATGATTAGGCGTGCGCGGAGAGCTTTTTGTTGTTTGCGCGGGCATGCAGTTTAACTTTGCAATCCACAGAACATTATGTCAAGTGATGATATGACATTGTGAAGCATCAGGTAGCTCTGAGGAGTTAATAAAATGGTTTATGGGCAGTGATAAAGCTTATGAAGATGGCTATTAGCATTAAAGAGGGAAGCGGTGGAATGGAGCGGAATAAAGGGCAGTTGCCCACAACACATTCCCATCTGGCGAAAAAAGGTTGCTCAGAATGCGGAAGTAGGCATATCAAGCACCACAAGCCGGAAGGTGAGATAGTGTGTGAAAATTGTGGTTTCGTCATTCTAGACAAAACTTGGGGACAAATAGGCAAAGGAACGCGAAAGGGATCAGGCGGGATCTATAAACGGCGACCGTGAACGCAAAAGTGCGTGTGCACATCTTGTTCTGATGAAACAAATGGTAGAAAAAGCGGAAGTACAGCAATGGAATTCTCAAGAGCATGCGTAATCCCTCTTGTCATAGCCCTATTCGCTAGTCATTCTCCTTGGGAGATTGCAGTTGCGGAGGACTACTTTCATAGAACCTTTGAATGGAATTACAGGGGAATTCATTGGACTTGGAAGACAAGTGTTCCAGAATCCTCGTACAATTCTTACAGAAAGGTTCCAATTTCAGATAGACTCAGAGAGGGCACTATCGATTACGACTACCTCGTCTCAACACAGGATTCCTACGTGAAGAAGGTGGCAAATATGTTGCATGAAGCTGCAGCCAAGAAAGGCTATGAAGCGTATGATGAAGTGAGTTTTATTTTGGCTTTTGTGCAAAGCCTACCATACACCTCTGACTCAGTCACGACGAGATATGATGAATATCCGAGATTTCCCGTGGAGACCTTGGTGGATGGTGGAGGAGACTGTGAAGACACTTCCATTCTATTCGCAACAATTGTGCTAATTCTGGATTATGGCGCAGTTTTCATTTCACCACCAGAACACGTTGCGGTTGGCGTATTGGGAAAAGACCTCAGCGGTTACTACTGGACATATCGCAGTAGAACGTATTACTACTGTGAGACTACTGGTGAAAACTGGAGAATAGGAGACTTACCTGATGAGTATGAGAACGCCAGTGCACGTCTCTTTGCGATTGATGATAGCCGGCAATATAAACCTGGGCAAGACTTCTCCGACTCAGACAATGATTCAGTTTCGTTCGCTCGGCCAGACTTAGTGTGGCCAACAATTCTGATCACAATTGCCCTCTCAGCTATCATAATTGGAATTGCAGGTAAAAAGACCAAGACTGAAGCCGCTAGGGAGCCTGAAACCCCATAGACTTGCGCGCGCATGTGTGGCATATTTAGTAACTTCTGCAGAAGTCAAGTTGGCATCCTCCAAGCTTCTGACTCGCTCCAATCATCTTCTTTGACTATTCTAATTATCTCGTCGCGTATCTCGTTTGGTGTTCCCTGAGGATGATTAGTTATTATGAATCTTCTGGTGCCATCCGCTAGATGAACAAAAAGATCCCTATCCTTTCTTACTTCACGTTGACTCGATGTCAGATCATAACCGTCATAATCAAATGTCCGCAAAGTTCCGTCTTTATGGAATCCAAGAAAGAGCTTGGCGAGTTGATGTTGATTCTTGCGACCCGAAAAGACGATTATGTTTTTTGCTCCTATTTCTTCGATCTCACGATATATCCAGCCTCCTTTTTGGATGCAGTTTATAGACAATTTTGGTGCTGTTTGGTAGCTTGAACGGCAAAAGTCTTCCTCAGTGGAACCCTTCTTTCGGGATTGACATTTATGCAGGTTTGAATATGCTATTCGGGTGAAAGCTTCTTTAGAACTCCTTTCGGGTGAAAGAACTTCGGTCGAAATATTCCTGACCCACTCCCAGAAGGGACTATATCTGATTCCACTCACTTCACGAGACCTGCTGAAGAATAGTCTCTCAACTTGAGCGGTGGGAAATTTGCAGTAGCATGTCTTAGTGCAGTCCCTTCTTGGAGGCCAGTTGCAATACGTTTCAATGCCTACAAACATCAAACGACGTTCATTCTTGAAGAAATTTGGACCAATGTACGGGATTGGTTGAGGCATGCTCATGTCTCTTGAAGAGAGGATGAGACTGCAGCAATTCTTGCATACGTCATTATCAAACCCATCATAAAGTTTGCTCCACAACTCTTTATCGGAAAGATTCTTCACCATCAAGTTCACGCGCGCGCGGGGAGTTCTAATTCAACCTAAGAGTTCCTCTTTTTCGGTCTCAGTTAATGGGACGATTTCTGCTTCAATCTTCTTTGTCTTTTTGGGTTTTGCCAGCTTTCTGACGTCTCTAACCTTGAGGTCTGTCTGTATCCTGAATCCTGTATACTCATCGCACCATTCACAAGTCACATTAAAGCGTATTTTATCGGTTTCTTCGTCCCTTTCGACCAAGACCGACAAGGAACTTTCACAGATTGGACATGGTGGTCTGTAAACCATTTCGCTCACTCTAACCTTACTAATTCAATAGAGCTGTCTAAGCGTGAACAAGACTTAACATTTTCCAAACATAGTCGCGCACGCGTTAATGCGAGTTCTTCAAGAACAGAACATTTCTCCTTAAATTATTGATGATAGGAAAAATCCTATATTAATAAAAAGGCAAGGCTTTCCG
>CAYGBA010000103.1:0-215 GCA_964347995.1 uncultured Candidatus Bathyarchaeia archaeon | reverse complement strand
CTTGATATAATAGTCGTTTGAGTTTTCGTAGTCCCGCTTTTTTTGCCACGGCGTTTTGAGATAACTTAGAAGGAAATCAGCAAGTTGTTCAGCATCGACCTTCTTTAGATTTTCAGAATCCCCCTTCCCTAGGAACTGGATTGCGTCTTCGCATCCATGTATCAACTCGCCCGCATCGACCAATTCTGTGCAAAGCTTTCTTGCAACTGCCGGGG
>CAYGBA010000102.1:0-2979 GCA_964347995.1 uncultured Candidatus Bathyarchaeia archaeon | reverse complement strand
AAGATTCTGAAGTACGATGGGAGACCCTTCAACCCGCGAGAACTTTCACAAAGGATAATGGGCGTGATCTGAAATGGCAACTCTCGACGATCTAAAGACACCAGCAAAGAATACCTAGTGTGCCGGATGTGGAAACTTCGGAATATTGATGGGGTTCAAGAGGGCTCTGGTGGAGTTGGGCTTGGACAGAGATCAAGTGGCTCTTGTGTCAGGCATAGGATGCCACGGGAAGATAGTCAACTACGTAAACGTAAATAGGTTCCATGACATTCACGGCAGGGTATTGCCCCTAGCAACAGGCATAAAATTGACAAATCACAACCTAACCGTCGTTGGCTTTGCTGGAGACGCTGATTGCTACGATGAGGGCTGGGGCCACCTCAGCCATGCCATCCGAAGAAATATCGATATGACGCTGATCGTGCACAACAACATGGTTCTCGGCCTGACCACAGGGCAAACAACAGCTACCAGCCAAGAAGGATTCAAAAAAATCGACTCCATTCGGATCCATACCTCCCGCGTTGAATCCTATCGCTCATGCGCTAGTCAGCAATGGCACCTTTGTGGCTAGAGGATATTCAGGAGACATGAAGCACCTTGTTAGCTTGATCGTGGAAGCCCTTAAGCACAAAGGCTTTTCTTTTCTTGACGTGTTTCAGCCATGCGTGACCTTCAACTACTTGAATACCTATAATTGGTTCCGCAAGAGAGTCTACAAACTGGAAGAGGAAGGGCATGATTACACAAATATAGAAATAGCCCTAGAGCGGAGCTTCGAATGGGGAGACCGAATACCGATCGGAATCTTCTACCGAGCAGAAAGACCCACTTATCGTGACAACCTTCCACAATTGAAAGAAACAACACTCAGAGAATTGCCAACAGAAGATGTAGACATCACATCTATCCTCAGAACTATGATGTAGCAATCAGATTCCGGGCAACCAACGGAACCCGCTCCGAGGACCTCATAGCTTCGCATTTCCATATACTACTAGAGCATCTCGATATACAGAAACAGCCAACGGTTCTGTGCAAGCCCCGTCGCCCTAGCTATCGCCAGTACTGTCTCTTCTTTTGGTTTCTATCCGGTTCATCGCTGCGCACGCCAGTGCCTATGTTTGGATCTACTGCTGCCCCTGACTCTCATTTCTTGATTGCCAACTTTGCACCACAAACAGAGCACTTACCTTCTGCTGTAATTTTTGGTTGCTCGGGCACGTCTCCGCCACACAACCCACACTTTGCCAAAATTTCACCTCCTGTTTGGTTGATATATGCGCAGCGTTCCTTTTGGAGCTGTAAGTTATTAAGTGCATGTGACTGTGACACCACAGCGACATAATTTTAAATATGTGACGCTCTAAGACAGATGTGTTTGATGCTCGGTCAGAAGCCTATGCTTATCATCGAGACATCAAAATATCGAGATGAAAAATGGTCACAAAAACCAATTGGAGACCATAAGATATGGAAAAGAGAAAGTTTTACGTCTTGCCGGAACTGCCTTTCGGATACCGGGACTTAGAGCCACATATCTCTGAAAAGCAACTAGGAATACATCATGACAAGCATCATCAAGGATACGTCAACGGCGCAAATGCAATACTTCAAAAGCTTGACAAGGCACGAAAAGAAGGCGCGGATATGGACACTAAATCGACCTTGAAAACACTTTCGTTCAACATAGGCGGACACATTCTTCACTCATTGTTTTGGCCCAACTTAGCACCAGCAGGAAAAGGGGGCGGAAAGCCAGGTGGCGCTTTGGGCGACGCTATCGAGGAGGAGTTTGGGAGCTTCGAAAGATTCAAAAAAGAATTCTCTCAGGCTGCTGTCAGCGTAGAAGGCTCTGGTTGGGCAGCACTATCTTTCTGCAGACAGACCAATAGACCAATCATAATGCAGATAGAAAAGCACAACACGAACGTTTACCCCATGTTCAAAATACTAATGGTTCTCGACGTATGGGAACACGCATATTACCTGGACTACAAGAACGAAAGAGCCAAATTCGTCGACGCATTTTGGAGCATCGTTAACTGGGATAAGGTGAACAAAAGACTTGAATGAAGATGCGCCCGCTCGAAAATTTTTTATCCGTACCAGTAGAATTACATAGAGGTGTTACTTATGGGAAAGAAAGGAAGAGAAATAGTGGAAATTGACATCAAGGAACTACTGAAAGAGTTAAATGCGGCCTATGCCGACGAGTGGATAGCCTTCTTCTACTACACGTGGGCAGCAGATTTCATAGAGGGCCCAGACTACCCTACGGTAGCCGGCGAATTGGATAGAATCGCAAAGGAAGAGTTTGAGCACATGTCAGAACTGGCTGACAGAATCCTCGAACTAGGCGGGGAACCTGAAAGAGATCTCGAAGATCTGCAGAGAATAGCAAACTGTAAGAAAGTTGTATTTCCCAAGAACGAAAGGGACCTTGAAGGTGTGCTCATGGCAGTTGCTGAGGCAGAAGGGTGTGCAATTGATGTTTACAATAAGATCCTCAAGAAGCTGTCTCCGTGCTATGAGAGAGATGCAAGAACCTTCCATCTAATAGAACACATCCTGTCAGAAGAGGTACAACACGAAGAAGCCTTCGAAAATCTGCTAGAAAAAAAGAGAAGATAACCATCAGAAGGCAACCCAGAACTTCATTCCCCATTTCTTGCTCAAGAGCAGCTTGAAGAATGGCTAGCTAGAGGATGGCGCTTCATAGCAGGCCTTGACGGCGGAAAGTGTATAGTCGAGAGAAACAACGATCAACCTTGGCCCTTAAAGAGGAATGGGAGAAACGTATTAAAGAACGCGTCACCATAGAAATTGATCGATTTTCCTTACCGCTACCCTTCCTCATCATCTATTCTTCTTGTTCAGTTTGTGTTGATTTTTCGGGTTCTTCCACTTGTGTTTCAAGAGATTTAATGAGTTCCTTTAAGGATTGCATACCTTCTCTTGTAAATGGTGAGATCGTTG
>CAYGBA010000101.1:0-3185 GCA_964347995.1 uncultured Candidatus Bathyarchaeia archaeon | reverse complement strand
ACAGTGGTGGTAACTCCCGCAATCTTCCCTTTTTTTCTGCTTCTGCATGTATGCTTGTGGTTGTTCTTGGCTACCCTGAGCAGCCGCACGAGACTTCTGTCTTCGGGCGGCGGTAAAGTTCGCAAATGATTCACTTTTTTCAGAAGGAACAAGCTGAAACCTCAAAAAGATGGTGATACACGCATAACAGGGAAAACTTAAATATCACATACCCAGACACGTAGGGAAAAGGTGTTGGCATGCCAGATCATGGTTTCAGTAAATGGGACTTCAGCAGCGATATGGGGGAGGCAAAGAAATTTGCGAAGGAACTCAGTAGACTACCGTCAGTGGTTTCTGCACACGTTGTACAGTTCGCAATGACTAGTAGAGCTCCCGAGCCCAAAATTGGTGTCATCGCTTTTACTAAAGGTTTGAGAACCAAAGCAGACTTTGAGGCCATGAGTGAGAAAGTGAACAAGTACATAGCAAAATCTAACCAAGTTTCTTTTGAAATATTGCTGGTCAAGTTCACCTACAAAGATGGGGATATGATTCCACCGCCATTCGTACATGCATTCGGCTGTGATATGGCTGATGAACCTCCTCAGAGCTCATCAAGCTGAAGGACTCAATTCTAGGTCTCAAGCATGGTTACCCATAGTTTCAATCCTAGTGATAATAGCTATTTTCCTCTCGGGTCTTTTTGCGCCAAAAGGCTGGAATTGGGCTCTTGTGATGTTCTTCATGATTATTTTGTTTGCCGCTATCGGAAGGTTGATAACCGGGCGATATTCGGGAATCTTCATTAATAAACGCTATAAAATGAGCCTATCGCGATTTCAGCTAGTGATATGGACGCTCATTGTTCTTTCAGCGTTCCTAACGATTGCTCTTGAAAGAATCAATGCCGGTATACCTGATCCATTAGCGATTGCACTTCCAACCCAACTTTGGGCTTTACTAGGTATCAGTACGACGTCCCTCGTCGGCACATCGTTAGTCCTAAGTACAAAGGTTCCGAAAAAACCAACGAAAGCTGCCATTGAAGCGCGCGGAAAACTATTTGCCAAAGAAGAAAAGGGCCTTTCCCCGCTAGATAAAACAAGACTAAAGGATGCGGTCGAGTCAGGTTATAGGAGATTCGGAATACTCGATTTTAAGTTGAAGTTTGAGGATGCTAAATTCTCGGACCTATTTACGGGAGATGAATCAGGGAATTCCGGTCTAATCGACATGGCTAAAGTACAAAAGTTCTTCTTCACGTTGATAATAGCCTTTAGCTACATGGTTTTGTTGGCAAACTTGATAATAACAGCAGAACCCGCCGGACTGAGTAGTTTTCCAGAATTGAGTGACGGTTTAGTTGCCCTCTTAGGTATCAGTTCCGCTGGCTATTTGACGAGCAAAGCCCCTGACCGCACCCCGCACAATGGGGAAGTAAGCGCGGACGCGGTTGCAGCGTCACTCGGATTACAACCCCATTCCTCCTGATTGAGCAGTGTGTCGTTGATTTGCGCGCGCGCCAAGACGGATTGAAGGCATACGACACTTATGCCCCTCCATTCGAAGGTTATGAAAGATATGACGTATGAAAGATCATGGCTAAAATGATGGAAAATCACTAATCAATTGAAACGAGAATCAAATTCATAATCTAGGGCTGGCTATGTCAGAATCAAACTGTGGTCACTCTCAGATACGAGTGCGTGATGCGTGCAAAAAAATTTTAGAGCTGTAATCCGCGGCTACTAGAGAGGGAACTGAAACGTTGAGAGATTCCATTTCATCTTTTCCCAATCGGGCTCGGAGGAGCCTAGCGTCTATTACCCTGAGACGTTTCTTGAATGCCTTGATGAACGTACTATACCAATCCATACGTCCCTTGTAGCACGCGCAGGAAATCGTAAGTTTCATGGGAGAATCGGCAAAAGAAGCTTGGTTAGAGGTAAGATGATTCATCGAAGACCGTTATACGGTCTACATCTGAAACAATCTTCTATGAAACAAAGTACTGATGGACAATTCGCTATCGCAAAATCGGCAAGACCTTATGCTCGCTCTTCCCTAAAATCCATAGGCTCTTAGGAGGCACGGAGCAGCTGTGCAACGAGCCTTAGTTCCGGATAAGAATACTCATGACACGTGACACGGATGACATGAGGAAGCTTCTTCGAATAAGAAGAACACCAAAGAAGGAGTAAATCTGGAAAAGTCTAGGCATCTGGCAGACATTTTTCAGGCATCGAAACAAGACTTAAGAAACCTTGTCCCATGTTTGTTTGAGAGGAGTTGGCTTATGGAAAGAATCACTATGGCTCATGGCGCTGGCGGAACCGTAATGAAAGAACTCGTTGAGAAGTACATGCTCAAGCATCTCGGCGGGAGCGGCGCTGAGGTTCCGCTGGAAGCTCTCGATGACTCGGCTGTAATCAACGACATCGTCTTGAAATCCGACTCCCACGCAGTGAAGCCCCTCTTCTTTCCGGGAGGAGACATCGGGAGACTGGCTGTCGCAGGCACCATCAACGACATTGCAGTCATCGGCGCTGAACCAGTCGCGCTCGCATCTGCCTTTGTACTGGAGGAAGGTCTTCCACTAGCTGATCTTGACAAGATCTTGAAGAGCGCAGCTGAAACATGCAAAGAGGCTGGAGTGCACATAATCACCGGAGACACCAAAGTTGTTGAAAAGGGAATGCTAGGCGGCTGCGTCATAAACACCTCAGGAATAGGAAGACGAAACGACGCGTTGGAAAGAAACATAGCTGAGGTGAGAAGGCATCGCTCTTTCGACGCACGATGGATCCTCGACTCCAACTTGACGGACGGAGACAGAATAATCCTTTCGGGCACAGTTGGAGATCACGGACTTGCCGTGTTGTCTGCTCAGGAAGGTTACAGCTTTGGAAGCCAGATAAAGTCCGACGTAGCTCCTCTAAACGAGTTGATCATGAGGATACTGAATGTGGGCGGAATAGTGGCGATGAAGGATCCAACAAGGGGAGGCATTTCTAACGCGCTAAATGAGTTCAGCGAAAAGTCTGGGGTTGGGGTTCTGGTGGAGGAGGAGAAGATTCCCATACGCGGTGATGTTAAGGCCGCCTGTGGAATGCTTGGCATTGACCCATTGGATGTGGGAAACGAGGGAAAGGTGTTGATAGGAGTCGTGCCTCAAAAGGCTGGAGAAGTTTTGGCTGTTCTAA
>CAYGBA010000100.1:0-3204 GCA_964347995.1 uncultured Candidatus Bathyarchaeia archaeon | reverse complement strand
CTGGTCAAGCTTCTATGCACATAGACAAGATGGGACTCCACATGTTTAAGACCTAGTCTCTCACCGATATCGCCTATCCTTATCGATTCTGGAGAGGCTATGCATATTCGCCGACCCTTGGAAAGTCTTTCGACTATCGTCGACAAAGCTTCTTCGACGAGTTGCTGTGTGTTCCATCCAAGTGTTGTTGCAGACCTGCCATAGGGAGGGTCCGTGACAACGCAGTCTGTCTGAGCGAGGGGGAGGCGACGAGCATCCGCAACAGCCATTCCCTTAGGTTCTAGTCCATAGTGAAGGAGGTTTTGCCGGCTTCCCCTAACCATGTGGGGTTGCACGTCGAAACCCATCACTCGGCATCCCATAAGCCCAGCCTCCACGAGTATGCTAGCTGTTCCACAGAATGGGTCAAGAACCACATCGCCACGCTTGGGCCGAGCCAGATTTACCATGCACCTGGCAAGCTTGGCTGCCATCGCTGAGGGGTGGAAGAAAGGTTTCTTCTGAGGGTTCCTCTCGATGAAGGGTTTTGCAGGGATTTCAGCAATCTCCAAACCTAAGACGAATCTGTTCCCACTCAAAACTCCGAAAAAAGTCCTCTGTGGCTTGGTCAAATTCACCGTTACACTTTCCGCTTTCTTTAAAATTGCCTTTCCAATCTTTCGCTCAAGCTCTAATCTAGCGATATTTGGGGCGGTTTTTTTTACCCTCCGAACCCTAACCGCAAAGCTCTCGCCTCGTTCAATAAAACCCTCCAAAGATGTTGCGCGTGCTTTATCTGTAATGCAGGGAAAGGTGGCGTCGCAGTTGAATAGCTCCAGACCGCACACTCTAGTCATTGCGGATCTCGACTTGACGGCCTCTACACTCTCACTATCAGCCTTAACAATCAGAACCTGAGGTAGCCTCTTCTGGATTTTATACTCGTAGCCCTCAGCCTCTAAGATCGCTCTCAGCTCAGACAGGGGAAGAGTTGGATGCTCGCCTGAGAGTAGAAAGAAAAGCCTAGCCACATTGAAATCCTCTTAGCCCAGCGCCTCTGCAATTAGTGGAGCAACTGAAACCACACTGAAGGGGCTAGGAACAGAGTCGGTTCCGATGATGCCGTCGGCACCGCTTTCTAAGATCCTGTCTTTTGCATCTCCGATGAGAAGAGGATGCACGCATGCTGCATAGACTCTTCTGGCGCCCTGCTTCTTAGCCCATTCAACGGCCTTGGCCATTGTTCCGCCGCTGCTGATTATGTCGTCAAATATTACAACATCTCGATTCTTTATGGGCAAGGTTTTCTCTTCTATCGTTACTTCTCCAGTCACTTTATCTCTTTGGGTTGAAGCGTATCCGTATCCGCCTTCCAAAACAGTGTCCGCTTGAATCGCCATATTCACCGCCTTTTTGCCAAGCGATATGGAGAACGCTTCTTCGAAACCCTGCTTCTCGAAATGATGGGCTAGGAGACTGATGGCTGATAAATCGTCGATATGCATTGTCAAAGTATTCAGGATTTCCGGATTATGAGAGTTTACTGTGATTATTCTAGTCACGTCGCATGTTTCAAAGAGGCGTACTATGGTCTTCACGCTGAAGGGCTCTCCCGGTCTGAAGCGCTTGTCCTGTCTTGCATATGCAAGATATGGAACGACTGCTGTGATGCTTTTGGCTTTCAGATCTCTTGCATTATCGGCCATGATGAAGAGCTGCATTAGGTTTTCGTTTTGTGGTGGACCGGTTGTTTGAACGATCGCAACATCTTCGCCTTCTACGCTCTCGGTGAAGCGAATGCGAGACTCTCCATCTGGGAAGCGCTTGAACTCTATGGGAACAAGCTTTTTTCCTGACAATTCAGCAATCTTACGGCCGAGTTCTTGGGAAGCTGGGCCAGGAACCACTATCAAATTCAATTCCCCACGGCGAATTCAATTGAAAAGACGATGGAAGTCATACTTTTCCTTTTTTCCCGATCTCTTCTATCAGTTCCTTCGCTCTGTCCATCCTTATCTTGCGCTCTTCAACCATCCTCTGCGCTACGAGGTCCACCAGCTCTCCTGACGCACCAGCCATGATCGCCAGATTCCTAGCGTGCAGGGACATATGACCTCTCTGTATGCCCTCGTCGGCGAGCGCTCTCAATGCTCCTAGATTCTGGGCCAGCCCCACTGCAGCCATCACCTCCCCAAGCTCGTTGGCAGTTTTCACACCAAGAATCTTCAGAGCTATTCTAGCTATAGGGTGCACCTTTGTGGCTCCGCCTATCGTCCCAACAGCCATTGGAAGCTCAATGGAGCCTACTAGGTCTCCGTCTCTGTTCTTCTCCCACATGGTGAGCGGGTTATATTTACCGGTTCTGGCAGCGTAGGCGTGTGCTCCTGCCTCCACGGCTCTGTGGTCGTTGCACGTGGCTATCACGACCGCAATTATTCCGTTCAGTATGCCCTTGTTGTGGGTTGCGGCTCTGTATGGATCTGCTGCTGCGAAGTTGTAAGCTTCTATGATGCCGTCAACGATTTCTTCTCCGCCGACATCCTTCTTCGCCACAACGGTCCAAGCCCGCGCAAGCCTCTTCGTGGCCAAATTGGATATTATTCTGAGGTAAACTCTGCCGTGGGTTATTCTCTCGATGAGTGGGGCAACAGCCTCCGCCATAGTATTAACAGCATTGGCACCCATAGCATCCCTACAGTCCACATGCAACTCGGTGATGACCATCGGTCCAGAATCCGCTTTAACCACCTTCACGTCCAAATCTCGGGCGCCACCGCCAACCGAGACCAGCATCGGATCCTGCTGATTCGCCTTCTCAACAATCTTGTCCTTTGCAGCCAAGATGGCCATCTTCGCGCCGTATGGATCGTCTACATCCACAGCCTGAATCTGTCCGATCATGATGGGTTCTGTGCTACTTGTGAAGAAGCCTCCTTTCGATCTCGCCATCTTAGCCGCGTAGCTGGCTGCGGCCACAACAGATGGCTCGTCAATCGCCATCGGGATTAAGTAGTCCCTTCCGTTGATCAAGAAGTTGACCCCGATTCCTAGGGGGATGGGAATGGCTCCCACAACATTTTCGATCATCCGATCGGCGAGATCCAGCTTTAGAGAGCCTGTTGATTGGAGGAGATTGACTTCTTCGTCTGTTAGCGCTGCGAACTTCTTCACGAGCTGCACCCTTTCCTTGGGGGTCAGCTTGTAGAACCCGGAGATTTCAGATGT
>CAYGBA010000099.1:0-3244 GCA_964347995.1 uncultured Candidatus Bathyarchaeia archaeon | reverse complement strand
CGTTTGCTATCACTTCATTGGCAAACTCTGGCGTTGTAATTCCTCCGACTCCAATCACTGGAACATCCACAACCCTCTTTATCTCCTCGGCAAAGGGGACAAAATAGCCGGGAATTTCCTGCAGATTCGCTGGTCTGGATCCTATCATCCCTCCAGAGACATCTATAGCGTGAACACCCTTTTCCACTAACCTGCGAGCAACAACCTTGCTCTCATCCAAGGAAAGCCCACCAGGCTTCATGTCATCGGCGCCTAGTCGATACAGCAAAGGAAAGTTGCCAATCTTCTCTTTCACGCGGGTAACGACCTTCAGGGGAAAGCGCATCCTATCTTCCAGTCTTCCTCCATACTCGTCCTCTCTCTTGTTGCTTAAGGGAGACAGAAACTGGCTGAGCAGAAACCCGTGAGCACCATGGATTTCCACGGCGTCAAACCCAGACTCAACGGCACGTTCAGCCGCTGAAGCAAAGGCTTCGACCAGATTTTCAATCTCGTTCTTGGACAGCGCTCGAGGGATCTCATGCTCATCTGAATGAGGAATAGATGAAGGCGCCACGGGCTGTGCTCCACAGATCTCAGAGGTTGTCAGCCTCCCAGCGTGATTAATCTGTAATGCCATCGGAGTTCCTAATGCATGGACCCGCTCTGTCAGCTTTCTCAAGCCCGCGATGAGGCTATCATCAAAGACTCCCAACTGACGTGAAGACATCTTTCCTCCTTTTTCCACGTAGGAATGCTCAACGATCAAAAGCCCCAGTGCTTTGGCACGGCGCACATAATGTTTGATCAGTTCCTCTGTAACCTCTCCTCTGGTTGTCGCCAAACCAGTCGCCATGGGCGGCATAACTATACGGTTCCTCAAACGTAATGAGCCAATTTTGATAGGATCAAGTAACGCAGGCATAATCAGCTCTTTCCTCTCTTGAGATCTATATAGATTCTGCTTCTCCGCCTTCACATAAGAAACTAACTGCAATCTGGTTCTAGGCTTTGCTCATCGTTTATGAATAACCACTATTCCCATAATCTAGGAGGCAACGAGGAAGAGGGAACCTTGACTTCACCGTTTCTCTCTGCTCAACAGTATAAAATACGCTACACCAACGACGAAGAAGATTATAGCAAGGATTTCCTGCACATACATACGCCTCTGCCCCACTTTTGAAGTATTTCACTTTAATCTTTCGCAATTTTGAGGCTAGATTTCCGTCCAATCACCGTTGAGGAGGAATGCCAGAGGGTCCTAGAGGAATCCGGCCCATCTAACCTCTTTGCCATCGAAGCCTAGTACCATGAGCTACCTTGGAACTTTCGGAAGCGTCTACGAAATCTGAAGACCTGTATCGGCCAAGCCTGCTAACACTGACTTCGATGGAACCCTCTCCAAGGACTTCGCGGTAAATAAGGGTTGCTATTTGATTCTGCTGCCAAAGTGAACCTAATTCCCCCCGCATCTCAATTTTTTCCTGTAACATGCAACCTTTTTCGAGGAAGATTGGTTAGAGAGGAAGGAATTCGCACATAATGCTTTCTTTTTGGCGATAAAGACTTGAAACACTCTTCTGTACACAGAGTTTTGTAGCAACTTATTTTTGTGCCGTTCCAACAAGTACAGGATAGAAGATGGACTTCGAGGACATTCTAAAGCAGATTCTTTCGTCTAGAAGAGACATCACGCGAGATGAGGTTTTAAGGATGATCAAAGAGAAAAAGGCCTCTGCTGAGGATTTCTTCACAGACGAAGCCGCTGCGCGCATGGTTGCCTCAGACCTAGCGGTAAGAATCCTAATAGAACCTCTACAGCCCAAAATGGAAATCAAGCATCTAATCTCTGGAGTCAACGATGCTACAGTCACCGGACGCATCATTATCGTCCATCATCCCCAAACCTTCACACGTTCAGACATGACAGAAGGAAAGGTCGCCCATCTGCTCATCGCGGACAGAAGCGGAACACTGAGAGTTGTTCTATGGGACGAGAAAACTCGCATCGTGGAGAACGGAAAGATCAAGCAGGGACAAATAGCCAAATTCTCACACGGATACACACGTAAAGGCTTCGACGGACAGCTTGAGTTGCACTTAGGATCACAAGCAGAAATTGAACCCGCCCCTCCGGACGCTGACGAAAGCGCATATCCCCATGTTACTCAATTTCTCAAAAAGATCGAAGAAATAACGAACAAAGATAAGAAGACAAACGTAGTCGGCATCATCCAACGCATCTACCCAGTATCCACCTTCAAAAGGCAAGACGAAACAGAGGGCAAGGTTAGAAGACTGCAGCTGGAAGACGAAACAGGTCGAATAACCGTGGCGTTCTGGAATCAAAAAGTAGACGAACTCGGCGAAGTGAAGAGAGAAGGTTACCTCCAGATCATGGACGCGAGAGTAAAAGAAAGACCTGATGGTGAAGCAGAACTGCATGTAGAGAACAGAACTCAGATCCAAATTCTCACGGAGAAACCACCACACCTTAGACGTCTCTCAGTTCCTTACAGCCCACTTGCGAAAATAGCCGAGATAAGACAGAAGACAGGGCCTATCAATGTTGAAGGAAAGATCGAGACAGAGCCTTCAATAAGAGAAGTCACCACGTCGCGGGGCGAAAAAGTGATGGTAGCCTCATTTCGGCTGAGCGACGAAACTGGAAAAATCGGGGTTTCTGTGTGGAGAAGGCTAGTGGACATCGTGAAAACCTTGGACGCTGGAAGCCACATCAAGATAAAGAATGCATACGTGACGAAGGGTTTCTCTAATCGGCTGGAGCTGACGTCACGCTCGTCAACATCAATAGAGGTCTTAGATAAAGAATAGACCAAGCCTAAGTAATGGCGAAAACTCTTATCTTCAAAGCCCTTGTTATATAGCACTCTCAATACGCTGGTGAAAACTTGCAAAAGAATCAGATCCTACTCCCAGTCGATGAGATGCCTACTAAATGGTACAACATCATACCAGACCTACCCAAACCGCTCCCACCGCCTAAAGAACCCGAAGAAGGCCCATCTCGTCTAGAATTCCTATCAAGAACAATGATAGAAGAATGTCTGAAACAGGAGTCCTCAGACCAACGTTGGATACCAATACCGGAAGAAATCAGAGAGCTCTATATTCAAGCTGGCAGGCCAAGGGCGCTTTATCGCGCACAAAGACTTGAGAAGCACCTTGGGCTGAAAAATACGAGGATATACTACAAGAGAGAAGATCTTTCACCTACAGGATCCCACAAGACCAACACCGC
>CAYGBA010000098.1:0-3444 GCA_964347995.1 uncultured Candidatus Bathyarchaeia archaeon | reverse complement strand
CCAGAATCAATAGCGAAAGCCAAAGCATACGCCGAGAAGTTGCCATGGGCAATCTATTCTGCGATGGGTGAAGGAATGGGGATGAACGGGGTCGTCATCTCGTTCCACAAAAACTACACCGAGCTGCATCGTCGCATGAATCAGTTTAAGGTTGCCTGGAAAGATTATCTCGACAAGATCGAATTCTTCATCATTGCCCTCGGAGAAGGAGAATACAAGAGACTCTCTCTAACATACTTGAAGGACGTCCCTCCTTAGTGCATGCATGCCGATAATGAACACCATTCTAACATGACTTGCATGCATGTGCATAGTCACTTGATGCGTTGTCTGATCGCTTTTTTCATCATTGCTTCGTAGAAATATCGTGTAACTCCGTCACCCTCCTGAGAGGAAACGTGTTTGATCCATTCAATTTCAAAAGAGTCGTCGAAAAACTCGATGATCTTTTCTCTTCTGAAATGGTTCCAAGCTGGGCCATTCTTGTTACTGAAACATGTTAAGAAATATGTGCCTTTGGGCTTTAGCACCCTGTGAACTCCTGTGATGAACCGGGTCCTATCCTTTACTGGTACATGATGGAAGCAGCCAAAATCAAAGGCGAAATCAAACTGTTCTTTCTGAAGAGGGAGATCTAGGAAATCTCCAATTAGAAAATCCAGATCAACTTCTGCTTCACGCGCCCTTTCTTTGGCATATTCTACTGCCCTGTCAGATATGTCTATTGCAGTAACGTTGAATCCTTTCTCTGCCAAGTAGATGGGATTTGTTCCCACGCCACAACAGAGGTCTAGGGCCCTGCTTGGCACAATTAGTCCGGAGTCTACAAGGTCCACCAAGCCCTTCCTAGCTTTGCCTAGCTCCCATGGTAAACATTCTGGGCGATAGCGATGATAGAGCCTATCCCATCCTGTTTCGTGACGTGACGACAATCGCCTAATCACTCTTCTTTGCTGCTTCCGAACCATCGCTGCATGTGTGCATGGACGGAATCAGTTCACTTATGATAGTTCGTGAACTTAAATCGCTTGGAGATTGGCATGTGTACGGAGGAAATATCAGTAGTTCTCGCACCAAACTTCGAAGTAGCTTCTTGTGTGGTCACAGACAGGGCATCTCTCAGGGGCACTTTTGCCTCTATAGACGTAGCCACAGTTTCTGCACTTCCATTGAATAGGCGCATCTTTCTGAAAGACCTTGCCTTGCTCTACATTTGCTAGCAATTTCCGATATCGTCGTTCGTGATAATTCTCTACCTTGGCGACCATACGGAAAGTTCGGGCTGCATCTTTGAAGCCCTCTTCCTCTGCCACTTGAGCAAAGTTGGGGTATAGTGTTCCCCATTCCATTTTCTCGCCTTCGGCTGCTGCTTGTAGGTTTTCGGCTGTTGTTCCAATCACTCCTGCAGGGTAGGAGGCAGTGATCTCCACCATTCCGCCCTTGAGGAGCTTGAAGAACAGTTCTGCGTGCTCTTTTTCGTTGTCCGCTGTTTCTTGGAAAATGGCTGATATTTGCTCGTATCCTTCCTTCTTAGCTACGCCTGCAAAGAAAGTATATCTGGTTCTAGCTTGAGACTCACCCGCGAATGTGGCCAACAGGTTTTTCTCAGTTTGACTTCCCTTTAATTCCATTCTCAGACATCCCGTGACGTGCATTCCTTCAACTAGACTCTTAAGTGTATCTCTGGCGCAAGTCGAAACATAGGCAGAAACCCGAGAGCTTTCTTACATGTATAAGCCTGGTTTGTGTTTGATATGCTTCTTACCTAGATTGGGCAGGGTCTCTCGAATCTTACGGAATTCATCCAGCAACGCCAGAATCAATTCGTCATAGATCTGCTGAGCTCTGGTAGCTCAGCTGTGTACGCACCCCCCCCTTCCCCCTATATACAGATCCTCTCGTTTCTCTCCTTTAGGTCGGAGCTTGCTCAGTTTGTTTCGTATAGCGGCTTCACTTCATGCATGCATGAAGATATTTTACATGAGTTTAAAATGACTTGTGAAGAGTTTGTATAGATAACGCTCTATACGCGTAGTCTGGTGATATCTCCCGCAAAACCCCACTTTTTTATGGTATGTCTTGGCCTTCCGAAACGCCTTGTTATAGTGTTGGCTTTCGATGTTTATGGAAGATTCCGTAAAGTCTTCGTCTGATTCATTTCTCTGTAAGAATCCGTCGTACAAACAAGCAACTTATCATAGGATATTATGCATGCAAAGGTTTAAAGGCGTGAAGCAGTTATGGCAGGGCTACAAACAAAAAAGGATGAGCAAGATCGGTGACCTTTATGGCTGAGAGAAGCAAAGTGAAGATAACTGTCTTGAAGATAACGGATACTAAACAAATATTCGGTGACAAGCTTCCTATGGGACAATCAATGGAAGCCTGCAGCCGATTCAAAGAAGGCCAAGAATTCACCGTTGAAGAAGACGGTCTAATGCCTGAAGGAATCTGCACTTGGGCTTGGGATGACCTATACAAAGCAATAGTCACACTAAGGTTTGGTGGCAACTTTCCGTGGATGAACGAGAAAGGAACCGGAGTCTTCTGCTGCACCGACGGATTCAGGCCGGTAATCTTCGAACTCAGAAGAATTGAGTAAGCCAGCGTGCATCGCACTCCTTTGGTTCAGAATCAGAACCGCGTAGAATCGTAGCGCGGGATTGGAACCCGCCAACTTATGCGCCTGCAAAGTGTGCATAGGGCTTCAACTCCCCTCTTTTTTTGACGATATGCCTAAAAACATGCAATTCCAAAATTTGGGAGTTTTACACGAATTAATCTTGTTTTGTAAGAAGCTAATATTAATCGTGTCATGCATGCATCCAGTGGATGGAGAAGCAATTGATATGCCCAAGTTGAAGTTGATGGTGGAATCTGCGTTGCACCAGTATCTGAGTGATGAATTGACTGATGAGGGGGTTCAAAGCATGTATTCAAGCGATATTAAATGAGTTTGAGGGAAAGAATCTGCTTCATCAAAACATAGGGCAATTGACTTGGAGAATGGAAGGAGAAAATCCAAGCAATGAGAGCAAGTTTCAGAAGATTTGGACCTTACTTGATCAGGTCAGTCCAAGAATTCGAGAGGATTTCAATCGTCGGATGAAAAAAAGGTGTAGGTAAAAAGACATAACAGAATCTCGGAGGATAGGAATTTTTATAACCTGAATCTGTGAAAAAGCTTGTTGGCGGGTGAGTGGGTCCTCCCACCCGTTCCGCTGTATAAACCCCGGAGTAGGGAGGTGAAACGTTGAAGCTAGATAGTCGCGATGTGAGTTTGACAGCGCTTTTTGCCGCATTGTATGTGGTGGTTAATGTGGTTCAGATGTTTTCTGTGGGCAATCCGCTTGTTTCTGGGCCGGTGCAGCTGCGGATTGCGGATTGTTTGATTGCTTTGGCGGCGTTGTTTGGGTTGCCGGTGGTCTTGGGAGTAACTGTTGG
>CAYGBA010000097.1:0-3501 GCA_964347995.1 uncultured Candidatus Bathyarchaeia archaeon | reverse complement strand
TGAATTGTTGACGGTTGTTGTATAGTTCGGGGTGTTCTTCGACGATTCTTTCCACTTTGTCCATCATTGGCTTTGGTATGCGTATGTTCTTTCTCGGCACGGCTTCTCCTCGCAAAGTTCTCGGCATCTTATCATTACACCTAAGATACATATACACAGTTTGAATCCCTAGAAGCGACTCAGAGCAAGATAAATCTTACGCAAAGCCCAGGCATTCTGTTTTAATCTCACCAAGGATATTGACAATTCTAGTTAAAAATGAAAGCATGTGTTCACAATACTGTAGCGTGGTACTGTAAGCATTGCGTTTATTCTCGTTCTTAACGCGCGCATGCCGAGTAGTCTTATTTACAGGCGGTTTAACAATAAGAGCTGAGTGATGGACATGACAGGCAAGACCGCTTTCGTGTACCATAAGGATTATCTGGGTTACAAATTTGGACCAGGTCATCCGCTTAAACCCTTGAGGTACAAGGACACGTTTGAGCTGCTCCAAAAATTGGGAATCTTCGATGAAATGGTAAAACACTACAAACCAGATCACGCCAGCGAAGAGGACCTAATGTTAGTTCACTCACAAGAGTATGTCCAGCGAGTGAAGAGGATGTGTGAGAAAGGAACAGGCTATCTCGATTACGGCGATACACCAGCCGGAAAAGGGATCTATGAGGCCTCCTGCGCGAAGGTTGGAGGGTCGATACTTGGGGCGAATCTTATTATGAGTGGTGATGTTAGCCACGCGTTTAACGTCGGTGGAGGCCTGCACCACGCAACAAGGAACAGCGCTGCTGGCTTCTGTGTGTTCAACGATGTTGCCATAGCAGCGAGACACCTTCAGAAAAGACATGGTTTGAAGAGGATCGCGATCGTGGATGTGGATGGACACCACGGTGATGGGACCCAATGGGCATTCTACAAAGAGCCGATTCTCACAATTTCTCTCCACAGATACGGTGGAGGCTTTCTGGGAAGATTCTATCCTGGAACCGGGAGTGTTGACGAGGTGGGTGAAGGTGAGGGGAAGGGATTCTCTGTGAACGTGCCTCTTCCTATGGGAACCTTTGACGAAGCTTACCTTGAAGCATTCAATGAAATAGTGCCGCCTTTGATTGAGAAATATAGACCGGAGATCCTGCTGAATCAGTTTGGTGTGGATACTCATTATCAGGATCCGTTGGTTGGTCTATCCTTGACGACCAAATCTTACGTGGAAGTTAGTTCGACACTCCATCATCTGGCGCACGAATTTTCTGTCGGAAGATATCTAATATTCGGTGGAGGAGGTTACGAACCTAGCAACGTCTCCAGATGCTGGGCGGTGATGTTCATGACGGTGGCAGGGGCGACGCCGAAGAATGAGGACATGTACAGAGCACTCTTCGACAAGGACATAAAGGCTCGAAATTCAAGGATTTTAGAGAAGGTTCGGAAGACAATAAAAGATGTGAAGAAAACCATTTTTCCGCTACACGGTTTATGATTCAGTCACAGACGCAAAAGCCAAGGGCAATGAAGCTTCTAACGCAAACTCACATACTTCGAGATGCATGCATGACAGAGAGAATGAAGTCTCCAGGATGTATCAGCAATACGGGATGAAAGTCGCCAGACAGACCCTTTCATAAGCGCTTTTTACCGACTGCTTGCTACCTACTGATCTTGCGCAAAAATAAAAGAGCCCAAGCCGAGCCTAAGCCTAAATGAGTCAACTCAGTTTGGCTAGCTGATCTTCCATCTCTTCAAGAGGTCATGTTTGATGCCATCGCGCACGGCATCCTGAATGACAGTCGGGCAGTCAGCCTAGCTTTGTCAACCCATCCAAGCGTGCTCCTCAGCTTGGGCGTATAAGTGTCTTATATATATCTCCATATAAATTTTTTCGACAGAATTTTTAATGGAATTGTCGATAAAATTTGAAAGACAGAGGTCCTAAAGCCTCTTCGGGAAGTTCAAGCATGGGAGTGTTCGAGAGAGATCTAGACCTACTATTGGCAAGGTTGAAAGATGGCGTCAACGAAACCATGAAGGAGAAACTCAACGCCTTGAGAGACGCGCTGATCCAGCTCCGTCAGGAAAACGTGGTTAAGATCAACCACACCGTTATGGAGCTCGTGTGTGCCAAACATCTCATACTCAAAGGATACGATGTCTACGTTGAGCGCCTTGTGGACGGGGGTTTAACATGCGACTTGTATGGCGTAAAAGGGTATGGAACATTAGTCCTTGAGGTTGAGACAGGCTTTGTTCCTCCGAAACACGCTTTAGATCCAATGACCTACTGCAAGGCAAGAATAGCCAGCAAAATAGCTCGGTACAGCAACTACGCAGACAAGTTTGGTCTTGGAACCCCAGTTCACTATGTTATGCAGATTCCACCAGCCCTTGCCAAAGCTCCGAGGGACAGAAGCAAAAGAGAGCTAAAAGAGATCAAGAGACTATGCGATCTCTATTACTCTAACCCGCCGGTAAGCTACACTGAAATAAGGAACGCCCGTTTGCATACAATTTACGTTATAGATGTGGACGGGCTAGCCATACGTGAAACAGACCCACCAACCTACATGGATAAGGTCCTCCCTTGGAGATACTAGATCGAAGCAGTAACGCCGGCACTTTCGCTCCAACAGCGCTCTCCACCACCTTAATTTCGTGTCTAAGGCGAGATATGACACCTCTTCAATCTTTTATATAGCATCGTTATTGTGTTAAGAAGGTGACCAAATGGTAGTAGTATCGTCTGACCTCATAAATTCTCATCTGGAAGAACTCAAGGTTGAAAAAATGTTTCGTTTGCTAGAAAGCGACAACGAGGTCCAAGGTTTTCTTCGTATGGCGAATGTGATGGCCGTCGATCGTCTAATGTATAACGACCACGGCCCTGTCCATTCAAAGATCGCCTCCGGCAGCGCCTTAGAGATTTTTGGACTCTTAACAAAGAAAGTCACTGCCACAACGGTCGCCAATGGTGCATGCTCTCTCGAAGACGCAAAAGTAATTGTGCTCTGCGGAGCCTACTTTCATGACATAGGAAATGTTGTCCACAGGGTTGACCATCACATTCACGGCTGCATTATCGCAAGTCCTATTCTTGATAGGCTTCTGAAGAAGGTCTATCCTAGAGAAGACGCTCTCTATTTACGGTTGAAGTCCGAAATACTTCACGCCATCTTCTCCCACGACGAGGAAGTCAGATGCCTGAGCGTGGAAGCAGGGACTGCCAAAGTGGCCGATGGAACAGACATGGCCCAAGGAAGGGCTAGGATCCCCTATAAAACAGGAAAAGTGGACATCCACTCCCTCTCTGCTCTCTCCATCACAAAGGTTGAAATTGAACAGGGTAATCGAAAGCCTGTTCGAATTCTAGTCAATATGAACAATCCTGCAGGTGTATTCCAGATTGAAGAGGTTCTGGAGAGGAAGATAAGAACTTCAGGCATAGAAGAGCACGTAGAAGTGGTCGCATTGCAGAAGGGAACAGAAATTAAGAGGACCACGCCATCC
>CAYGBA010000096.1:0-3507 GCA_964347995.1 uncultured Candidatus Bathyarchaeia archaeon | reverse complement strand
AAGTAGCTATCCATCATCTGATGCGTTGGTTAAAATGAAAGTGTTGCATGCATGCGCAATTAACGCTGTTGTATTCAACCTTCCTTCATGTTCATAGGAGCGCCATAAGTAGCGTTCGAATGTTTAGAGCCACAACCCACAACCCGACGAGTATTCCTAACAGTCTTCGAGGGGTTTTTGAGCATACGTAAGCAGCTATTGGAGTGAGGATAATTCCTCCTATCAGTATGGGAAGGACAATGTTCCACAGAAAACTCTCAAACCCTATGATGAGACCAAAGGTTATGAACGTGGCAAAAGAGATTATTGGCTCAGTAAACTCCACGGTTCCTACGGCCTTTTTGGGATTCGAACCCGTCGCTACGAAAGCTGGCGTGAGGATTGGCCCCCATCCACCACCCCCCGACGCGTCTATGATCCCGGCGACAAAACCAAGAGCAGCAATTTTTTTCCTCGAATAGTTTACCTTTCCTGGATTGGGTGAAGATAGCGACTTTCCGCCTTTTTTCCATCTGAAAAGAAATTTAATCAGAACCACCAATCCCATAGCCAAGAGAAGTGAAGCAACAATGGGTTTTGCCGCTGCGAGGGCAAGGAACGATAATCCCGCCGCTCCCAAAATGGCTCCGATTGTTCCGCATATGAGCAGCGGCAAAAGGAGGTCCTTTCTCACGTTGCCAAATTTGAGGTGAAAGCCTGCTGATATCCCGTCTACGAAGGCTTCTGCTGTATGAACGGAGGCACTCGCGACTGCTGGAGCAATGCCGAACGACACGAGAACACTAGCCGATGTGACCCCGTAACCCATTCCTAAACTAGAATCAACAAATCCGCATGCAAGCCCCGCAATTACAAGGGCTATGAAATCTCCCCCGATCATTTTTTCACCTTCTATGTCCGACTTGGTGGATTCGTTTTTCTAGCATAATCACCCTCATTGGGGTAAATGACATAACGGTCTTCTATGGCACGGTCCTTGCGCGCGCGCATGCGAGTATATGACGAGATTTCTGTCAACCCCATAATCTTTCATGAATCCAGTAGAACAGTGTCTCTGGAAGAGTTGATAATAGTCCAACGGCAAAAGAAATCGACCAATTGCCCAGCATAGCAAAGCATGCAATTATCGTTAAAAGTAGAGCAAGGACCGTCCAGCTGACGGCACCAAATATTGACCGAGATTTGGCATTCATACACGATCAGCTTCTTCCCATTTTCATGCGAATCAGTCTATTGGTAGTATACCAATATCTGTGTCCCCTCAAATATTTAAGGCTTTGGTAGTGTACCAACATATTTCTTCTTTCGACACGCGTAAGGTTTTGGTGGTATGTCGAAATATTTATGGCAGGTCAACAATTAGTCTAGGGGTTGAAATGTTAGAAAATGTCCTTTACATAGAAGAAACGAAGGTCACAGTCAGAAAGTACAGACACAGAACAACAGTTCCAGCCAAGGTATTCAAGTTTTTGAAGATCAAAGATGGCGATTCACTACGATGGATCACAATGAAAGATGGAAAAATTCTCATAGAAAAAAGTGTGCAAAAATGACAATACCGCGATAGAATTAAGAATCTTTTGTCCAGGTAAACAAAATCGTGATCAATCTTGTCACGCGTACCTAGGTGCCTGCTATGAAAGAGTTGCTTTTAGAATCGTAGCTAGACCAAGTAAAAATGTAGCAAAACCTATCAGCACCTTCAGTTTTCCGCTTTCTGTTCTTCTTACAATGAAAGCTGCTACCGGGGCTGAAAACGAAACACTAATCACCAAGCAAAGCGTGAGAACCCAATCCACGCTTCCTCTCGTCAGCATGTAGGCCAACACCGCGGTCAGGCTCACAACCGCCTCCGAAAGCGACGTAATACTCACGGCACTTTTCTCAGAAACACCTGACATTATTTGACCTGCCGTGACGATGGGACCATAGCCACCCCCGCTCAAACCCTTGTTAAACGCCGCCACCAATCCTATAACTATCATTTTAGGCCACGAAAAAACAAATTTCCGATTACGAGTGACAAATACAACGAGCCCTAGGATGGTTGCCAGCAGACCAATGTATAGACTTAGGTAGAACGTGGACAGACGTATTGCCACAAGCACCGACGCTACAGCCCCCCCAGCACTTAGAATACCCAGCACTATCGCGGCTCTGAAGTGTTCTCCCCTTATGGCAAAGTTCACGTTCTCAAATTTATGGTGAAACCAACTTGCCAACAAACCTCCTATAAGCTGTGAAATCAGCACAGCTGGAACAATCTGAGAGAAATCAAAGCCTATTACAAACAAAACAGGTGCCAAAATCGTCCCATAGCCCATTCCTATCGCAGCGTCAACTATCTCCATCATGAACCCTATGACAATCACTATTACCAATATAGGCCAAAAGCCCAAGATCATATCATAAATCCTCTATCCAGTTCACAACAGTTAGACAAGGCACACATACACGGGTTTCCTCTTTTCGCGCGCGCACAAAAGAGGAGTTCTATTTCCTGTAGCCAAGTTTCACCTTGAGTTGCTCCACTGACATAGGATTCATAAGTGTTGTAGTGTCGCCGATGGTTTCGTTTCTAATCAAAGACTTTAAGATTCTCCTCATGATTTTTCCGCTTCGCGTTTTCGGCAGTTCATCAGTAAATATTATTTTGTCGGGTCTGGCTGTCGGTCCTATCGTAGCATCAACATGTTTTATCAGTTCTTTTATGAGCTGATCCGAAGGCTCTATTTTCTCTTTTATCGTTACGAAGGCTACGGGCACTTCACCTTTTATGTCATGTGGGCATGCTACGACTGCACATTCCACAGCTGCTTCATGGCTTGTTATTGCGTTTTCTAACTCGGCTGTTGACAATCTGTGACCGGCAACTTTCATTACGTCGTCAACTCGACCAGTTAACCTAATGTTCCCAAGCCCATCCCATCTTCGTGCTCCATCGCTTGTATAGTAGTATTCTTCGCCGTACACGCTGAAGTATTCTTTATATCTTTCCGGTCTTCTCCAGATGTTTCTAAGCATTCCTGGTGCGAAGGGGCTTTTCTGAACCAAGTATCCGCCCTCTTCAATGGTCACGGGATTTCCGGACTCGTCTAGAATATCGTGGCATGTACCAGGAAAGCTTCTGCCAGCAACCGTTGGAATGAATGGACCTATGCCCGGTAAGGAGTTGAGTAAGGTTCCGCCAGTTTCGGTTTGCCACCAAGTATCAATTATTGGACACCTTCCCCCGCCAATTTTGTGGAAATACCACAGCCATGCTTCTTCATTTATTGGCTCGCCCACTGTGCCGAGTATTCGAAGACTGTTCAGGTTATGTTTTTCAGGCCATTTTTCACCCCATTGCATGAACATTCTTATCGCTGTGGGAGCCGTGTAAAAGACCGTAACACCATACTTTTCTACTATGCTCCACAATCTGTCTGGTTGGGGATAGTTTGGGGCGCCTTCATACTCTAGCATGGTGGCGCCGCATAAAAGTGGTCCATAGCAGCCATAGGTGTG
>CAYGBA010000095.1:0-3537 GCA_964347995.1 uncultured Candidatus Bathyarchaeia archaeon | reverse complement strand
ACTAGCAATTCTTCAGGGCCAATTTTGGGTTTTGGCATCTCCTCTATTCTAATGTCTTTGTTGCTGTAATACATTGCTACTCGCATGATGCCAGCAACTACTTTTCTTCTTTCTTGAGTGTCTCAAATGTTTCATTGGCTTCTTTTGGCGTCGCATTCTCATGGATAATTGTTCTCAATGCCTTGATCATGGCTACTGGATGCTCGTTTTTCCAGACGTTTCTTCCCAGATTTACGCCAATAGCGCCTTTTTGCAAGCCGTCATGGACAAATTGAAACACTTCAAGTTCAGTGTCTACTTTGGGTCCTCCTGCTATGACAACTGGAACAGGGCAACCTTCTACGACTTTTTGAAAGTTCTCACACCAATATGTCTTCACCACTCTCGCACCAAGTTCAGCAGCAATTCTGCAGCATAGAGCAAGATAACGAGCAGTCCTCTTCTCCATTTCTCTTCCAACAGCAGTGACAGCCATAACTGGGATGCCGTATTCTTCAGCTTCATCAACGAGTTTTGCAAGATTTAATAGAGTTTGATGCTCATACTTGCTGCCAACAAAGATGGATAAACCTACTGCACATACGTTGAGTCGAGCGGCTTCTTTAATAGAAGTGGTGATTCCTTCGTTGGCTAAATCTTCGCCAACCACGCTTGTGCCGCCAGAAACTCTTAAGATAATGGGTTTAGTGCTATTCGGATCTATGCAATTGCGCAAAACACCCCGTGTAACAAAGATAGCATCACAGTAAGGAAGAAGTGGTTTAACAGTCTCTCCAGGCTTTTCCAGTTTCGCAGTAGGTCCTTGAAAATAACCATGATCTATGGGCAACCACAAGCAATGACCATCTTTCTGTATCAGTCGCGATAGTCGGTTTCTCATTCCCCAATCCATCTATCATACCTCACTAGTCCCAGTTTGGGACTTCTATTCTTTTAACTCCTTCCTTAAAATTGAACGCGGGCTCTTAAGGTGAGCGCATGGAAGCTCATGCTCTCCTAATGAAACCGACTAAGGCGATAACTAGGCCTGCGAGGGCTGTAAGTCCGGCCAGAAGCTCGATGCCGGTCCAGAAACTCATGTAACCCTCGGTAAGAAAGGCGATGAGACAATTTCGCTGGGAAGCATAGAAGCCTATAGCTATCGCAATTACAAAGAGAGAAAAACCCACGACGACAAAGCCCTTTCTCATAAGCATTCCCTACAAAATGTTTTGATGCGCATATTTATTTTGTCCGCAACCTTCCAGCAATCACTGAATAAAGACCAGCTAAACTCATAGAATCGAAAGGTTGAGTTGGAGCCCCGGGCGGGTTTCGAACCCGCGACCTACGGCTGTCCTTATTCTTATACAAGGCCGTTGCTTTTGCCATCTTGTTCTAGCCACTGAGCTACCGGGGCAACATAATATCTCGCAATGGAATGGCTGCCTTAAAACTTTATTTCAAACATTGAAAGTCGATTCTTTGAAGAATCAGACTTCGCGTATTTCGCAGCGTAGTTTCTTAATGATCTGTTCGGCTTTGTCAGGATCCGCTTTTAATGTGTAGAGCTTTCCTGGCGTTCGAAGTTTCAGTTTCACAACCCTGCTTACTCGTTTTATGTCGCAGTAATAGGCGCGATCTGACATGTGGATAAATTCCTCTACGTCCTTGATTTCTTGGGGCATCTATTTGTCTCCGTTTCGTCATGATTTACGGTAGCATGCTTTATTTGTTTTGGTTGCTGACCTCTTTTATATTCCTGTAAAACATAATATCCTCCGCAACCCTAGTTTTCTTAGTGTGTAGTTTGAAAGAATCCAGAGGATACCCACGTTTCCCTACGCAACGTTTTAGACCCTTTGACCCTGCAATTGGCTAGAGAACCGAGAAAATGCTAAAGAAAATCGGAAATCCCTAAAAATGTGCAGGTACTGTTAATACAGAATCACGAGAAAACAACTAGTGTCACGCTCGGAGGGGATAGCTTGTCACGATCGAGAAGACTCTTCGGAACAAACGGAATCCGCGGGGTTGTAAATGTAGATCTGACACCAGAATTCGTGATGAAAATCGCAAGTGCCGTTGGGACGTTCTTTGAAAGAGGTCATATCTTAGTTGGGTATGATGGCAGAACCAGCAGCCCCATGTTTGCTCAGGCTGTGATTGCAGGGTTAACATTAACAGGATGTGACGTTTATAACGTAGGAATGGTTCCTACCCCAGCTATTCAATACGCTGTTAAGCATTGCGAAATGGACGGCGCAGTTATGGTTACTGCCTCCCACAATCCACCTGAATACAATGGAGTCAAAGTTATCGCAGACAACGGAATCGAGTTGCCTCGAGAGCGAGAAATCGAAATCGAGAATCTCTTTTCCGATGAGAAACTCAAAGCGGCAAAGTGGAATGAGATTGGAGAGATTTATCAGTTGCCCGGGATTCTAGATGTCTACAGAGAGGCTGTAAAGAAACACGTAGATGCTACGGCCATTCAGAAAACGCGTTTTCATGTCGTGGTTGACGCGGGGAGCGGTGTCGGCGGCCTGGTCACGCCCTATTTGCTTCGTGAGATTGGATGTAAGGTTACGACGATAAACGCGAACATCGATGGGACTTTCCCTAGTCGGCCACCTGAGCCTAGACCAGAAAATCTAGGCGAACTTTCATCCATAGTCAGAGTGGTGGGTGCAGACATGGGTGTGGCTTATGATGGAGACGCAGATAGGTCAATTTTCGTTGACGAAAGGGGAGAAATCTACTGGGGAGACAGAACATTCGCGCTCATTGAAAAATACTTCTTGCAGGATAATCCGGGAGAGAAGATAGTCACTCCAGTAAGCTCCTCTCATCTCATAGAGGAAATAGCAGAAGAGTATGGAGGAGAGGTTGTTTGGACCAAGGTCGGAAGCATCATAGTATCTCACACGATGAAGAAAACAAACGCTAAACTCGGCGGAGAAGAGAACGGGGGCATCTTCTATGCGCCCCATCAACCAGTACGAGACGGGGCGATGACAACAGCTTTGATTCTGAATATCATGGCCAAAACAGGGAGAAAACTTTCGCAGCTACTGACGGATTTGCCTCGCTACTACCTAGAAAAGGACAAGCTCAAGTGCCCAAAAGAACTCAAACAGCCCCTACGGGAGGAATTGATCCAGCAGGTTAGAGGCATGAGCATAGACACGACCGACGGTGTCAAAATACGCTTTCCAGACAAAAGCTCAATCCTCATAAGACCAAGCGGAACCGAACCTATATACAGGTTCTATGCAGAAGGAAAAACGAGAAAAAGGGCAAGTCAACTGCTCACCGAGTACAAAGCAAAACTGAGTCAGTTAATTGGCAGACTTACAAACGATTGAATAAAATTTTTCAAGAGAACTCTAACTTCAGCAGGATACACGTATTCTGAAACATTCTTTCTATGTTTGGGAACTATTACTCAAACTATTATACAGACCACTCAAAGTATGTGGTGCAAAACTTGAAAATGAGGTTGACGTAAGCAAAAATGCCCAAGGCAATGATGCTAGAAAGGAAAGACATCGATAC
>CAYGBA010000094.1:0-3627 GCA_964347995.1 uncultured Candidatus Bathyarchaeia archaeon | reverse complement strand
GCAAATGGATTGATGAAAATGAAGGGTCTATCTAAGAAGCTACTTCGACAGAAACGGGGAATGGTTGGTCTTGAAGCTGCGATAGTGCTGATAGCCTTCGTTATCATCGCTGCTGCCTTCTCCTTCATGGTTGTAAATCAAGGACTTTTCGCAACCGAGAGGGGTAGGGCTGTAGTGCAGGAGGGGCTCCAACAGGCAAGCACCCCACTGACCATGGATGGAACCATCTTTGTCAGATCAACCGCTTCTGACACAAGTGTTGATTGTATTGTTATTCCTTTGAGAGCTTTCGGAGTGAACTACGTGCCCTTGTGGAGAAACGCAACAACGGTGACATTGAAATTAAACAATGACGCATGGGCAAACGTATACTATGGCATACTCTATGACAGTGTTACAGAAAATCCATATGACCCGACTGGCCACACATTTGATGACTTTGTCGGTGTCCATCAGAAAGCCAACAGCACCAAGTGGGTGAATGGAACCTACGACAATTATCACGCAACGTGGAATACGGCAGCCGTTCTAGCCATCGAAAACAGCAACAGCGACGAATCTTTGAATCGCGACGAGAAAGGCTATCTCATAATAACGTTAGCTTCGAGTTATCTTGCTGATACAAGGGATAGGATAGTTGTTGAGCTCAGGCTTGAGAAGACTGCTCCGCTGTCCATCGAGTTCCACATCCCAGAGTCCATATACCAAGACAGCTGGTTGACGGTGTAAGACAGCCACGGAATTTTTTCGCATTTTTCCTTTTCATCACCAAGAAGTTACAGCTTGTTGAAAGTAGATGCGAACAGGCATCTGACTGATTCTGAGTCTGCGAAACTGTTGAATGTGACACAGGCTAAAATAGTCCCTCACATAAAATAGAACTAGCAGACAATACTTCAGACAGAGAGGATCTGTATGCCAGAAACGATTCGCAGCTTCATAGCCTTTGACATAGACAACAAGGCAGTGCTCAGAGAATTGTCAGAAGCCCAAGACAAGCTTGTTAACACTGGGGCTAACCTGAAGCTGGTGAAGCCTCAAAATATTCATGTAACCATGCGATTCCTCGGAAACATACACCCCACAATGATCAACTCAATCCATCAAGAGATGGAAAGCGTTTCGTTCACTCCATTCGATGTAGAACTCACAGGCTTAGGAGTCTTCCCAAATCCGAAGTATATTCGGGTTGTTTGGGCGGGTATCCATGAGGGTGCTGACGAACTTGGAGATATCTTTGATCAATTGGAGCCGCGCCTTCGGAAGCTGGGCTTTAAGCCAGACCGGAAGGGTTTCAGCCCTCATCTGACCATTGCTCGAGTAAGAACGGCACACAACAAGGCTGAACTCGTGAGGTGCATCGAAGAACTGGCAGACCACAAGTTTGGGGTCCTCAAAGCCGATTGTCTAAGGCTCAAGAAAAGCGTTTTGACACCGAAGGGCCCAATCTACTCGACATTGAAAGAGGTATGCCATTAAGACCTTCAGATGGAACGAATTTTCCTCGGTGGCGCCTATGTCCCTAACGCTGGAAGCAGTTTGTGCGGAGGTATCGAAAAAAGTCACTCCAACCAATGAGCAACGAAAGCAGATTCTTGACTTAGCTAAGCGGCTAAAGGACAAAGTGATGGCGGCAACAGAGGAGGAGGGGATAAAGGCAAGAGTGAGGGTGGAGGGCTCGGTCGCGAAGGACACATGGCTTAGGGAGGAACCAGACATCGACATCTTTGTGTGTGTGCCGACCACGATTCCCCGTGAAGAGTTTGGAACAAAATGCTTGAAAATCGCAAGAAAGGCCACTGAAGGATTCAAGCAAGTTGAGAGGTTCGCGGAGCACCCATACCTCGAGTCGAAAGTCGACAACACAATAGTGAACATCGTTCCATGCTACCAGGTTGACCAAGGGGAATGGATAAGCGCCACCGATAGAACACCCTTTCACACAGACTACATAAAAGCACGCCTGAACGAAGATATATGCACACAGATCAGACTTTTGAAAAAGTTCATGAAAGGCGTAGGTGTCTATGGGGCGGAAATAAAGATCGGTGGATTCAGTGGCTATCTCTGCGAACTTCTCGTCCTAAATTGCGACTCATTTGTCCAAGTTTTAGAATCATTTGCGGATTGGAAAGGTAGGCGCATCATCGATTACGAAGGTTTCTATGAGGGAAAAGAGGAAGACTTGGAAACCATCTTTGAAGAACTACTAGTTGTTGTGGACCCCGTAGACAAGGGAAGAAACGTAGCAGCAGCAGTGAGACAGGAGAGACTGAACGAGTTTGTTGTCGCGGCCAGGGCATTCCTAAAGAATCCTGATCGCAGATTCTTTTACCCCCCAGAAATCGTAGCCCTCAGCACCCAAGAGCTTATCAACGCCTTAGAAACTCACGGTTCAAAAATCATCTTTGTAAGATTTGGGAAAGTAGACGCTGTCCCAGATGTTTTATGGGGGCAACTCCACAAGTCACAAAGATCGCTAAACAAAATGCTTGAACAGCACGACTTCAACATTATACGCGACTCTGTCTGGGGCGACGAAGAAAACCTCAACGTGTTCATCTTTGAGATAGAAAAACGCTCTTTGCCGCTAATAAGAAGGCATTTGGGACCACCGATCAGAAAAAGAGAAGAGTGTGAAAAATTCCTGCAGAAACACTCGGGGGCACCACACACTATCTCAGGCCCACGAGTGGAAAGGGGTCGCTGGGTAGTGGAGATCAAAAGAGAGCACAGAGATATCGTGGATTTGTTGACTGAGAGGCTAAGAGACGGCGGAAGGCGTATTGGTGTAGCCGATCTAGTCGCCCAGGCTATCTCTAAAGGCTTCAACGTTTCGGTGAACGAAGAGATTCTAGAGCCATATTCATCCAACCCCGAGTTCGCAAGATTCCTAACCGAATATTTCAAAGGAAAGCCTAGATGGCTTCAGTGAAGCCTATTGATTGCAGAGTTAATCTGTCCGAATTCCCTCTCAAGCTGCAGAGACTCCTCCACGAAGCCATGCTTTCTATATAGGCTGATGGCGGGTTTATTTTCGAATTCAGTGACGACGTGAATCTCCAAGACACCCTTATTCTCCGCGCTTCGTACTATCTCCTCAAGAAGTCTACTTCCAACACCTTTTCTTCGATGCTTGGAGATGACATAGAGATTCTGTATGTAGCTCAGTCTCGCTCCATGAGCAAAGTCATGTATAATCCATTGATCAATAAAACCGACTGTTGCCCCATCCAGTTCAGCCACCACCAGCTCGTAGTCCGGGTTTCTCAGAGCTTTCCGCAGGATCTCCATTCGCTTCTCTCGGGTAGCCTCCACTTCAGACATGAACCCCTCAGCAAGCATCAACAATACGGGTATGTCGCTTTCATCTGCGCGTCTAACCCACAAGTTGCTCAACCGCTATCCCTCAATGATGTTTTCTATCCCTTGTTGTACGCTTTAATTTTCTCATCTAACACCTCATAACTCAGCTTCTGCCCTATGCGCGCGCGTTCAAGTTTTTGATTTCATATATAGATTTTGCATGCAGACTTTATAAGATGCCACGTATACGTTGAAGAAGTCTTGTATGGGGTGGTTGAGATGCCGAGGAGTAGGGCTTCTGTCAAGATTGAGAATGTCGTT
>CAYGBA010000093.1:0-3715 GCA_964347995.1 uncultured Candidatus Bathyarchaeia archaeon | reverse complement strand
GATGTGGACGTCCTATCTGCGCGCGTTGTCACTTTCACCATGGATTGTGTAAATCGTGTGCAAGAACTCTTGGAAAACTCAAGTAAAACCATATAGTTGAACCGCAAATGGTAGACAAAGACAAGCCTATGCTGCTGTCAGTGAGGTTGTGCTCGGACAAAGCAGCTTTCGAAGCCCGACCCCAACGAAGAATATATTTTGACATGGAAAGGGTGCGACGGTTGTTTCGGGCTTTGGAAACTTACGGAATCTTGGTGCACACACCCTACCTCATCATCTTGAAAAGCAAAACAAACAGAGAGATAACTTTCTCTGAAGACGGAAGGATGCTACTGAAAAGGGTCTCAAACCAAGAAGAAGCGAAGACACTAGCCTACGACGTGTTTAAAGTCGCCTTGAAGGCTTCAAAACTCGGATGATTCGTTAAAGCGTAACGACTTCTGCGTCTTCTAGATCCCGTTTAATCATGTCTTCAACAGCGAGGTCGCACTCCGCCCCAATAACCTCTTCAAGTCTAGCTTTAGTTCTGGGACGCTTTGGCGGGGCACTGCAGCACAGTGCTGGTCTCGCGGATATATCAAAGGTTCCCGTCTCCCTCGCCAAACGTTCCACCTCCAGTTTGTCCATGCCTATCAACGGGCGCAACACCGAAAACTCTTTCAGGGCTTCATTTTCCACACGAAGATTTCTCAACGTTTGACTGGCGTGCTCTCCAATGATTTCTCCAGTTACAATAGCCTCCGCACCCTCAATAGACGCTATTTTCTCAGCCACTCTGTACATCATGCGTCGACAGAGCACACACGTCAGATTTCGCGGACAATTCCTCAAGATGTTTGCAAGGTCTTCGCCGTGGGGAACCACGTAGGCCTTAACTGGGCGCTTCAGTGCGTGCTCGCTAAGCCTTTTTATAGTGTCCAAGGCTCTTTTCTTCGTGGTTTCACCGGTGAATGGGTAGTTGTCATAGAAAACGAATATGGGGGTACATCCTTTCTTTATTACCAGCCAAGCCGCGACCGGTGAGTCTATCCCACCAGAGACGAGGCAAACAACCTTGCCTTGTGAGGTCATTAGAGGATCACCAAAACAGTGTTGCATGCATATATGCAGGACAACCTATATAACACTGTTATAATGGTATATACTTTACGAACCCACACAATCGGAGGAGTGCACATGAAAATGTTGTTCATCCACTGCGACTACTTTTCCTACCTCACAACCCAGCCAACCAAAATAGCCGAGAAAATAGTGGAGGGATGCAAGAGTTGTGCCTTTAAGAACGCACTAGTAATCTTTGCGACTGCAGAGAAGTGCGACGAGAAGAATCCAAGCAGAGTGATCAAGAAAGGTGTTAGGGAAACCATCAAGAAGGCTGAGCAACTCGGCGTAAAAAACCTAGTTTTGTTCCCGTTTGTCCATTTGTCTAACCAAGTAAGCGATCCCGACACTGCCACAAAAATCATGAAAGAGTTTCATAAGAAGCTTGTATCCTCAGGATACTCGGCAGACAAGGCGCCCTTCGGTTGGGAAAAAATTTTTTCTCTAACCTCAAAGGGCCATCCGTTGGCGGAATCATCGAGAACCATCAGACCCTAAGTTTTATGCCACGTTTATTCCGTGTTTCCTTGCGATATCTTGAAGTGCTTGAGTCAGGTATTCTATCTGAGTCCACGTGAGCCCGTAGGTGTTCAGCTTCCAAGCCCTCGTGGCTCCCGCAAACTCTCCGACGATGCGTCTTTTCTTCAATTCGTCGCTGAAGAAGAAGCCTCTCCTCTTGTGGGTTCGCGCGATTTTGTCAAAGCTTCCAGTAGTGTCCACTTTGGTTAGGGTGTGTTTTCTCGGCATTTCGCTTAGAATCTTGTTTTCCTCTATTTTCAGGAATTCCTCGGCGAAATAATTGATTTTTTTGACCTCTTCGTTCCAGTGTTTGACTCGTTCTTGCACAGCGGGAAAACTCGCCATCATCGCAACCAGATTGGCTCCCATTAGGGTACACCCCAGCATTTCCACCTCCTTGATCCCAAATCTCCGTTGCGTCACATCGCCGCCCATCTGGGTTGTTCTGAACACCTTGTCTGTCCACTCTTCGGTGGTCGCTAAGATCCCGGATGGGGCTGGAGAGGCAAAACTCTTGTGTCCTGAGCCAACGAGAAAGTCGGCTCCTATTTCCTTTCCGTTCACCGGCATAACTCCTATTGCGTAGGCGCCATTGCACAGGAAGGGGATGTTATAGTCCTTTGCCACCTTCGCTATTCCGTGAACGTCGTGTTCGTTTCCTAACATGTAGTCGAAGTGGTCTATTATGATTAGCTTGGGAAGCGCTCTCGTTTCTTTCTTCACCTCCTCTATCTTTTGATCCGTGTTTTCCGCGGTGACAACATTTTTTTCGTTTAAAGGAACCTCCTTGATCACGCCTCCAGCAGCTTCCACAGCCAAGAACTCCGTATAATGCGCTAGTGAAGAGACAATCACCGAATCTCCCTTATCCACAAGCGAGTTAGTCACAGCCTGAAAGCCTCTCCTTGCGCCAGGAACAACTCTTGCTTGATCCATCCCCAAGAACTTTGCCAGTTCAGCGTGAAACTCGTTTATCGGTGGCCTACTGATCTTGTCGAGTCTGAAAGGCTTTCTGCACCAGTCGCAGGTTGAGTAGCCGTCTCCATACGCGATCACGGCTTTCATGGCTTCTGGCGTGAGCCTACCTCCGGGCTGGATGGGATGGATGTTTACGAACAGTTCCTCTCTTGCCCTAGTTTCAATGTCGTCGACGATGCTTTTCATTTTACTAGCTCCTTTTCGATGATAGCCAAACTCTGTCGAACTCTTTCAACGATCTCTTTGATCCGTCTATTTTGCTCGTTGTTGAACTGATACGTTGGTTTGGTTTCCCTAAAGATGTGCCTCAAGTCCGTTAAGGCAAACAACGCTGCAAATGTTTCTTCTACTGCTTTTTCACCCATGACATTTCAGCTCTCCACATTGGTAGTCATCTTTAACCTTAAACTCCTAATAAGGGTCATCTGCGTTGGTTAAGACATATAACGACTTAGTTTTTCTCATGAAGTTTTGGAGCCGGGGGAGGGATTTGAACCCCCGTACAGCGGTCTGCAGCCGCTTGCCTGAGCCACTCGGCCACCCCAGCAAACTAAACTAAAGAAAAATATAACAGCGTTATAAATTTGTTTGTCGGGGCAAATTTTGCCCATTAAGCCTATAGTACTTTCTTCTAAGATCGTCTAGGTTTGGCTTTTCTTGAAGCATCTGATATTCTCTCAGATTCTTTATGGCGTACTTTACCGTCCTCGAAGGCAGATAGGTCTCCTCGACTATCTCTTCTTGCGTCATCCATCCGTTCAGTTGCAAAACTTTAAGCACGAGCTTCGTGGCTGGCGAAAGTTCATGTTGCCAGGCAAATGTGATCCCTCAATATTCTGGCTCCCTTAGCGAAGTATAACGCTGTTATACCAATATATGCTTTACGGACCACACGATCAGAAGAGTGTACATGAATGAGCTGTCCACCTGTTGCGACTACCTCTACGTCAAGCTGAAGGGCTATGTGCTTCCGATGGCCTAAAGAGAGATCGTTCAGATAGTGAACGAGGTTGAAGGTCTGAAGTCTGCTCTCGTAAACCGTGTATTCTGTTTGGAATAAATCTGTCAGGAAAATATTAATTGTGGAATCTCCATGTCAATTAAAAGCTGTTACAGG
>CAYGBA010000092.1:0-3739 GCA_964347995.1 uncultured Candidatus Bathyarchaeia archaeon | reverse complement strand
TTCTCACTCACAATCGCCCCAACAAAGGCCGGCTCACCTAGGCTGTAGTAGATCGCTCCCTGAGCTTTCCTCAGAGCCTCCAGAATCAGCCCGGGAGCCAAATAGGGCGTCCTTTGAGCCGCAACCAATTCTGCTTTCGCCTCCCTCAGATAGCGCAGAGCCCATCCCTTATAGCAACCGTCTACTATCGGCAGTTGAAATCCCTCGCAGTGAAATCCTAAGTAGCTCAGATTTATAATAAGATACCGTAAAGAAGCTATTCGACTTCTTCAGACTCAGAGTTCTGCGCGCCTGATGTAATACTTGATAAACTGGTTATGTAGCCCGCTATCCTGTTTCTTAGTTTTACTGAGGAGACTGTGGTGAAGGACTGCACGAGTTTCTTGTTGTTCTCGAAATCAGCACTGAATCTGTTTGGGTATCGCTCCACCAACTCCTCAGCTATCCGCTTCACCAGTTCCGTGCGCACCTTACCCAAGCTTTGACGTGCCCTCCAATCTTAAGATACTTTGCTTGCTTCATTACTGTTCGCTTCTTTTATTGATTACCCTTCCACCTATATGAGACAAGCCCCTTCAAACAGATGTCACCCTAAAAAGGCTGATGAAATTCTGAAATATCTGGCTTGAGCAACTTCATCTCTTGCAAAGAAACTGAGAATCGACTGAGTATGAGATTAGTTTCTAATGATAAACACATATAGGCACTCATTAGTTCCGTTAAGGTTAAATAGTGGCTGAAAGAAAAAAAGAGCTACGGAGGAAGCTTTATGACAGATCTCGAGCTATCAATTGCTCCCATGCATAGAATATGCAAGAAGGCGGGAGCGGAGAGGGTGAGCGAATCAGCCGCGAAGGAATTGGCAAAGACGCTTGAGGATGTGGGTATAAAGATCTCGAAAGAAGCTATCGACTACGCCATGCACGCTGGAAGGAAGACTGTCCAAGCGGTGGACATAGAGATAGCGGCAAGGAAATTCTTGGGCAAATAGATATCATCTTCATTCCCTCTTTGCTTCAAGCCTCTAGCAGATTCTTTTGTTGGTGGAAGCCTTTCGGTAGGTATCTACAGATGTCTTTGACGTAACTAATGTGGAAGACATATGGCCTACGCTTGTACGCTGAAGGATACAAGTTGTCTACACTGCAAGAGCATTCAGATCCGTCTGTCCAATTACGGCCTGTTCAACTATAGAATGGAAACTGAAACTAGATTTTTTTTATTCATGAGTTCATGGAAAAGCTACCCGTGAAATCTATGACTGAAAAGTTTATATTTTAGAGGAAAATTGCAGTAGATAGAACTATATTTCATAGTAAACGGAGGGTTTGTATGGCCTACTTGACTACGCAAGCTGGACAGCCAGTTCTTATCCTGAAAGAGGGAACTGCCCGCAGGAGGGGCAGGGAAGCGCAAAGAAACAACTTCATGGCAGCCCGAGTCATATCTGAGGTTCTGAGAACGACCCTTGGCCCACGTGGCATGGACAAGATGCTCATAGACAGCCTAGGAGACATCACAATAACTAACGACGGAGCGGCCATTCTGGACGAAATCGACGTTGAGCACCCGGCAGCGAAGATGATGGTGGAGGTAGCCAAAACACAAGACGACATGGTCGGCGACGGAACCACAACCGCGGTGATTTTAGCTGGAGAACTGCTACGAAGAGCTGAAGAGCTACTGAACCAGAATATCCATCCGACCATTATCGTGAGCGGATACAGAAAAGCATGCCAGAAGGCGATGGAGGCACTCAGCAAGATGGGAATTTCGGTAGATCTCGAAGATCGCGAAACTCTAAAGAGCGTTGCAGTAACCGCGATGACGAGCAAAGCTGTTGGTACCGCAAGAGAGCACCTCGCTGAAATCGCGATCGACGCTGTGAAGCAGATTATTGAGGAGAGGGGTGGAAGAAACATCGCAGACATCGACAATATTCAGATCATAAAGAAAGAGGGAAAGAGCCTCATCGACACAGAGCTCGTCAGGGGCATAATCGTTGACAAAGAAATAGTTCACCCAGGTATGCCAAAGAAGATCGAGAATGCGAAGGTAGCCTTGCTCGACTCCCCTCTAGAGGTTGAGAAGACGGAGTTCAACGCCGAGATCAGGATACGAGACCCCACACAGATGAAAGCCTTCTTAGACAAAGAAACTCGCATGCTGAGTGAGATGGTTGAGAAGATCAAGGCCTCAGGCGCGAACGTGATGTTCTGTCAGAAGGGAATCGACGACGTGGCCCAACATTTCTTGGCGAAGAAGGGAATCCTAGCCGCCAGAAGGGTAAAGCAGTCGGACATGGAGAAACTTTCCAAGGCAACTGGAGGAGAGATAGTCACAAACCTCGATGATCTCAAAAAAGGAGACCTTGGACAGGCGGGATTGGTAGAAGAGCGTAAGGTCGGCGAAGACAAGATGGTCTTCGTGGAGAAATGCAAGCATCCGCGCTCAGTTAGTGTTCTGATCCGCGCAGGCCTTGAAAGAATGGTAGACGAGGCTGATAGAGCCATGCACGACGCCCTGTCAGTCATAGCCGACGTTGTCGAACACAACAAGATCGTTGCAGGCGGTGGGGCGATCGAGTCGGAGATAGCGAAGGTGATTCGTCCATATGCTACGAAAGTTGGGGGAAGAGAGCAACTCGCCATAGAGGCATTCGCAGACGCTATAGAGATAGTGCCGAGAACTCTCGCTGAGAACGCAGGCCTCGAGCCTATCGACATACTCGTTGCGTTGAGGTCGGCTCATGAAAAGCCTAAGGGTCATCTGGTGGGCGTGGACGTCTTCACGGGGAAAGTCCTTAACATGTATGACAAAGGCATAGTCGAACCCCTACGAGTCAAGGAGCAGGCTGTGAAGTCGGCAACAGAATCGACCTCCATGATCCTCAGAATCGACGATGTGATAGCGTCGACGAAGCCCAAGGCAGAAGGAAGAGGCCCAGGAGAAATGCCTGAAGACGAAGAATACTAGGAAGACCACAAATCTCTTTTTCTCTTTTTGTCATTCTTTTTCGTTCCTTTTCAAGCTAAGAATTTAAGGATTGGAAGCACTATTAGTCACGTTGCTCCGGTAGTATAGTCCGGTTAAGTATGACGGCCTCTCGAGCCGCCGACCCGGGTTCAAATCCCGGCCGGAGCACCATTTAGCATTGCCGACGAAAGCTGGATGCCCGCCTTAGAAAGGCCTCGATGGTACACGAAAATATACTTATGCACGCGTAATTATCTTTAAAAGAAGAGCCATTTAACCTTAGAATGGTGCGGGCGTTTGATCAGTTTGCGAAAGATATCGCTTCTCATCTTGGCGGTGATAGTCGTGATAGTCGCAGTGGGATTGTGGTCTTGGAGGCCAACTGCTTCTCCAGTAGAGTTCTCCATTGACCGCTCGGTGGTAAAGCATGGCGAGAATGCAACCATCACAATAAAAGCTGAGAACTTCGATATGAAAACTCATGAAGCGGAATACAGGTTTGCCTCAAGCGACCGATTGCTAATACATGAGGGGGCAGAGAGACTTTTGCCGCGAATTGGCTCAGAGTATGTATTCAACTACACACTCGGAGCCGCCGACCCATTAGATACGAAGGTTTTTGTTGTCGTCGGCATGCTGGAGGATGGAATCTCAAGCGCGACTTACCCCATATCTTTGAGCATATATTTTGATGGGGAAGAGTTGGAGAAAACATGGAATGATCTGACTCTGAAGGTAGAAAGGTAAATCACGCTCTTGTGTT
>CAYGBA010000091.1:0-3931 GCA_964347995.1 uncultured Candidatus Bathyarchaeia archaeon | reverse complement strand
CGGCGGGAATCCTGTCTCCCTTCAACATAGTTTTAAGACCTGAATGGGCAGCACTAATAATGGCTACAAGCTCGATAATCGTAGTAATCAATGCCCTCTTGTTGAAAAGAGCAAAACTTTGATAACCAAATACTGACGCTTTCCAAGAGAAAAAATAGGGGGTTTGCGGGGGATATCTCTACTGTAGGGAGGGTTCAAATCCCACCCCCGGCGCCATGATCTAGGCGTGCGAGTGCGCCTATTACGTCATAGAATGGATTGAGCTTAACGTGTCTTACTTGAAGTCTTCTTTTCCAGAATTCGTACTCTGTTGTCCAAGTTGTCGATTTCCTTCTCCAAGGTTTCAAGCCTAAGAGCATTCATCTTGCCAAGGATTCTGGGCATAACGTCTATGTCCATTCTTGCCTTAAATTCATCCTCAGAGATTTTCTTCTTCGAGAAGTCCAACCACAATTGGAAAGCTCTCTTTTCATCCCCGCTGAGCGACTTCATGAACCTTTTCTCCCACTTCTCTCTAATGTTCATGCCTCATCACGCTTCAACGATCAGAGCCCAATATGCTACAGAAGAGTTTCCTAATCTCAGGTGACGCTATTACCTTATCGGCTGACTCGATGAACCGTTCCAAACCTTCTAGTGAAGGCTGAATCGCCTCATATTCTCTGGCTTGCAGAGCCATCTCAAGCTTCTCCAACTGCCGCACAACTTTCGCTTCCTTCGTCTTGTGCTCTGCGTATTCAAGCCAGAGCTTCAAATATCTTTGCTGTAGTTCTTCGGGCAGAAGACACAGCAGATGCTTCATGGCAGCATTCTCTCTTTCCAAGGTTTCTCCGGTTTTTTCTCCAGGAGTCAGGTCTCCCGTAACCGTTTCGGGAAGATCATGAAGTAGCGCCATCCGTATCATCTTCAATCCATCTAGGTGTTGTAGATCTGAGAATAGCATACATAGAATAGCTGTTCTGAATGTATGGTCCGCAACTGATTCTGGAGAATCTGAGCCAACCTCAACCCACCCTGATCTTGATATCCTTTTCAACCGACCTGCCATCCTTAAAAACTCGATAATATTATCGAGTTCTGATTTTCGCATCTGCTCTAACATCAGTTTCGCTTCCTTGCTACAACAGATTTTGAATAAAACAATGCTATCCACTCTTCGATTTCAGGAGTTTGAGGGCGGTAGTCTTTGCCGCGAGCTCGGCTATTTGTTTGTCGTCGGCGCTACCAATTACGATTACATCGTTTTCCTCTGGCTTTAGTTTTGCCACAAGCAAATCATGAATCGCCTGGATGTTTTGGAAAACATCCTTGCTCACTCCAGGCATGGTCAGCCTATCATTTCTAAAAATAAGTGTTGTAGCTCCCAAGCCTCCCGCTCTAATCGCGGCATCCCTTTGCTCCAAACCGTACTTTACAGAATCACCTGCGTTTCTGATAAGGACGGCCACGTTATGGGGCCCTACTGTCAAAGAACTCTCAGGAATCTCCGATTCCTCGCTCATGTTGGATCTTAAATCAGACAATATTTTCTCGCCGAGCTTTGAGAGAACTATGCCCGTTCTTGAGACTTCAATTACATCTTCATTTCTCAGATGCCGGACCAAAGTTCGTGTTTCACCCTCCCCCAAACTCAGTATCTTTGAAAGCCGTATCCTGCCAATAGGCTTCTCTGTACGTAAGCTCTCTAAAGCCTTGATAACATGAACCTCTGTGAATGCTGGTGCCCTCCCAGGGGCCAATTTTCCAGTAATTTTTTCTATCACATGTAAGAATCGCATTCTTATCTTTTGATAATATAGTGATCTCGTTTAAAATCTTGTAGTTCAAGTGGACTTCAACTCTGCTTGCACTGACTCATGAGTACGAGTGAAACGATCCTAAGAAGAGCAGTAGAATGCGTGTATAGTACAGTCACAAATTGCTCTACGTGGGTGTTGGCGGCGGCCACTCCATATAGCCAACGTAAGTAAAGGCGATCATCTCTCCTTTGTGAAGTAAGTGTTTTGCAGAAGAATATTCTGGAAGTGTCCATTTGAAGTTTTGAGAATCCCAGTACCAGTAGAGCCATCCGTGCGTAGAATTATTGGCTACGCCATTAATTGATATCACTAGAATTCCCAATTCCCCTCCGTAGTCTGTATAGTTTATGTCGTCAGCGAGATAGTATATCGCTGTAAATGCTGTCGAGCCCAACGGAAGCACTGTACTGTTATGCCAAACCTTTGTTCCGTTACCGTAGCTCAGAAGAATGTTGGCTTTGAGAGAGATGCCTTCCAGCACGGTTGAAATCTTTCCAATATCAGCGCTGAGTTGATTGACTAGATCGTTGTATTCGCTTCGGTAGTTATCGTATTGAATGAAATAGTAGCCCGCAACGATGGTCCCCATAATTGCCCAGACAAGCAAGCCAAGAACTAAATAGGTAGAGATTCTTTTCTCCAGATTTTTTCTCCTCCGAAGAATTGTTGAAGAGCTCTTGTGAGCGGAAAGAAAGCGGCCATGAAAACAAAGAAATTCGACACAACATGGATTAGCGAAAAAGGCGCTCCGGAAACAATCGCACCAATAAACGCAGGTAATGCGGGCATTCCAAGTATCATGTACGATACGGCAACGCCAAAATTGGTTATTACGTCATAGACAAGCGTGAGAAAAGCACCCAGAGCCGCCGTCTCACCACATGAACTTGGAGTATATACATTTCTTTTTGTGTGTCCATACACGCCACCTACAACACCTACGATGGACATTCCGATTATTTGAAAAGGCAGCATCAACCCAGCGAATCCCCAAGGCGACAAAAAGCCGTTTACGAGCATTACGGCAGCACCAAGAATACCTCCTACACGAACATCGAAAAGGGCACCGGCAAGAAAGATAAGTAAAGAAGTGAATTCAACGTTTGGAGGGCGCGGAGATAACTGAATGCCGATGCATAAGGCAGACAAAATGGTCAGCAATGCAAGGCGGCGAGTGTTCAGTTGTTCCATGAAACTTGGTTGGATAATCCAACCTAATAAGCTTTCTGGTGGTCTACGCACAAATTCGCGCTCAAGTAGCATCTTCGCGATACTTCTGGATGCTCTGCGCAGTAACTCATGGATGTGTCAAGATTCTTCTCTGATGAATTATCCTAGGGATAACGAAGAGTAAACTATCAGTGAAGAGAATTGTTATCAATAGACTTTGATCTTCTAAAAGCGACTACAGCTATCTTGTCCCTACTTCACACCTCCCATGGTTTTGCGGAAGCTGGTCGGTACGCTATAAGCCTAGGCGGAGACATAGACACGATAGGCACCATGACTAGGGCAATCGGCGGCACATACCATGGTGCAGAAACCATTTCCGAAGTGGAAAAGCAAATCGGAAGCTTGAGACTTCATAGAAATGTTGGAAGCGAACCTGTGGAAGATTGAAGTCAAAGATGATTTTTTGTGGGTTCTTATAGTTGAGAGGAAGTCAGAGGTGCGTGTCCGACTTTCGAAAAACAGTCGGTAAGAGAGAAAGGAGAGATCTTTTCTAGACGCGCATCCCCTTCATCGAAGGGAAGCGTGTTATCAGTTATATATAAAGCTACCGCACGCTCAAATGAATAAGGGAAAGCTCCAATTCGTATTTGTCGAAATTCTATTAACCAACGCCAGCTGATTGATTTGGGTATAGGTGACCATAATTGAGTCACAGCAAAGAAAAATGGTTAATTGCGGTATGTGGGCTGAACTGTGCAGGCTGTTTTCTGTACTACAAACGAGATGAAAATGATCCCGATGTGCAAAAGGAGATTCGAGAGACGATAAAGTGGTTCCGCAAGGAAAAGAATCTAGAGGTGTCCAAAAAGGATCTGATATGTAAAGGCTGTCTCGGTCCTTTGGGCGTTCACTGGAGTCCAGATTGTGAGATGATGCTCTGCGCAAGAGAAAAGAGCGTT
>CAYGBA010000090.1:0-4284 GCA_964347995.1 uncultured Candidatus Bathyarchaeia archaeon | reverse complement strand
GCCCGTCCACCACGCCCTCATCGGCTCCCGCTACGACGAGCCCCTCGACGCCTTCTGGACCCTGGTCTACCGCTACTGCAACGTTCCCGACGACCACGTCTTCCCCATGACAACCCACGTGGACAACGTAACGCTCCGCCCCTACTTCAACGCCGGCTGCCACATCACCCGCCCAGAGAAGCACCTGCTCCAGAACTGGCGAGACACCTTCCTCACGGTCTACCGTGAGCCACCACTCCAAGAACTCTATGAGCACGACGAGCGCTACAAGATCTTCGTCCACCAAGCCATATTCTCAGGTGTCGCTCTCGCGACTCTGACGACCGACCAAATCCAGGAACTGCCCCCGACATACAACTACCCCCTCCACCTACACGCGGAGGACGTCACAGACCACCGTCCCTCCAGCCTAAAAGAAGTGGTAACCTTTCGCCACGAAGCGTTCTACCAAGATCCCGAGTGGAGCAAGAAGATGCCGGCAAGAGAACCCCTGAAGCGATGGATAGCCGAACGACTACTCCCATAGTCCATGCATGCGATCGATCGAGCAAAATGCCATGATCCCATTGAGCCTCAGATTGCTCTGGCAGAAAAAAAGGGAGTTTGCCGGGGATGTCACCAGCGATCCCGTGTTTCTTGTGGAAAATAGGGAAGAAATCATGAAGTCTGCGCCAATTCACACAAAGGAATCGTGTATTGGTCAACAACAACTCGTCTTTTTCTGCTCAGTGTCACAGCAATTTGATCTCTTTTCTGTCTTTTTTCTACTTTTTTCACTCATTTTTTCACCTCCTAACACATCATGCGCATATGTATTTGCCGGTCTATGTTTTCGCATGTCCTGTTCTCTTGTATGCTTCGACTTGAATGCTCTTTATTTGTGCCTGCGAACAGCAGTCATTGAAGGCTGTTTCGGAAATGATTCGGACGTTTTGGAATCCAGCTCTCTTTATGGTGGTTAGATACTGGTTCTTTTCCAGCGCGCCTGCAATGCATCCAGCCCAAGCGTCAAAGCTTTTCCTCACTTCTTCGGGCAATTCTCCTTCGGTGACTAGATCAGAAATCATAATCCTCCCACCGGGCTTCAAGACTCTATAGGCTTCGTGGAATACTTTCTGCTTATCCACAGACAGGTTGATCACGCAATTACTGATTATCACATCCACGGACTCGTCTTCAAGGGGTAGATTCTCTATTTCACCCAACTGAAACTCGACGTTTTCATAGCCATATTTGGAAGCAGTGATCATGGCTCTATTGATCATGTCCTCCGTCATGTCAACTCCAATCGCCTTTCCACGCGGTCCCACTTTCTTGGCCGCTAAGAAGACATCAATTCCCCCGCCAGATCCCAAATCCAAAACGATCTCCCCTTCCTTCAGACTCGCCAACGCAACAGGATTCCCACACCCCAAACCCAGATTGGAAGCTTCTGGAACATTCACCAAATCTTCCTCGGTGTAGCCCATACCGAGAGAAGCATCGGCGTGCCCACGCGTCGATGACCCACAGCAGGATTTCCGCGTGCGTGCTAGCTCACCATATCTTTTCTTCACGAATTCCTTGACTTCGTTTTCAGAGCGGTCTTCTGCAACGCCACTCATCCGTTCATCCTTCTTCAAACTTCTACTAACGTTCTGTAGTAGAAAGATATAAAAACCTTCTCTGACTCTTACTTCTCAGTAAGAGGAAGAAGAATACATGGAACGAATTGACCGATCTCTCAGAGGACACTTCATATCTGAACTCAAGACGCTAGGGCTTTCAACTTATGCAGCGAAAGTCTATCTTGCACTTCTATCTCACCCTTATACACCGGCTAGTGTTCTTTGCAAAGAAACGGGTATACCCGACTCCAAAATATACTACACTTTGGATGAACTTTCAAGAAAAGGAATGATAGCCATTCAAGAGGGAACCCCGAGTATCTACAAGCCGCTTCCTCCTAAAGAATCCATAAGCAATCTGAAACAACAACTCGTTGAAAACTTGAACCAAAAGGTCGTTCAGGCAGACAAACTTGCAGACTCTCTTTCACCGATGTTCGAGAATAGCATAGGCAGAGACGAAATGGAGCTAGCGTATGTGATTCGCGGGCGGAGAAATATCATCAGAAAAATAAAAGACTTGATAGGTTCCACTAGGAACGAAGTTGTGGTTTTCATATCAGAGAAAGATCTGCTTGATGAGCTAAAATCGTTTATGATGAAAGAAACGAAGCACGTTAAGATTAAACTTGCTGTAACGAGAGAACTGGGGAACACCATGAGCTCCGAAGAACGAGGTCAAACAAGGATCTTGGCATGCCCTATCAATCTTGCAATATCTGACATGAAGACGCTTATAACCATCTCTAGTTGGAAGAACGAGGTGGCAATCATGACTAACGATAGGGCATTGATAACGATGTCCTTAGAATACTACGCTAATCCAGAATGCTGCCAAAAAGCCTGCTAAGAGTGCATCTGCAAGCGCAACATGCATTGGATGAGCACAGAGTATTTCAAGTGAAGGACAGTTCAATGCCGTAGTGGCGCATAGTTGAAGCCTTTCGTATATATCGAAAGACAGAATATGACAGAGTTTGGAGGATGATACTTATAGAAAATAATACACACTCTATCAATGATGGAAAATGCACCTTGAAATCCCAAGGTTTCTAAAATCACATGACAAAAAAGCAACTGAAGCTCTCCACAGATTCATAGGCCAACTTGAGGGGCCGAAGGGAACGGAGTTGACAGACAAACAAGCCAAGGCTTTGGTCAAGATCGCAGAGGCATTAATTTCTTCCATCCAAAAGTCACGAGGTAGATCAAGATGAAAGAGGTTAATCGATGGGGAACTCTGGGATTCATTCTTACGGCCTTCAGTGTTGCCACTTTTTTCTTTTCTCCAGAAAGTCCTGTAGTCGTAGGTTTTCTAACATTACCTATAGCATTGACTATTCTATTCGCCCTCGGAGTCGGTATGCTCTCTATCAGTTGTATCGGCTTAATTGTGGACCGACTCTGAGGCGCATGGCTTAGACATCACGTGCAAATACACTAAACGATGTTGCCTCTAGTTTTTAGCTTAGGAAACAACATTTCTTCATCTATCCTTCAGTTTTCCAAAATCCTTTATGGTTCAGCTTTTTGCCTAGGAATACTAGGCTGAGCATGATTGGGACCTCCCAGAACAGGCCCATTGTTGTCCCTAGTGCGGCTTGTGAGCCCAGGCCGTAAAGACTGATAGCGGTAGCTATTGCGATCTCGAAATGGCTAGAAGACCCTATTATCACAGATATGATCGCCTCTCTATATCGGAGACCTGCAAACTTGGTAACGCATAAGTTGAGTCCAACAACGATGATGAACCCTATTAGTAATGGCATGGAAACGAGTATCATCTCCTCCGGATGCTGTATCAACACATTCCCATTGAGAGAGAAGAGAACAACCAATGTTGTCAAAAGCGCGATTATCGCTATTTTCCCCACCGTGGGTCTATAGACCTCAAGGAACCAATCCTTCCCCTTTCTACTTGTTACATACTTTTTTGAGATATGGCCTAAGACCATTGGAATCCCAATAAAGACAAACACGGACATGACAAGGGCCATCCTGTCAATGGGAATACTCTGAATGCCCGTCAACAAAGAGACCATCGGGGCATACAAGAACATAATCGTGATCGTGTTCAGACTTGTATTGATGACGTTCTGCTCCTGGTTTCCGTCTGCAAGAACTCCCCAAACCAACACCATAGCTGTGCATGGACTAGAGCCCAACAATATTAAGGACACAATTAGTTGATTATGCCCAGCCAAAAAATAGTACGCGAGAAAGGCAGTTATCAATGGAGCCCAAACCCAATTCGAAACAAGTGTAAGGATAATTGGCTTGGGATTGCGGAATAGTTTTTTCAATTCTTCAAACTGCAGATTCAAGAGAGCCGGATACATCATCAAAAACAAGCATACGCCGATAGGAATCGATATTCCCCCGATCTGCATGTTGTTGATCGTGATGCTGAGAACCGGAAAGTATTGTGATAGGAACAGCCCCACCAATATGCACAAAACAATCCATGCTGCCAGATACCTTTCAAAGACCCCAAGCTTACGGACATCTTCAACCATGCCTAGGTCCCTCCATCAATCCAATCCAAGCCAGTGCAGTAACATATTTAAGTTCGTTAATATGAAAGAACACTCAAAACATATTTAAATATTTTGATATAAACTCTAAATGATGATGACCATGGTCCTCCAACGAAAACTAAAGATAAGCAAAAGACTCG
>CAYGBA010000089.1:0-4409 GCA_964347995.1 uncultured Candidatus Bathyarchaeia archaeon | reverse complement strand
CGTCCAAGCTTAGGTTGCTCCCTCCCGGGCCTGGCCAGGTTTACCTGATAAACGCGGAAACAGCCCCCAAGTGAAGGCTGCACCACGACCGCCAGCCCCAGGGGACGGATACTCACTGGCAGAAAGCTGAGGAGTCTTGATGATCTTTGACGCCTCACCCAGGCTCTCGGCCCATCGTATAGGGGTTTTATGGTTCAGGGGACCCCTAGCCCCCCGCCTAAGACCCGCCGCCAACAATGTTGATGCTCTTAGAAGTATAAAAGTTTATTAAAAAGGGAATGAGGCTAACCTGATCTTTGGGAAAATTATTCAAAGTCGACAAGTCTATCAACCTGTAGAGGAACAGCTATTGGTTGCAGCTAGAGCAAAAGAAAATGAAGGAAACCGACTTATCGTTTTTGATGTTGAAGGCGTTTTACTGCCAAAAAGGCGCTACTTGCTCTTTGAGGCTGCAAGAAAACTTGGTCCTTGGGGGTTCATCAAGATACTCATTGCAGGTTTTCTCTACGAAGCCGGATTACTCTCACTTGAATCCACGCTTAGAAAAGTCTACAGATATTTCCGAGGAATGACGGTAGACGATCTCTTTGAGCCCTACAAAGGGATTCCCCTCATATCAGGGGTAGAACAACTTTTCAAAAAACTGAGTCAGGCTGGATATGCGACCGCCCTCATAAGCTCGGGGCTCCCAACGCTCTTTGTCAAAGACCTGGCAGCCAAGCTGAATGCGGACTATGCATTTGGTTTTGACTTAAAGACAAGGGATGGGCGTCTGACGGGTGAAATTGGCGGCGAGGCGATCAAGCCAAACGGTAAGGCGCTCATCTTGAAGAGGCTCCTTAATGGTGAAGGCTTGTCCCCAAAAGACTGTGTCGTCGTCGCTGATGACAGGAACAACCTGGCGATGTTTCAGCTCTGCGTTCTAAGGATCGGCTACAATCCAGACTTCATCTTGACTGCCAGATCTGACTACGTGGTGAGGGAGGATCTCTCTGAGATCTTACGGATCATAGAAGGGAAAGCGTTACGTATTCGCGGTCGAGGTCTGTCGAGAAATGAAGTGATTCGGGAAGCAATTCATATAGGTAGCTTCTCGGTGCCTTGTGTCTGCGCATACACATTTATGGAGCCCCACGTGGTTTCTTTTTTGATACTCTTTGTAACTCTATTGTACATCGCCTCCGAATTCGGCAGAATACGGGGAGTTGATTTTCCTCTTTTCTCCCCGATAACTCGGAGAGCGGCGATCAAACCCGAACGCCACGAATTCGCCTCCTCACCAATCCTCTTCGCCATTGGCATGATGTTTTCGCTTCTTCTATTTCCAACACCTATTAACTACGTATCCGTAGCGGTGCTTACTTTGGGCGATGGGTTTGCCACTGTTTTTGGAAGAATAATCGGGAGAACCGTTTTACCATTCAACAAGGGAAAGATGGTGGAAGGCTCAATCTTCGGTTTCCTATTTGCCCTTTTAGGGGCTCTGCTATTTGTGGATCCGATCAAGGCGTTGACGGCGGCCACCACAGGAATGATTGCGGAATTTCTGCCTCTACCGGTGAACGATAACTTGACTATTCCAATAGTGTCTGGATTATCGCTTATGCTACTGCCATGAGTTTTCAAAAGTGTTTCAGCTTAGCCCTCATTCCTCTACGTCTTCGATGCCCTTCTCCGAAATCCTGAAGGCACACTCTCGCTCTGGAATGTACGGAGAGTCAAAAACCCTAGCAATCCGTTTAGCGCCCTTACTCTTCCGCAGCATCACCCGATGAGTGCAGGCGTGCGCCATAACGTGACCACCAGCAGGTCTGTTTGGGTCGCCGAAGAAAGCGTTGGGGTTTGCTTGAGCTTGGTTCGTTACAACCACGGCCAGGTTATACACCTCCGCAAGCCTCAGAAGCTTGTGTAGGTAGTTGTTGAGTTTCTGCTGTCGCTCAGCAAGACTTTCTCGGCCTATGTACTCACTTCGGAAGTGGCTGATGAGGCTGTCCACGATCACTAGTTTGATTTCCTCCTCTCGGCAGATCTTGAATGAATGGTCTAGTAGGAGGATTTGGTGGTCGGATGTGTACACTCTGGAGACCAGTATGCCGTCTAGAATGGATTCTGGATCTAGCTCCATGGCTTGGGCTATCTGATGTATGCGTTGGGCCGAGAAGGTTCCCTCCGTGTCGAAGAAGAGAGCTCTGCCGCTTAGACCACCCTTTTCCGGAGGCAATTGAGCCATTATACACAGCTTGAGGCATATCTGGGTTTTGCCAGCACTGTACTGTCCTACAAGCTCGGTCATAGCTTTTGTCTCGATTCCCCCGGCCAACATATCGTCTAAAGCCTCGCTGCCCGTGCTGCATCTCATCATGTTCTTCCTCTTCTCCCATAACTCCATGGCAGAGACGAAACTCATGCTCATGAGCCTTCGGGCTGTCTCAGAGAGATTCGAGGCTGACTTCTTGCTTAGCTCTGTCTTGGCAATCAGCTCTCTAATTGGAGTGACTGCCAGCTCCTCCACGCTATTTACCCCTGCCTTTCGAAGCTTTTGGGCTGTCATACGGCCGACGCCCTTTATGTCCTCAAGCTTTGTGTCTTCGCTCAAGCCTTTTCATTCCTCCAAGTACTGAAGAGTGGGTTGAGAGCTTGAATCCAGTCGACCTCCCTTATTGAAATTTCAGCAACTCCTTCAGGAGTACGATAGTGAAGTTTTGGATTCCTTCTGTTCCCCCTCACGCCAGTGAGGAGAACGTTGATGATTACAGAGCGGTCTTTGAGGTGGAGGTTGACGTTTCGCCCAACATAGGACCTAGCGGCGTTAACATAGAATCTTCTCAAGTTGTACACTCTCATGTTGGTCGTGAGTCTTTGTGGGCATTTAAGATCCCCGACGGAACGAAAATACAGAAAGGAGGGAGAGATGGGTGAAACTACCCGTATGAGACATTTTATAGGAACGTGCTAACCTAAAAGTTTGTTTGTGGAGGTTTGGCGTGTCGAGGTATAGCGCGGGTTATCGCCTAGAGCGGCGTGTGGAGAGGCTGTACACAAAGCATGGTTGGTTGGCCACTCGCTTCCCAAAAAGTGGTAGAAGGGTCTATCCCGCGGATGTCGTCGCTATAAAGAAGGCTCCAAACAAGACTGTAATTCACCTAGTCGAGTGCAAAAACCTGTCTAAAAAAGATCAGGAAAAGAACGCCATATACCTCCGTAAGGAACAAATCCACAGGCTGATCGAAAAGGCTAGGAGGCATAATGCAGAGGCTTTTGTGGCGTATAGTTTCCCAAATCAACACGTTAGGATTGTAGAGACCAGCCGTCTGAGGTCTTCTGGAAAGATGTTCTGTGTAGAGCGAGGGGATGGTGCGTCTCTCAAAAAGTTCCTTAGACAGGTTGGTCAGACTAGGTTGCTCGATCGATAGATGATTAGAGGTGGATTCGATTCCTCACAATGAGGTTGTGTTCCTACAGTTATGGTCAAAATCTATAAAAGTAGGCTCTAGCATAGGAGCGCTAAGAGGTGAAAATTTTGGTGAAGGGCAAAGTGAAACGATGGCTTGGCTTCAAAGGTTACGGCTTCATAGACTCCGAAGAGCATGAAGAAGACATCTTCGTACACGCCTCAGACATACAGGGCAAAAGCTTCCTCACCGAGGGTGAAGAGGTGGAATTTGAGGTAGAAAGCACATACAAAGGCCCGAAGGCCGTGAATGTCAAACCAGTTTCTGAATAGAGGATTAGAACAAGGCTTTTTGGACAAACCTTTCTTCTTCTTGAACGGTAGAACTACATTACCTAATTTCTGGACCAGTTTCTATTTGGCTTATAGAATTTTTGACAGATTTCGTAGGTGTACTCTCTGAAGGTGTAGCCGCACTCTGTGCATCTGAAGCACCCTGTCGCATCCTCGTCAACAGAGCGTGTCTGCATCTGCTCCTTGCCTTCTTGCTCGGACAATCTTGTTCGGTAGCAGGGACAGAATTCCATGTCAGGCACCTCGTTTAGCAGAGTCTGATGATTTCGTTTTGCTTTGTTGCTGGCTCACGTAGTCAATCCATGCTTGGATGTATCCCTTGTCAAATGTGGTGTTTACAGGCTTATTCGAGAGGGTGGCGAAATCTTTCTTCAGGTTTTGAAGCTCTTGGACGCTGTATCTCTTCATTTGAAGGATATATGGTTGAGCGGATGAGTGGGATTCTTTTAGAGCAATAAGCATACCATTCAACGCCTGTACATACCCCTCTATCCACTCATCCTCGGCGCCTTCTACCTTGTTCAGAAACTTATGGGCATAACTCCACCTTCTCTCCTCCAGTGACGGGAAGAAATGATAAACAGCCTTTAGGGAGAGGCGGCCTCGGGCCCCATGAATATCATGGGTCCTAGCCAAGTGCACCATAAGTCCTCTTTCATTCTTG
>CAYGBA010000088.1:0-4410 GCA_964347995.1 uncultured Candidatus Bathyarchaeia archaeon | reverse complement strand
GTCTCAAAAGATGTTGGCACTCTATTTCCATGCAGTTTTGTGGTATACGAGGATGACAATAAAGTGTTTGTCTCTCACCTCTCCATAATGAAAACTGCCGTGGAGATAGGACTCGCACCAGAAAACCAGATGGCACCTGTTACTAAGAAAACTCAGGAAAAAGTCAGAGCGATCTGGAGCAGGTTCTAACCGTTCCACTCCCCGACGATTTTCACCAAGACTGCGACATCTTAAGGTCAATGAGGCTCGGTGACTCCAAACGCTACTATTATTGGAGAATGAGAACTGATAGAATTTCAGAATTCGTGTCTTCCCATACGTAACATTTTTTCATTGCATGTTCATGTTCGATACATTCAATCTGTCTCGTAAATTCATAACCTTTTATTGGGTCGTTGAGAATGTCTTTCATGGTGAGTCATGAAATCAAAAACTTCGCGGCCAAAGAAGAAACCTGACAGATTATTCAAGGTTGTAGACAAGGTGCTAAAACAGGTTTTCGGAGAACCTGCTACTTTGTTCATATACAAGTATCTGGAGGAAAAATACTCACTTAAGCGTGAAGACATTCCAGATCAACCGGGAATTTTTGCAGAGGGACTGGAAAAATATCTAAGCGATTCTGGGGCTTCATTGGTGATAGGAATGATCCTAGGACAGGGTTCCGAACTGAAGCCTAGAACGCCAGATCACTTGGATTTTTTTGAACACTTGAAAGAGCTGAAAAGAGTTTCTTACGAGTAATAGCGACTTTCTCGAAAGTTGTTGACAAGATATTTCGAAGAAACACAATCGTGGAATGGTAGCCCACTTTCCTTGTAGAATATCGGCAATTTCAAGAGGGAAAACGTAATGTGCCTAAATGCGTGTACTTGGAACGCTGCAATGGCACTTCACAACGGCGCCTGGAGCAAAGGAAAATGTTTTCAGCATTGTGGGCATAAAGAAGCCTCTAGGCCTGTAGATACCGTTTGATTGGAATGAGGTGGCGCTGTTGAAGCTTCTACTTGACGAAATGTACTCCGGTCTGAAGGAGTATTTTGAGGCTCTGGGGTGGGATGTGATGACTGTTCACGACGCAGGTTTGGAAGGAGCCAAAGACAAAGATGTTGTGGAGTATGCGGGGAACAACAACTTGTTGCTTGTGACTCAAGATCAGAGACCAGCGGATCTCGCTGATCTGTTAGGAGTCAAATGTGTGTTAATATCCAATGCAATGATTGCCAAGATAGCTGACAGCAAAATAAGAGAAAAATATCCAAGCCTCAGACCGAAATGATGTTTATCGAGACTGAAATAGGACTAAGAGAATTGAGTTCCACGCTACCACGAAAACGTAGAAGGCCACGAGAACAATCAGCGTCTCTTGCAGTAGCTTTCTGGCGAAAGGCCACTCAGTTTCATCAGCGATTTTTTTGGCAGATAGACACAGAGCTCCAAAAAGTAGGACCAATCCCACCTTGATCCAGGCGGAAAGAAAGACTCCTATTTGGCCCCAAATGTATAAAGTGAAGGGGTTAGACTCATAGGCGGGGTTAGTGACCAAAATGTCAAGGATGTTGAGCAAAAGCAAGAAGAGAAAGCATGGTGCCAAAGGCCGTGACTTCCATTCCATTTCTCCTTTCTCCTCAGCTAAAAGAATGTGAATTCCAATATTTATATTTCAAAAGACAGAAAACATCGATATCTCAAAGCGTCACCTTGATAGCGACTTCCTCCTCGGCTGGTCGCGCGCGCCACAGAAAGAACTAATTCTTTCGGCTTCTTTTCATTGTACTATGCTTAGAGAAAGAATGAACCTCATAGCCTCTTCGGAAGGTGTTAGTATCTACTGTCCAAAAGATGGTAAGTTCTCCTTCTTTAACAGTCCATACCCGGCGCATCGTTCCTGCACGGGTATTGATGTGTATCCAAAAAGAGCCTTCGGCGAGATTACTCCTTCGCCTGTTGGAGGCGAAGTGACAAAGGTTAGGCAGGTAAAGTGCACGCAAGGAAAGGATTTTGAAGGCTCAAGCTATGACTACGTCATTCTTGTCAGCAGCCTAGAAAACTCCAAAAGATGGGTTAAGATTCTCCACGTCGAACCTCGTGTCAAGGTTGGCGATATTGTAGAACCTGGCGACGATCTGGGGATACTTCTCAGATCTGGATTCTTCAATTTTTGGACGGACCCTCACCTTCATGTTGAGGTGAGGGAGCCTTCGGACCCCATCCGTGCAAGAGGAGGTTTCAAGTTTGACAGGTTGTTTGAAGCGGATGCCCTAGAGGCGGCGAGAGCATTAGGTGGAACTGTAGTTGAATCAAAGCCTGAATATTCTCTGGTCGCTTTGAATGAAGAGTTTAAGCACGGTATACCCGTTGGTCTGGACGGTCAAGTTGGTCTTTTGGACGCTGGTGTACCACATTACAGGTGGTTTGGAATACACGTGGATACTTGTCCTTCCCGCGGTGGAGCAATAAGGCTTTGTGGCAGAAAGATAGGAACGGCAAAATCCACCCACTCTAACATGTGTATCGCTGAATCTTGCAATCCAAACTTCATATTAAATGGGAAGCTGGTTGGATTATCTTTCTACCTATATCCCTCTTCTACTCCTCTGGTAAAGGTCATCCCTTGTCGACCCGGCAGACTTACTCTAGAAAAGTCTGAAGAGGTCTCAGTGGCTATCTCTTGAAGTTCCATTCTTTCGTGGCGTACTTCTCTGCTTTTAACTTTGCAGCTAACTGTTCCTCAAACTCGATGGTCTCTCCTGGAAGTAACTCTATCTTGAAAGATCTTGTGAAGCCATGTATGAGAGCCTCTTTCAGCTCTCCGAAGCTCGCTACTCGCTTTAGAAATCTGTTTATCGAGGTGACCCTTTCCTCGACGGATTCAATCATCTTGTCGCGGATCTTCTCGCTTGGCACTCTCAACAGCGTGAACATGAGTTTCGGATCAACTGTTCGGAGTATGGTACCATGTTGATGTACAACATGCATTCCACGGGTTTGAGCGTTCCCAGAAATTTTCTTCCCTTCCACTATGATGTCGTTGATAGGTTTGAACTCGGCGGGAATCCCTAGAAGCCTCAGGCCTAACACCAAACCTGAACAAAGGGTTTTGTATGTTTCTTGGAAATCTTTTGAGGTTAACCTGTGGTCCTCCTTTATTATGAGGCTGTAAGTCAATTCTCCGTCTCTGTCGTGATACACCGCTCCTCCACCAGTTCTCCTTCTCACGTAGTCGATGCCTCTCTTGTTGCAGGCTTCGATGTCAACTTCCTCTTCCATGCTCTGGAAGTAGCCGATTGAGAGAGCAGAAGGATCCCACCTAAAGAACCTCAAAGTGTTCGGCACAAGGTTTTTGGACCTTGCTATCGCGATCGCTTCGTCTAACGCCATATTATAGAAGGCATCGTGGAGACGTGTATCCAAGAAGCGCCATTTCTCAACCATCCTTCTCACCTGCCATCATGATGCATTTAACAAAGTCTTCGGGAGATGCACCCAGTAAGGTAGCTTCTCTTTTTTCTACAAGAGTTTTTACGAGGGTGGCTAGATCAGTTTCGTTAAGTAAGTGACCCGTCAACGCTTCCTCTAACTCTTCAATGAGTTCTTCCGGATAGAGAAAGAAATCTCCCATAATCTTGATTTTCTCAATTCGATCGCCTTTCCTGATTAGTTGAACCTTGATCAGCTTGCCTCCCTCAACTTTGTACTCTGCTTTTCCCATGTGCTTTCACTCCTATGAGGTTTATAGGACTTAAATAAATGATCTTCGTTTAACGCGGGCCAGCAGCCAGTGGAGTTATCACCTGATTCTCCGCAGAAACTCCTTTGTTCTGGCTGTAGAAAATTAGACGTATAGAAAAGTTTATATGTAAATCTTTACTATATTCTGGTAAAGAAATACCAGCGATAGGGATAGACCATGGGGCTGCTCTCAAACCACGAATCAATTGTCTGGAAGAAATTTCAAAAGGGCAAGTCTACGAGTGACATCGCGGATGAAAGTGACGAAGAGTGGAGCCCCTCTTACGTGTCGCGAGTACTCAGCAGAGCGAGAGAGAAGATATCCAAGGCACTTGAGGAACATGCGAATAGTCATCGCCTCGACATTGAGAGTCTCTTGGACTACAAGGGGCTGTTGATAGGCTTCGACTATCAGGCAAACGCGCAGGTGCATATCGTCTTCACAGAGAAACTCGGAATCATTGTTTGGTACAAGCACGACTCCTACGCAGGCAAGCTATGCCCTGAGTGCCCAAAAGAATCTGAGTGCAGAGAAATCTTGGACACCATCACAGAGGAGTACCACATCACGCTGAGACCAGATGAGAAAAATCTTCTCATGACTCAACGTTCCAACGCAATTTTCAACAAGCTCGCGGCAAAGGAGATTCCTCGATATAAAAGAAAAAAGGAAGGTGA
>CAYGBA010000087.1:0-4503 GCA_964347995.1 uncultured Candidatus Bathyarchaeia archaeon | reverse complement strand
TTAGAGAGCTTAGTGAATGTGAGTTTCACTGCCTATCAAGAACATGGAAGATGTTGACATCTTACGAAAACCCAAAATCCCCTCTTCTTGTGTACGCAAGTCCCTTTAAAGCATTCACGATTTGGTCGATCGATATCAATGTTCAAATACGCTGGAAGTGACCTCGTGCATGAACGCGTTCTAATTCATAGCTGAAATTCATAATCGCTTTATGAATCAAGTCTGCTTGAGTTTAAGACTGAGGCTCAGGATGATTAGGTGGACCCGCATTTGATAGTGGTCAGGGGATTCGCATGGTTGGAGAAGTTATAGGGTTTATAGTTATTCCTTTCGTTGTAGTTGGTCTAATACTATACATTGAGAAAAAGAGAAGAAGTTCTGGTTAGGTCATCTCCCTTTTCCTTTTACCTTTTGAATATCTTCAAATCGATCGATAATCTCAGGTGTGAAGGGTCCGCTCACTTTGTGTGAATATACATGTCACAATTTAAATACAACAAATGACTGACATGAAGGGCGATGTAACATGCCTTTCACGGATTGGAAGGTCTACATCAAAGCAAATGTTGATGAAGTTCCAGATGTTTTTGGTGTCTACGAAATGTCAAACAGCAAGACAGACTCCTCACAGATAACATACATCGGGTGTGGTGAAATTCATTATGAACTGAGACGTCACCTCAAAGACTCATGCGTCGGATCATCAACCTATTTCAGATATGAACAGACATTTTTTGACAAGATAGCTCAAGAGAGAGAAAGAGCCCTGTTGCAGGAGTTCAGAGAAAAGTGCGGTCGCTTGCCAATCTGTAATGAACGTATTGGTTGAACAGGTTTCCATTGTCATCCATGTGAGTCAAGGGCTCACGAGCATTCCCTTGAGAAAATTGTGCCTAAATTATTAATGCAGCTTGAAATGAAGTATGGCCAAGGGCGAGAAAGTAGGTGAGAAGATGAGTATCTTCGTTGTAGAGACATGTTTAGTTAAGCCAGAAAAACGAGAGGAGTTCAAGTTATTGATGGAGAAAGTGCGGAAATACAAAGAGGAAAATCCAGAACTGTTCAAAGAGGTGAAGTCATGGAAGCTTTACAGGCAGATGTTTGGTGGTCTAGCTGGAGCGTATGTCTCGATGTGGGAGTTCGAGAACTTGGCAGACCTTGAGAAGTGTTGGGCGAAAGAGGAGAAGGATGAGAGTTTCCGGAAGATGCATCAAGAGCTTCTGAAGCTCATAGATCCAGCTACGTTCTCGATGAAAATGTGGGCATCTGCGATGTAGCGTAGCATCCTAAGGTCACAAATGACTAAACTCGCGCCTCCAAGGATACGAAAATCTTGTAAGTAGATACATTCATACTTATACGGACATGGAAAGAACATTAGCCTTCAGAGGGAGCCCTTGTGAATCTTGAGCATTACATAATAATCGGGCTAGGAGCGGTTTTAGCGGCCGTCATCATACTATTCGCCATGAAGGCCGGAAAGAGAAAAGGGGAGCCAGTGGAATCACCTGAGCTAAAGTACGATTGGCCCTCAACAATGGTGCGCACCATCACACCCACAGAAGCAAAAGAGGCCCAGAACAAACTGAGAACGCTGGACCTAGAAAGAGAGATTCTCAGCTACGCCATCAGGCGTCTCTATGAGGCCCAGGCAGAGGGCGAGATAAGCGAGGAAGAGCGAGAGCGTCTGGCAAAAAGATACAAAGAAAGAATGATGAGAATAAAGAAAGCGATCTCTCGAAGCGAGTCCGCGGTTGCACTCCACGAGCTGGAAGAGATGCAGGAGGACCTGATGAAGCTGTTCAACCGCCGCTTTGACGAGTTGAATGAGAAGATCGAAGGGGTGAGGTCTAGCCTCGGAATAGAACTGGAAGAGAAGGTCCCCGAAGCTCCGCCAACACCTACCCCAGAACCGCCTAGAAAAAGGGAAAAAATAGCCCCGAAACGACGCAGATCTCCAAGAAAAACAGACGCTGAAAAAAGGATTGAGGAGATAAGATCCGAAGTTGAGAAGGTTCTCCAAAGACTGGGACAGATTGAGGCTGAGGAATAGGTTGAGTTGGATAGAACAGGCTAGAAAGAGGGCAGCCTCAGCAGCCGTAAGACACCTGAAAGACGAATTCACGGTCGGGTTGGGCAGCGGGAACACAGCCGCATACGCCATCAAAGAGATGGGAAGAAAGATTCTGCAGGAGAAATGGAGGATTCTGGGGGTGCCAACCTCACATCAGGCGTTGAGGCTGGCTGTTGACTCGGGTATCCCGATCACAACCCTTGATGAGCACCCAGAGCTTGACCTCACGATAGACGGAGCAGACCAGATCGACAAAGAGCTCAACCTCATCAAGGGAATGGGCGGAGCCCTGACACGAGAAAAAATCGTGGCCTCAGCAACAAAAGAGCTCGTGATAGTGGCCGACCAGACAAAACTCGCAGAGAAGCTCGGAAAGAACCAACTGCTACCCATCGAGGTATTGCCGTTCGCTCTGCCAACGATCATGCTGAAAATACAGAAGATGGGAGGAAAGCCAATCCTACGAGAGGGAAAAGGCAAAGTGGGCCCGGTTGTAACAGACAATGGCAACCTCCTTGTCGACGCCAATTTCGGGCTGATCGACTCCCCAAGAGAGCTGAATCTCAGACTGAAATCCATCCCAGGCGTGATCGAAACAGGCTTGTTCATCGGTATGGCTGATACTGCCTATGTGGGGACGCCAACCGGTGTTGATAGGTTTGAGACAAAATAGTTTTTCTCATTAGAAAGCTCTATAATTGACTTACTCAACAGTTATTTCGGATGGAATCTGCCGGGGTAGCCTAGCCTGGTTTGGGCGCCAGACTCATAATCTGGAGAGCGTGGAAGAGGGGCCGCGCCCAGAGGTCGCGAGTTCGAATCCCGCCCCCGGCACCACAAACTCAAAGTCAGAAAATGTGGTTTTTGGCGCTCTTTCCCCAAAATCTCGGCAATTTGAAGAGTCTCCCAGTTTATAACTTTCTAAACGAAGAAAACATCGGAAGACTACAAAATCTTGATTACGTTGTAAATTGGAAACGTTGAAACCTTTGAACTAAAATGGTGATAGTGTTGAGTTCAACGTCTCAGCCAAAAGGACGATTTTATACACGTGCCAATGAACAAGATTTTCTCGGAATTACAGTTTGGCCGGGAAAGACGGGGTCCAACGGCTGAGGTCATCGTTGCTCAGCTTAGACGTAGAGACGGAGACAACTGGGAAACTGTTGGGCGATTAGCAGTCTATAGGACATCTGATAGAACGTATTCGCAACTTCCAGAACGCGGATAGACACTAAACAGCACTCGGAACTCTATTCTACTTGCCTTGACATAGCGGTTCCAATTTTTCCTGCAATCTCATCGAGTTCTTTTCTATCAGGTCTAATGCCGTATTTAGGACCGAGTTTCAGTCCAAAGCGGTCGCCACTGAATCTTGGAATCACATGTAAATGAACATGAAATACGTCTTGGAAGGCAGCTTCGCCATCAGCCAAGAATAGGTTAACTCCTTCACATTTTATCCCTGATCGCCTTGAAGCTTCAGCAATTCGCATCGCAACCTTGAACATGTGCCCACCTGTTTCCGGATCAAGCTCTGATAGTTGTGCAGCATGAACTTTCGGAATAACCAACAGATGCCCGGGATTCACGGGTGTAGTATCCACAAAAGCTAGAACTTCATTGTCAGAATAAACTACGCTTGCAGGTTCAATGCCATTGACGATGCGACAGAAAACGCAATCATCCAAATTGTAAACCTCAAATCTCATTCACAAACAGTAGTATTTTAGAGTCTCTCTTCATCGAATGGACTACACTAGAGCATGCGCACGTAACATTTTTAAACAAGTACCGAGTGGTTACGCAATAAAATGGAGGCTAAAATATGGCCAAAAGAAGCAAGAAAGAGAAAGCTGCAGGTCGGGAACAGCACAGACAGCTGCAGAGAGCTAAGAAGCTGAAGAGGAAACAGAGAAAGAACGCTGCACTTCCCGCAAAGCACAGAAAAGGCAAGAAATAGCCTCTCTGTATGCGTCAGACGAGACTTTCTGCGTTCTCAACCTTCCAACAAAGAAAAATCTTAGAAAATTATAAAATCTCAAGAGCCTATTTTGATTTAGTGATTGAGTTGGGTATGGGAAAAGGCTCGAAGAAGAAGCCAATGACTAAGAAGGAACGAGCTGAGAAAAGAAAAAAGCGCAAGGAGAAACGCGCAAAGAGTACGTAGACCGTTCATTCACTTGCGCATTGTGCTTGCGCGAACGTATTTCGATGTTGTCGGTAGCAACAGATCGTGGAAACACGGACTAGCTTTCAGGTTTACTATCTTTAGCCGAAGTACAAAATATGATGCAACTGGGCCATCTACCTTTCAGGTCGGCGGTCCACTTCTCCATGAGTTCCTGTCGATCAACGTTCTCTATCTTGACCAAAAGACCTGTGTGGCGCGCGGACACACACTTACGTAGCGCTCAACGTGCTTTCAG
>CAYGBA010000086.1:0-4678 GCA_964347995.1 uncultured Candidatus Bathyarchaeia archaeon | reverse complement strand
TCTGACGGTCTCTATGGCCTTTGTTGATAGATTTGTCGCAAGCGAGAAGGAGTACTTCAGAAAAAAAGCGGATACTTTTGACGATATATACCGCTTTGTGAAAGAAAACGCAGACTTCGAAAGCACGGGAGTGGATTTGAACACTCTAGATAAGAAAGGAAGAGGCATTGGTGGGGTTTATCTCACCGTGTTGGGCACCAGTGCCGAAAGCGGTGATTCAGGTCAGGTTGGCAGGGGGAACAGGGTGAATGGGGTAATACCCTTGAACAGGCCGTTGTGCTCTGAAGCTGCTGCCGGAAAGAATCCTGTCAGTCACGTCGGAAAGATCTACAACCTTCTAACTCATCGAATGGCTAAGCAGGTGCATGATCAGGTGGCTGGAATTGAGGAGGTCTACATATGGTTGTTGAGTCAGATAGGTAAACCGATTGATCAACCAGCTATCGCCTCTGCACAGGTTGTTATGGAGCGAGGAAACTGTTTTGAGGACGTTGAGAAGAGCATACATGACGTCATAGACTTCGAGCTTGAAAATATAGACAAGTTCTGCGTGGACTTAGCCAAGGGCAAAATCCCAATATGCTAATTCTGTTCAAACATATGTCCCAATACGATCATATATCCAATTTCGATATATATCGGCGCTGAAATAACTGCTATATTAAGTCATACTATACCATAATGTATGAGAGTAGAACATAGAAACAGTTTAACAAAACTACAAAAGAGGCGTCTTTTATCCATTGAATCCATGCTACAATATGACACCAAAGAGGAGATTTATGCATTGGAAACAGAATCGCCCCAGCCAAATCCTAGGTTTAGAAAGCTTCTTCTGGAAGCAGTAGACGAAGCACTGTCTTCGCTCGGAGATTCGGTGAAGCAAGCAATCTATTTTCATCTAGAAAAAACATTCGAGATCAACAAGCAAGAGATTCCCGACAAAATCGAGGGGTTCACCAACGCTATTGAAGAAATCTTCGGGCTCGGAGCAAAACTTCTTGAGATTCGCATAATGAAGAGTTTCTATGAAAAAGATGGGCACACATTCAAATATTTCTCAGAAAAGGATGAACTATTATTCGCTGAATACATGAAGGCAGCGAGGCTATCGAATAATCCTCGTTAGTTAATCAGTTTCACGTCTATCTGCATATTGCAGCCTCCATTATTCCTTCCCTCGCCTAACAGGATACAGCACAGCAAACGTTATGAATGTAGAATCATGAAACAAAGTACCAGAGGGCCTACTTTGAAAAAATTCGATGTGATAGTTGTTGGCGCTGGAACCGGTGGATGTTCAATTGCGAAGACCGTTGCAGATGCTGGCCTTGATGTCTGCCTCATCGATCGGAAGAAGAAGGAAGAGATTGGGGAGAAGGTTTGTGGGGACGCCATAGGGAAGCATCACTTTGACTATCTCGGCTTAGATTATCCTAGAGGAGAGGAATTGGAGCGGAGGATGATTGGCGTCAGGATTCGTTCTCCTGACAGAAAACACACTTTTGACATTACGGGTGAACGGCTCTACGGCTTCATTGTCAATCGCCGCCTTTTTGGACAACGATTGCTGAAAAACGCTATAAACGCAGGGGCGACCCTACTTGAATCAACTCACGCCCAGGAGCCAATAATAGCAGATCATTCTGTTACGGGAGTCCATGCAAAGAATCTGGAAAAAGGAGGAAAGAAGAAACTTCTCGGTCAAGTTGTAGTTGACGCAAGTGGCTATTCAGCTGTTCTGCGCAAAAAGCTTCCTCCAGAAATAGGCATCGAAGCGAATATTAATGTCGAGGACGTAGTTGTTTGCTATCGAGAAATTCGTGAATTAAAAGAACAGGTTGCTGAGCCGAATTTCTGTGAAATACACCTTAGCCAAAAATGGGCCCCTGGAGGCTACTCATGGTTCTTTGCAGAAAGCGAAAAGAAGTTTAACGTGGGCTTGGGAGTTGCTATGAGAGGCGATTTTCCAAACCCCAAAAATCAGTTTTACGAAAATATCTTACCTTTGTCCCTGTTTGATGGGTCATCGGCATTTGATGCTGGCACCTGGTACGACCCAACTAGGCGCCCGATCGACTGCATGACGGGAGATGGAATCCTAATAGTCGGGGATGCAGCTTGTCAAGTGAACCCGATTCATGGCGGCGGGATGGGACCTTCGATGAGGGGGGGCGTCTCTGCAGCGAAAACGATCGTTGAGGCGATTGAGAATGAGGATGTAAGTAGGAACGGCTTGTGGTCGTATAACACCAGATATATGCATTCTTACGGAGCGAAACAAGCGGGTCTGGACGTTTTCCGTCTTCTTCTTCAGGGATTGGGAGATGAGGGATTGAATTATGTGATGGAACATCGGCTGATCACCGAAGAAGACCTCCTCAAGGCGAGTATGGGCGGGGACGCGCACATCAACATAACCGAAAAGACTGTTCGAGTTTTTAGAGGACTGAGAAAACTCGGTTTGCTCAGGAAGCTACGCGACGCGGCAAACCTCCTGAAAAGGATGCGCCAGCATTATGAAAACTACCCCATTTCACCTGAAGGATTCGATTCTTGGAAGAGAAAGGCACAAAGTATGGTTAAAGAAGCAGAAGAATGGCGGAAAGAGAAATAGGTGCATTAGGCATTTTATGACTGCCAGAGCTAGTTGTTGAATATGCGTGTTGCAGTGTTAGTCACAGGCGGCAAGGACTCAGCATTAGCGCTGTACCGTGCTTTGAAACAAGACTTTGAGGTGAAGCATCTAGTGACCATGATTCCGCAGCGAGAAGACAGCTGGATGTTCCACTCTGTCAACATTCACTTAACCGATCTATTCGCAGAGGCCGTTGGGATTCCGTTGGTGAGGAGTGAAACTGCTGGAATTAAAGAGATGGAGCTCAAGGATCTTAAAGAGTTGCTGGCGACCCTCGATATAGAGGGCGTTGTGTCTGGGGCAATCCTATCAAACTATCAGAAGGAGCGAATTGACAGAATCTGCCGAGAACTACGCCTAGAGTCCATCGCTCCCCTCTGGCACGAAAATCCTATGAACCTGTTGAAAGCGATGATCAGCCTAAATTTTGAGACTATCATCGTCGGCGTGTACGCGTACGGTTTCGACGAGAGCTGGCTCGGAAGGCAGATTGATTCGGCAACGATAAGGGATCTTGCCCGATTAAACAAGAAATATCAGGTATCTCCAGTCGGGGAAGGAGGCGAATACGAAACTCTGGTCCTTGATGCATCTTTCTTCACGAAGCGAATAAGACTGCTTGAGGTTGAGAAGGTTTGGGAGGATTACCGGGGACACCTGCTTGTCAAGAAAGCCGATCTCGCTGACAAGGGCTGAAAAGGCTTATCCACCTTCTCCTGGTGATACCCCTCCATTTTCTTGTGCTTCACGGGTTTTCTGTCCCAAATCATCAAAATTCAAGAAAGAAAATCTGGATTTCTCACTCAATAAGAAGCAAGAGACGCTTCAACAAAGTACAAAAGGATGTCCCCTTAGACTTAAGAATTGGTTACAGTTCTACTTAACGGATGGAGGTAACGTCTATGGTTACGGGTTCCGACTTGGCCGTGAAACTGATGGGAGTTGCCAAGCGATATGCTGATGTGGTGGCGGTGGACAACGTTGATTTGAACGTGAAGAAGGGTGAAATCTTCGGTCTTCTAGGTCCAAACGGCTCCGGCAAGTCCACCTTGCTGAAGATGATCTTAGGGTTGGCTAAACCTGACTCAGGATCCTTAAATGTATTAGGCATAAAGGCTGAGGAAAATCCTGTTGCGATAAAGGCGCAAGCTGGATACGTACCAGAAGTTCCGCGACTGTACGAATTTCTAACGGGCATGGAGTACCTCGACTTCACAGCGGACCTTTACAGTGTCAGCCCCGCAGAGAAAAGGGATCGGATCAACGAGTACCTAGAAGCCCTAGAGCTGCAGGGCAGGGAAGGCGACATGATAAGCGCCTATTCCCTAGGCATGAAGCAGAAGACCGCGCTCATATCCGCCTTTGTCCACAGACCAAAGCTACTGCTCCTAGATGAACCCTTAAGCGCTCTTGACCCTCGATCGGCCAGAATAATCAAGGATCTCCTCCGTGAACTGGCATCGAAAGGCGTAGCCATAATCATGTCAACGCACATTCTGGAGATCGCCCAAGCCATGTGCGACCGCATTGCCATCATGTATGAGGGGCAGCTGCTCGCCATAGGCAACATGGAGGAGCTGAGAGAGATGTCAAGACTACCAGGATCAAATCTTGAGGAGATTTTCCTGGCGCTCACAGGAACCAGTGACATCAAGGATGTGGTCGAGGCGCTGATGAAATGAAATGGAAAAACGTCCTTAGGCTCATAAGTGTCGACATCAAATCAGCCAGACTTATTCGGGGACAAAGGCTCCGGAGATACCGGGAGCGCAGACTCATCCAGTACATAATGTATGGAGGCAGTTGCCTCCTTGGGATAGCCTTAGGACTACTCGTCGGCACAGTTTACAACGGAGTCCCGGACCCAGAAATGAAGGTCGCTCTTCTTCTGAACGTCAAAATCCTCTTCATATCCGCTCCGACTTTAGTTCTCTCATACAGCCTAATCTTCACCATGATGCGCCAAATCCAGCGCGCAGGCATAAAAGCATCGATCCAACCGCCCTATTGGCTGCCCATCACTTGGGGGGAACATACACT
>CAYGBA010000085.1:0-4707 GCA_964347995.1 uncultured Candidatus Bathyarchaeia archaeon | reverse complement strand
ATTTGGTAAGACCTGGGACTTCTAGGCATGACTCTATGAATCAGGAATGAGCGGCTTTTATTCACGCGCGCGTCAAGAATCCGTGACTTTCTTATAGATGAAGGAGATGCCCCCAGGAATGTCCTCCTCTCTGTCCTCCCGAATCTTCTTAAACCCATTCTTCTCATAGAAATGATGGTTTTTTGTCGCCCAACTTGGTGTCCCAAGGGTCCAAGACTTAGTGTCTGGATAGGTCGTCTCGACCAGGCGCCATGCTGCTGTGCCGATTCCTCGATCTTGGTGGTTTGGATCGACGAAGATGGTCCCTAGCACATTACGGCCATGTGTGTATATCCAGACAATAATGCCGCCTACGGTCTTACCTTCAACAACTATTTTGTAGGTAACGCTCTTCTCATAGGGCATCCATTTTCGGAAAAAGTCACCGTTATCATAGCCTGGTGGGCCTCCCTTAGGTTTTCCCAAGTGTTTCTGTGAGTCATCATCGAATGCACGTGTCATCACGCTAGTCAACCCGGGGATGTCCTCCTTGGTGGCATGGACTAATTGAACAGAGATCGAATCCTTCCGCTCAAGGGGTCTCTTTGGACGCATGTTAGACTCCTCGGTGAGATTCAGAGACACTTACTAATAAAATATGTGAGCACCGCATGTTTCGTCTGAGGCTTAAGGAATCACAAGGCGCGCGACTAAGGGTTTTTGCAAAGCTAATTTCTGAAAAAATCTCACGAATTTCTCCTTCTTTTCCATCATCTTAGAAAGTTACACAATAGTGGTTGTTGTGCATTTGCGCGCGCGTAAGTTCTAACTTTACTCCGCTTATGTGTATCTCTTGCTTGACCTTACTTGAAGTCTATGCATGTGTACGCAGGTGCTCTAACTATATTCATTGGTCGCAGGCGCATTTCTTCTTGTAAAATTTATACCAGTTAGCTAAAGCTAACTCCCTTACTCTCTTACGATATTCGGGATAAAACTCGGGAAAACCATTATACCTAATAACTTCCTTCTCTTTTGCGCCATCCTCTACAAGCTTTTCAATTGTCGAATTCATACTCTCAAAGAATCTCGCATAGATAACAATTTCTTCTCTGCCACATACAGGGCCATGTCCTGGAATCACAGTTACAATGTTCAATGATAAGAAACTGTTGAGAACGTCCATCCATGCTTCGGGATTGAACGTTGGATCGCCAGCATAGAAGAAGGTCTTTGCGAAGATCAAGTCACCAGAGAATAATGCCCTCTGACTAGGGAAGTAAATGTATAAAGAATCTTTTGTATGTCCTCCAGCGAGAGCTATCTCAACTCTTAAGTCTCCATCTTCAAGTGCTAATAAGTTTTCAAACGTTTGGGTTGGTTGATATCTGGCGGATCGTTTCAGCCTCTTATAAGGACTGCCTGCAATTATCTCACAGTCTTTGAAAATAGGAATTCCTAATGTGTGATCTGAGTGATAGTGGGTTAAGACTAGTTTGCGCACAGGAGCCTTCACTTGAGACTCAAGAGTTCTTCTAAAAGCTTTGGCGTAATTTGTGGATATGGTTGAGTCAACTACTATTGTGTAGCTGTCTAGTTCTATTGCTCCAATGTTTCCTTTTCCTTCACCACTTGTGTCAGCATACACTCTGTCTGTAAGCTTTGCTGCTTTCATACTTCGTTCTTCACCTTTCAGTCCAATAAATTCATCAATGACTACGTATGTATCATCATAGATGTAGCGAAACAGAAAAAGTTTCAGTCTAGCATGCATGCAGATGGATGGCAACGGACATTTTCCGCGCGCGCGCATCTTGTCTGGAATGGAGAAAAGCTACCGTATTTTTGGAAGGCATGAGTGTCAAGTCTCATGCACTAATCCAAGTTTCTTCCGCAACTCATAAAAACTGAAGGTACCCAGTAATTTGAGTCTAAGCTAGAATAGGTGAGATGTCGTGAGCACGAAGCCTGTTTCCTTGACGGTTATGGTGATTGTTCTCATGGGGGTGTTAGCTGCCTCCTTCAACGTTCACAAGGTTGAAGCATTCGACGTTCAACTTGTTAGACCTGTAGAAGCTTCGACACTTACTCCACATTCACCTATTTACATCTTTGGTGATTCAGGGTTTGTTCCAGCAAGCGGCGTTACTGGTGGTTCTGGAATATCAGAAGACCCTTACATCATTGAAGGCTGGGACATTAATGCTTCACACAACGTTGGTATTATGATTCGTCACACAAGAGCGCACTTCATCATAAGAAACGTCTTTATCCATGATGGATGGATCGACGGTGGGTACCACGGCATTTCGCTTTTTAATGTTACCAATGGTGAAGTGTCAGGAGCGAGCATTACCCGGAATGCAGATGGCATCCTTCTCAGCTCTTCTTTAAACAATAGCATTTCTGGAAATAACATAACAAACAACGGGGATGGCATCTCGCTCTCTGGTTCTTCCAACAACACGGTTTCTGGAAATAACATAACAGCAAACAACGGGGATGGCATCTCGCTCTCTGGTTCTTCCAACAACACGGTTTCTGGAAATAACATAACAGCAAACAACTGGGATGGCATTCAACTCGATTCCTCTTCAAACAACAACACCCTTACTGCAAACAACGTAGAAGGCAACCCCAGTACAGGCATCCGTGTTGGCGGGTCTATGAACAACGTTATTTTTGGGAACAACGTAGTGCACAGCGATAATGGCATCGACATAGTCGGAGTTCTTTTCACTACTATCTCTCGAAACCACATAGCAGAAAACAATCAGTACGGCATCATCCTCGACGCTGCAAGCAACAATACCATTTCTGCAAATAATATAACGAATAACGACCTTGGAATCTTCTACGATGGCCTCTGCAACAACAACACTGGGTACCACAACAACTTCATTGACAACGCAAAACAAGTCGAGGTTTCTCCTGGCGACGTAGACGCCTGGGATGATGGTGTTGAAGGTAACTACTGGAGCAACTACGCTGGAGTTGATTCAAACTATGATGGAATAGGCGACAGCTGGTATAATATTACACAAAACAACACAGACCATTATCCTCTCATGGGTATGTTTCACAGCTTCAACACAACTCTGGGAAAGTATGTCAACGTCATCTCCAACTCCACTATTGACAGTTTCCGATATTTCGAGTCCAACAGCACAATCAGAATGCACGTTTCAAACATGACAGCTGATCAAACTCATGGGTTCTGCCGAGTAAGCATACCCTACGAAGTGATGTCTGAACCATTCAACGTAGCGATTGATGGAGCCAATCCAACCTACTGGAACTACACACTCTATGACAACGGAACACACCGATGGATCTATTTCGAATATGAACATACAACACGAGAGATAGTGATAGTTCCAGAGTTTCCTTCATTCCTTGTTCTACCACTATTCATGACAGCGACACTACTAGCAGTCATAGTCTCCAGAAGAAACTGAATATCAAGCAAGACGAGTAAACACTAACCACTCTTTGCGCGCGCGTGGCCATTCTGGAGCACAAGTGTTCCTACGCGCGTATTGTCGATAGAATAACGTGAAGTTGAATTGAAACAAAAGCAATTTTTTGTTTCCAACGTTTATCACATCTCTATTCTCAACAGGAAGGAAGTTTTGAGAGTTGGAGAAGTTTCAAATGATGCATTTTGTTGTTCTTATTTTAGAAGTTTATTTAACAAATGACAAATACTAGTTATATAATAGTCGTGATGGATTGAAATGAAGAAGAAAAAAGTATCAACAATAATGCTGGCACCGCTCCAAATGAGCATATCAACATTGTGCACGAAAACCCTATTGTTTCTAAAAGGAGAGTGGTGAGAATTGGCTAACCCTAAAGAAGCATTGCTGATTCTTTTGTTCATCACCCTGATTACTCTAGCTATGCTGCCACTGGGCATCGTGAAAGCACAAGATCAACCGTTGTTCAAAGTTACGATAATTGCTCCGGGAAATGCGAACATGGCCCGACGGCAATGGGGCCAGATCTTCGCTAACTCGTTGCAGCAACTTGGAATCGACGCCCGAGTCGTGTTTCTCGGCTGGGTAAGCGTCTTTGACCGCGTCATCACACCCGACTATTACATGGTAGGCAAGACGTGGGACGAAGGCGGCTACGACATTCAGTTGATCGGTTGGAGGCCAGGATTGCTTCCCGAACCCCGACAGATCTACTACGGAGCCCCAGATTTCTTCGCGCCAAACGGAGAGAACTACTATCTGTGGGATAACGACGAAGCCGACCTCCTCTTGGACACATTCATCACCTCAACTGACCCAGCGGTACAGAATCAGAGCTTGCAGGCATGGCAGTCAATCTATTACAACGAGATGCCAGCCTCTCAAATCTACTACGAGCGTAGACCCGCTGTAGTCACTCCCGAACTGACAGGACCAGCGGTAGGTTCCAGCCCGAACGGTCCCGGGTGGCTCTATTTCAATGCGCAACTCAATCCTGAGATGCTGACAGGCAAAACCGAGGTCGTCTACGCTTCCACCGGTGAAATTGAATCGCTGATCCCGCCGCTCTCCAACTCGTGGTACGACACCATCATAAACGGCATCGTTTTCAACGGCCTAGCCCAAGTAGAACCTAGTCTCTCCGACCTGTCGATTCCAGCTCTGCTGACGTCATGGACGCCCAGCGACGGAGGATTCAAATGGACGTTCGAATGTCGAAATGGTGTCCAATGGCATGACGGCGATGCCT
>CAYGBA010000084.1:0-4732 GCA_964347995.1 uncultured Candidatus Bathyarchaeia archaeon | reverse complement strand
GGAACACAAAAACATCCTAATCGACCTAACAAAGGGAATACAATACCTTCGAGAAGTAAGGGATATGATAATGGCAGGATTTAGGTGGGCTTCTCAAAACGGTCCGCTGTGTGAAGAGCCCATGCGCGGGTTAAAGGTAAAATTGATGGACGTCAAGCTACATGAAGATCCTGTGCATCGTGGCCCAGCGCAGGTCATGCCAGCCACACGGAGAGCTTTCCTAGGCTCTTTCCTGACAGCAAAACCTGTCCTCCTAGAACCCGTATACAAGATTGGCGTATCTGTGCCTGCACAATGGGTCGGAGACGTAACCGGAATGATAAACCGAAAACGCGGCAGAATCGTATCCTCGGAGCAGAAAGGGCCCGTGACTATGGTCACTGGATACGTTCCGGTAGCCGAGACATTCGGTCTCTCCGCCGAGATGAGATCAGCAACCTCAGGCCACGCATTCTGGCAAACCCAATTTGACCATTGGGAGAAAGTGCCCGAGAGCCTTGCCTTAGAGGTTATAAAAGACACGCGGGAGAGGCGTGGGCTGTCGTCCGAAGTACCTCGACCAAGCAAATTTATCGATGAAGCTTAGGGTTGCGCGTGCATTCGAACATCAGTAGTCACCGATGGATTTTTAGCTTTATAAGTTCGCACTAACATTAGTGAAGCATGTGTGTATCAGACTTTCTAGCAAGACTCTCTGTTGTCGAGGAGTTTATTAAGCGCAGAGAGGATTTCTTCAAAAACTTGATGGAAGAAAAAGGGCCTAAGGCATATGTTGTCAATTCTAATCTAGCCATCATTGTCTTTTCTGCTGTTTATGGCGCAACTATGGGCGTGTATCCTGGTGGGTTGCAGGTTTTTTATGATGCGGTGAAGATTCCGATGTTACTTCTGATTTCTCTATACATAACGGCTCCAAGCTATTACGTGCTCAGTTCAATTTTCGGAGGGAAACGCTCATTCACTCAGATGCTCATTCTTCTGCTCTCGAGTCTCACGATTATGTCAACTATTCTTCTTGCACTTGTTCCAATAAACTTGTTTTTCATATTCACAACCGCAAACGCAACCTATTCAACCTACGCCTTTCTCATCATCTTGAATGTGGCTATCTTCGCCCTTGCCGGCCTCTTCTCACTCCTACATCTCCTTAGAGGCTTTATTACCATGTATCCCGGGATAGGCTGGACCCCGGCTTTCTTCGTTGGAAGCATAATCTTCATGCTTGTTGGGACGCAACTAGCGTGGGTCTTGAGACCGTACTTCCACTATTATCCCCAATTTGTGCGGCCATTTGAAAAGAATTTCTACGTTGCTATGATTGAATTGGTAATTAGATTGCTCAGAGGCATGTACTAATCGAAGCCGCAAAATCCGAGCGACCTATGAAACCAGCCAAGAGCCATCACACAACGCTGAATTTAGATGGCTGAATCCCTCCCTGCAACAACCAAATTTCATGCCGCTCTCTTCGGTTATCTCTCTGACTTTCTTCATCAACTGGTATCGTAGTTCTTTTGCTAAATAGAAGTATCTTGAGATTCTCTCTCCCTTTTCAAAATACAGTGGAGATAGCTTTTTGGCGACCTCTGGAAACGCCTTGCTGAATCTACTCCAGTTGTCAGGTCTAACCTTGTAGGTTGAGCTTGTTATATGCGAAACTCCCAGAGAAGCGAGAGACTCTATCAGTCGCTTTGGTTTATCATTCAGGAAGGGTATTATTGGATCGACTCTCACAGCCACGGGTATGCCATTCTCAACGAGGGCTTCTATAGCTTTCAGCCTTTCAGAGGAAAGCGGGGCACAGGGCTCCAGTCTCCTCGAAATCTTGTTATCATCAGTTGTTATGCTGAGGGCGACCATGCACCTAATTTTCTCAAGTATGTCGATATCTCTTGTCACGAGAGGAGACTTTGTGACTATCTGAATCCTGTATTCATGTCTCGAAAGAATCTCTAGGCATTTTCTAGTCAAACCATTTTCTTTCTCTATGTTTGGATACGGATCAGAAGAGTTTGATATGGAGATCAATTCACCCCTAAGCTTGATGGCCTCTCTCTCCAGTCTTCTAAGCAACTCTTTCTTAGGTCTACAATTATGGAATCTCGGAATGTAGGAAGAGGCGTAGCAGTACACACACCCATGATCACAGCCGGTATACGGATTGAAGGTCAGCTTTGAGGGACAAGTGCAGAGCTTAGACTTCCACGGATCAAACTCTGAAATCAACATCTCGCTTTAATAAGTCATGGAGGTTAAATAAATGCACATGAAATACCCTTTTTGAATCCTTTCAGATTGATTTCCTTTGTCTTTTCTGGAACGCTATCCCTGATCGCTTTCTCGACCGCCTTTCCGGTGACTAGATTGGTTATTTTGGTTAGGGCACCCAACATGATAGCGTTAGCATAGATTCTTGACTTGAGCTCGGTCTCTGCGATTTTGGTCGCTGGAATCTTTAAAATCTTAGCTTTGATCTTCGGTATCTTCTTTACCATATCTTCGTCCACCAAGAGAGTTCCCTCTTTCTTCAGGTCTTTCAGATGTTTATCAAGAGCGCTTTGGCTCATGGCTACAAGAACGTCGCATTTTCTAGCCTTTGGAAAGCCAACCTTCTGGTCTGAGATTATGACCTCGCTTCTCGCTACGCTTCCCCTCGCTTCAGCCCCGTAGCTCTGTGTCTGAACCACATGTTTTCCATCGTAGACTGCAGCTCTTCCCAGGATCTCTCCCGCCAGAACTACGCCCTGTCCCCCTAGCCCGCTTATTCTTATCTCAAATCGTTTAGGCACCCTTCTTTGCCTCCCGTATCACTCCATAAACTGCGTCGCTGAATGTTTGACGCTTCCGTTGAATGAATTCTCCAATCACAATCTTTACTATCAGCTCTTCTTCAGCCATTTTTTCGGCTTTTTTAAGGGGCACCGAGTTTTCCTTGAGCCATCGGAGCATGTCTGCCGCGGTCTTCAATCCAACTCTTCTTCCGAAGGCTGTCGGACACTGGCTAACTGCTTCAATGAAGGCGAAGCCCTCTGTTCTGAGAGCTTTTTTCATAGCTTCTTTCAGCTCTGTGATGTGGACGGTTGTCCATCGTGCTGCGTAGCTGGCTCCAGCTGTGGCTACGAGGCGCGTTGCGTCTAGAGGATGTTCATAGTTTCCGTATGGTGTGGTTGTTGTCTTTGCTTTGAATGGCGTGGTGGGCGCCACTTGTCCGCCGGTCATTCCGTAGACCATGTTGTTCACCATTATAACTGTGATGTCGAGGTTCCTTCTGGCCGCATGGATGAGGTGGCTTAATCCTATTCCGACGAGGTCTCCGTCTCCGCCGAAGACGACCACATTCAAATCTGGGCGGACAAGCTTCACTCCTGTCGCGACTGGTATGCTCCTGCCATGGGTTGTGTGGATTGAGTCAGCTTTGAAGTGTGGGGATGGAATCCATGCTGCGCATCCTATTCCGCTGCAGAAGACGAACTTGCTCAGGTCTTTGTGGCCTAGTTCGTGGAGAGCTCTGAGGAAGCTGTTAATGACTGTATAGTCTCCGCAGCCTGCGCAAAATGGAAGCTTGATATCTCGCAGATAGTTTCGGGCAGAAAACCTCTCAGTCAAGATTCCGCATCCTCCTTACAATTTGCTCCGTTAGTTCTTCTGGCGTTATCATCTCTCCGCCGCCAATCTTGTTTATGGGAAAAACTGGAACCGCTCCTTCTACAGCTCTTTTCACCTCGTAGAACAGCTGCTTGAGATTCATCTCTGGCACAAAAAGAACCTTAGCATTCTGAGCTATTTCCTGAATAATGCGGTCAGCGAAGGGCCATATGGTTTTTAGTCTGATGAATCCGACTTTGATGTCCCTTTCCTCTGCTAGCTGGACAGCTTCATAGATTGCGCGGGAGGTACAGCCATAAGAGATTATACCGGCATCGCAGGCATTCATGTTGTAGCCTTCGTAGTCGATGAGTTGATCTGCGGTTCTCTCTATCTTGGAGACCAGCCTCTCCACGAGTTGGCGGTGGACGACAGGGTCTGCGGTGTAGCGTCGTCCGGTTTCGTTGTGGGTTGAGCCTGTCACTGGAACGTTGAAGCCTTCACCCACCGCGGGCATAGGCGGTATCTCTTGGGAGCCGAAGAAGGCTGTTTCTGTCTTTCTAGGTTTTTTCCTGCTGATGATCTCGATTTTTTCGAGTGATGATGTCGTAATCTCTTCTCTCATGTGAGCGATTATCTCATCAGCCAGCAAAACGACCGGCGTCCGATAAGTTTCTGCTAAGTTGAAGGCTCTGATCGTCAGGTCGTATACTTCCTGTACCGAGTTTGGTGAGAGTGCTATCATGGCGTGGTCTCCGTGGGTTCCCCATCTTGCTTGCATGACGTCTCCCTGGCCGCATTTGGTGGCCTGTCCCGTGCTTGGGCCTGCCCTCTGGATGTCAACGATCACGCATGGTGTTTCGGTCATGAAGGCGTAGCCTATGTTCTCCTGCATGAGGCTGAAGCCTGGGCCTGATGTTGCTGTCATGGCTTTCGCTCCTGCCCAGCTCGCGCCTATGACCGCGCCTAGAGACGCTATCTCATCTTCCATCTGAATCGCTATTCCGCCGACTTGGGGCAGTCTCTCAGCCAGGTGTTCAGCTATCTCGCTTGCTGGTGTGATGGGGTATCCTGCGAAGAATTTGCATCCGGCTGCTATGGCTCCTTCTGCGCAGGCTTCGTTTCCCTGCCAGAAATACGTGCCAGG
>CAYGBA010000083.1:0-5195 GCA_964347995.1 uncultured Candidatus Bathyarchaeia archaeon | reverse complement strand
GACACATAATTTTCAAATGTATTTTTCTCTTTCTCAATCAAATAATCCGAAAAATTGTAAACATCCTCATTGGATGCATTCTCAACCGACTTCTTCTGGTGACCAAGAAACTTACCAAATTCATCAACAATATTAACAGCCGCTTCAATCTGCTCATCGTCAAGTTTTCGCTCCCGCAAAGCGGTCTTGAAGCCATCTAGTTCCATTTTATTGCTCACAGCTTTTACAGCTTCGTCCTTAATATGACGTTTGCATGCCGGCGCGTACCAGGGGCATATCGGGCACCGCTGGAAAATATAGTAGGTTGATCCCTGAGATTTCCAGTTCGTACGTCTATTGCAACGTAACTACTCGGTCAGACCTCGGTTCACCAAGCGCTCATGCTCCCATGTTTCGAAGTCCGCAGGAGGGTCAACAATTTCACTATCAGGCTTCCTACGGAGTACAGCCACATCATTAGGACATCCTGTAACGCACAGCCCACAGCCGATACATTTGCTCCTGTCCACAACAGCAACTCCATCGTGTTCAGAAATTGCGTGAACCTGACATCGGCCTATGCACGTCCTGCATCCAAGGCAGGAATCGGGATCAATAACAGCATAGTAGTTGGCGTGAGCTACCGAGTTCTCTATTCCAAACTCGGTGACTCCCCGAAGTATGCCACAACAGCACCCACAGCAGTTGCAGACATAGCCAAGACTTTTCATCACATTGCTCACTGTGTGAACCAGACCGATTTCTTCCGCTTTGTCCAGAATTTCCAGTGCTTCTTGCTGAGAAGTGTCTTTTGGATTTGGGGAGCGCTCAAGTGAGGAGAAGCTAAGACACATTCTCACGGGAAAGTTGCATTGACGCCCAATGTAGTCTTGTTGTGCTCGACAGATGCAATCGCGAAGACGGAAGCTCTTGGCTGACATCAGGATCTTTCTAACATCATCATAAGGAAGAATCCACTCAGATTTGACTGCCTTTTGCGCTGGAACAACACGATGCAATGCAGGTTGCGGCTTCATGATTCCAACTGCACCTCCATCCTCGAAATACTCCTCGACAAGGTGGGCGAGTTCGTGATCCAAGTTTTCTAGTTGCGCTTCGTAAATTCCGACTACAAATGGTGCCAATCTGAACTTCTCGACCCGTTTGTCAGTCCATACAAGACCGCGCTTAGCCATCTTCGTCAGACTTGCCTTTGTCTCCTCAGCCGAAAGCCCCACTCGTTCAGCTATCACGGTAGGGAATTCCATGCTACCTCGCATTTGACTAGCTAACAATGCCTCTTCTAATGTGAAGATCTTTTTAAGAATCAGAATCTCAACATTCGATGGAGTTCTGGGAAAGCAGTTGGGGAGTCTATCCAGAGCACCTGCGAGCTGCTCATAAACATCATCGTTCATGCCGTCTTTCCTCTCTATTGACATCTTTGAGATAGTAGATCCTTACGCTCTATCAAGTGAAGCCTATACATAAATCCTATAGGTGCGCGTATCCCCAAGCCAAGGACATGATAACGCTCCCAAGCGACATCTAAAAGTATGGTAGGTTGGATCCGTAGGGTTTTGAAAGTTTACGAATGGAGTTAGCGGCTGGCGGGCTCTTGTTATCCCCCGACCACGGTGGTGGGGCCCGCCGGATTTGAACCGACGACCCGCAGCCGGGAATCAGCACTTTTCATGTTGATTTCCTATGATGTAACATGCGTAACCCGATATTTAATGCCCTCTAAGGGTTGGTCCGAGGCGGTTATCCGAGCAAGTTTCTTATACATTAGATTCGGTCTATGTCTGAGGTTTCTGATGATGCGGGTATACGAGAAGTATGCGTGGGTGATATTCATAGGTCTGGGATTGCTATGGGTTGTGGTTGGCTTCTACCAAGCATTCCTTCCGGGCGAATTGGCTGAGGATGACGCTCAACGTGTCATAGACATGTCCTGGAGTGAGCTCCAGGCTTCAAGCCCTGTGGCCTCTGAGTTGGTTCGTTGGCTATATGGGACACTGGGCCTGCTCAAGATGACCTGGTCCTTCATGGTCTTAGCCATTACCCTAACGGGCTACCGGAGGGGAGAAAGGTGGGCTTGGTACACCCTGTGGTTATGTCCTGCCAATTTGTTGGGACAAGGACTCTTCGACTCTGTCCTTCTTGGTGACTTCAACTTGATGCTGCCATGGATCCCGATTACGAGCATATCGCTGGTGGGGCTCCTCCTTCCCATTAGGAGGTTCTTCCCAAGAAAACCACCATCGGGGAACGTGTAAATAAGATGGTTAAACTCAAAATATTATTAAGTTTAGTATTTGCGATTGTAGGTTATTTTTTAGGTATTGTGGCTGATGCGACTCACTATACTGAATTGGCAATTTATCCTGCTGCCTGTTTCACCAAAATATTGTTATTCTTAATTGCTGTTCCACTTGCACACTCAGCTGGCAAGAATATTAGAAAAGAATCGAACATCATTGGGATTCCGGGTTTAAGATTTGTAGGTTGGATTATGTATGGTGTCGCAATAGTTCATTTTATGACATTTTTTAAATGGGATTTGATTTCAGCCCAACCAGGAAATATCCAACTTCCAGATGGACAGATAACTATAGACTCTGCGATTTTTTTCCTTGCATCGATGTTTATGATTGCAGACGCGTGGAACTCATACAAAAGTGAAGATTAAGCACGCGCGCGCTTTCCTATTTTCCCTAATTCAACATTGTTTTATGTTACATTATCTTCTGCGCGCGAAGTTTTAGATATTTCTTCAAAGGGTAATCCACTCTTGAATAAAAAAATGAGAAGTTCCATCGAGCTTTTCACCTCCATCTAATATCATCCAATCAATGTAATGTATGCATTGGGTTTTCAAAAAAGAGGGGAACGGATGCTTGCACTATCTGGCTTGTTTATGGTTCGTAGGGCTCCATCCAATTTGGCATGAACTCATAGTCAATTCCTGGCGTTACGTCATGGGCTGCTCCGGGCATTGGACCGCCATTAAAATCGAAGGAGCGGATGGCAGTGTGTTTCAGCCACACAACCAGCTCTGGATGGTGGTTACCGTCCGCATCAACTAGCTCATGGTAGTGAACGTACCCTTTCGCAGCCATCATTTCAGCGATTTCCCAAGTCCAAGGCGCGATTATCCCATCAACCTTGAACAACATTACTCCATATGGTTCACCAGTAGCCCACCAGGGCGCTCCAGGTGGAGCAAACCACGGACCAACATTGTAATGTCTTCCGACCACTTTGAAAGGGTTCTTTGAATCCTGAGTCCATGTGTGTCCAGGGACATCAACCACGTTGAAAGGTGGCGGAATGCTTCCAGGACCTACAAAATACCAACTTTCTCCATCTAGTTCCACAGCTGCTCCATGTACAAAGGCCCTAGGATTCTTGTCCCATGTGGGAGCGGCTAAGACTGGTGAAGCAAAAACGAACGCCAAGACAACAATTATGGCGACACTAAGAATTCTTCTCATACTATCTTCTCACCTCCTGAACTTATTAGCAATGTCAACGAGGTTCATTTGGGGGGCACAGACTCTTAAATCTGTGTGACTGTGGTATAACAGTAACACACTCCAAATACTCGAAACTTCAGCGTCTCTGCGGTGATGTTATGGCGCGCGCATAGGTAGCAACGAACTCCTAGATTTTTCATTCGTGTATTTCTACTACTTTGGCTAGAACATAGGTTTCTTTAGTCCATACATTCGTCCAGTAGTCCAAGTCTTCGCTTATCCCCCTAATGTTTGATTGAGCTCCCTCAATAGTAATCTGTGCTACGATGATAGTTTCAGGGTTGAAACGGAACCCCCATTTGTTGTCATATTTTTCTACAATGCTACCGATCCACATCTGAGTCTGGTTCTGATGTAAACCACCAATTGTGTTCCAGATATCATCATTTGTAGTTTCGACAGCTATGATGTCTCCCTTCGAGTCCATGATGACTGCCCATCTGTCCGTTTCGTGCTTGGTCTTGCTCAAGTAATCTAGATGATTCGTGTAAATCCATATTGAGTAGCCGGCTACGACTACAACAATAACTATAACGGTCACTAGGACAAACTTCTTCTTCATAGCTCTTACTTATCTTCTTGCTGCCTTAAATACGCGCGCGGGACGAGTCGTGCCGAAATTCCAACAATCTGCATACTCTCCCACAATCCGCTAGCGAGGGTTATAAATAAAAACTGTTCGACAGTGAGGGAAAATCGGCACAAGCGCGTAAACGCAATGAGTACAATTAGTACGCAATTCGACAAGTTTACAACTAATAATATGGGTGCTACGGAGGCCATAAAAATTAGTGGGAACTCTGATGATTTACGTACTAAAAGTACTAGCGGCAGCCGGCTGGAAGGGGCGCGCCGGCGCATACTTGGAGCATATCGAGTTCTAGCTGAAAATATAGTAGGTTGATGCTGGCTTGTGCAAAATCAACAAGGTTTTTATGGTTGCTTGAGGGGAATCTTTGAGAGAATTGGGAATTCACAATGGATTCAACATTAGTGCTAGTGATTTCCGCGATCGTAGCCGCTATCCTCCACACCTTGGTTCCCGATCATGAAATTCCGTTGGCCATGATCGGACGCACTCGAAACTGGACTCTCAAGAGAATGGCAGGGGTCACGCTAGTTGCCGGTATAATCCACATCTCCGTATCAATGGGCATCGGGGTTCTAGCCCTGCTTGCAAGTGTGGCATTTGCGCAATACATAGCAGAGTCCACCCAGTACATTTCTGGGATTTTTCTGATGGCGTTTGGGGTAGCCTATGCGCTTGTTTCATGGAAGCGAAAGCAGGGAGGCCATTCGCATTCCCACGGGTCAAATCGCGCTACGCATACTTCCAGTTCAGCGGAGAAGCCTGTTGTTGGGTGGGGCACTTGGATAGTGGCTATAGTGGGCATAGCACCCTGCTTCACCCTGATTCCCGTCTTGCTTGCCAGTATCCCTTATGGGGCAGCCACGACCTTCTGGGTGATGCTCTGCTACGCCATTTCGACTATTGGAATGATGGTGGTTCTGACTTCTATAGCACTCAGGGCAATCGAGTATGTCTCAAGGCTTGAAAAGGTGGAAAGGCATCTGGAAGTGTTGGCCGGGTCAGTTATTTTCGTAGTTGGTATCTGGTTGATACTTGAAGTTGCACTCAACCTGTGATTTGAGCACACCCGTAGGGCCATCTATTGC
>CAYGBA010000082.1:0-5296 GCA_964347995.1 uncultured Candidatus Bathyarchaeia archaeon | reverse complement strand
GCGCATCTGTGTCTCAATTCTATTTGGCTCTTGCTACAAGCCTTCTTAACCTTGAACCGCCAACCGTCGTATCCAACGCGATGGGAAAAGGAATCATGAGAAACAGCCACGCAGAACAGCCACGCGAGTTCGTGGACGCCTCGCAGGTGCGGGGGGTGGGATTCGAACCCACTCACAACTGGTTTCTTGCGTGTTCATGCGTCATCCTTTCCTGAGATCCCTCAGAAGTCTAACGTATCATCTGAAGTTGCATTAATAATTTAAGGAAAAATGTTCTACTGATAGCATACTATGACTTCTCTTGAGGAACTTCAATCGGAGCTTTTACAAGTTTACACTCAACAGGGAAAAGGAATCAACGACTTTGTTGACGACCTGGCATCTCTGACTCAGCACGGGATCTCAAGAGAAGAGGCTCTCATCAAACTTGCTCTACAGCACAGTATTGAGATTGATGAAATTGTTGAGATGAAGAAGAGAGGCTTGTCCGAAGAGAAAATCATACGGAACCTCTCTCACGACTTGAAGAAGGCTCAGAAACTGAACGACATTCTTCGTGAGTATCCGAGAAAGACAGTAGCTCATCCCACTCCGAATGCGCTCTACTACTTGTTGCCACTTGCTATGGGCATAGTAGGGGGTTTCGCGGCCTACGTCTATGTGAAAGATGTTGATCCTGAAATGGCAAAAGACTTGGTTGCCGTTGGTCTTATCGTCAGCTTCATCTACTCTGCGCTTGTGTTTTACCTGCTCTACCTGTAGCGCGCGCGAAAGTTGCGGAAGGTTAAGCGTCAGCTCTTAATCGTTCTTGCTTTTTTCCACAATCAACAGAAAGTGAATCTTTGGAATTATCCCCTGAAAAGTCTTGGGATCAGCGCATGGGATGATTGCCGCAACTTCACCTTCCAGATCATTCAAGAACTGTTCTAGCTTTCTCTGATCTCTCGCCATATCAATGTTGAATCTATGAACTCGGTATCTCATCTTCACTTTTTTCTCCTATCCTTCCTCAGAAGTCTAGCGTATGAGAAGAAGTTGAGTTTAGGGTTTGCTACTATGCCACGATCTATGCTGCTACGCGCATGTTATGTCGTTGACTTGTTTAGTCTTTGTGGTTTAGGTGAGCCCGCGCAGAGATGAACTCACGTTTCTTATAGGAAGCTAGGATTAGGCTAAGCAGAGAAAGAGGAAGAATTGCGCGTGCCAGAAAGCCAGAGAGTCCGCCTGGAAATGGGTCGGCGAAGAATTGCCACACACTGGTTATCAGCAGCAACGCTGCACTTGACACCACAAATCCAAACTGCTTCCTCTTGAAGGATAGAGCGCCAGCCGTCAACCCCATGCCGGAGGAAACAATGGCGAGCACACCAAAGCGAAGGGCCCCATACCCCGCGGGGTCTGCTAAGTGAAATCCGCCGTGGTAAGTGAGTAGAACAAAGGAAATGATGAACGCCACTATTCCATTGACCGCAGAGAGACATGAAGCAAATATCAGAAGAACACCTGCGGCGGTCACGAACCCAGTTCTTTCCTTCCTTGAGACAACTCGCGGTTTCAAAGAGGCTCCGCAGTTGAGGCAAAAGTCAGCGTTGACGAGAAGTCTTGCGCCACATTTCGTGCAACGCTCTTCAGACAATTGAATCACTGAACCCTCCCATATCGGTCAACACATTGTCGTCTGTTTAGGTTGCATTAATAATTTAAGGAGTGATGAAGACATACGTGGGTGCTTTGGGGTATCTGTGTGATTGAGTACCTTCCTGATATTCTTCAGGTTTCGTTTCCGCTGGCGGTTGGGGTGATCACTATCTTTCTTTACAGGACCAGCCAGAAATCTGGGCTGGCGTTGATCAGCGTTGGCTTTCTCGCAAGCGCGGTCATTGGGAATTTTCGTTTTTCCTGAATCTTTTATTTCTTGATGTTCTATTATCCTATTAATTCCGTTTACAGTTAAAGGGAAGTGAACCATATGAGCGACCATAATCTCTTCTTGTCGGGATATTTGCGTGAATGTATCGACCTTGCAGTCCCTCAGTTTCAGCTGTTGGATTCCCGCAGGTTTGCAGATTTCCTTCGGGCACGAAAACTAGGTGTCAGTCAAGAGGAATTGGAGCATTTTGAAAGGATCGGACTTCTTTACCCAGTTCTTCGCTTGAAAAGACCAACGACAAAAGAAGCTGGCAAGATTCGGTACGCAGGAATTTCAAGTAGTTCATGGTATTTGAAAGAATATCTCGGGGACGGGCTCTTAGAATTTCCCGATTCAAAGAATGTCAAACCATGGGAAGAATACAGAGACAAAGATGGAGAAGCAAACACCTTCCTATACTACCATCCATATCAGGTTTTCCTGGTTGACCGATTTCTAAACCCTACACGTCTTGTATTAACTAGCAGTTATCTGGATGCGGCGACAAGCTGTGAACAAATGTTTAGACAAGCGAAGCAGATGCATAAAGGAGTCAAAGAGGCTTTTCTCAGGGTGAGACCCAGATTGGTAAGGCAAATCGGGCTCCTTCTTCGACTTCAGAATTCGTATCAACCAGATTATCGAGGAAGAATCCAGCTAACTTGGGATAAAAAGAGTTTTGAGAAATGGATTGATTGGAAAAAGAATTTTTTCTCTCCTCAAAAGGTTCTGGGAAACAGTGGGATGTCCCTAAGAGAAGTGAAAAATGTAAGAGATCATTTCGCGGTCCAAGCGCACTTCAATGATCCATTGGCAAGATGGTATACGCTTGTTCGTTTGATGCCTTTTGGTCAAAAGGAGAAGCTTAGAGGAAAGGCACTACTTGCTCAAGACTATTATGAGATTGTCGGGATTCTGAATCTTTTTTTAAGAGATCTGACTGGAGAGGAACAACCAGATCCTGACGACATAACTGATGGGAGACGAGGGGACTGGAAAGACAAGCTCTTTGGCAAGAAATTTGACTACAATGACCCAGAAATCAAGAGAAAGATCGTCTCTAAGTACCTAACAATAGCAATTCCCAAAGTAGTCTTGCTGATAGAAGGGGCAAGTGAAGAGACAGTGGTTCGCATTCTGATGAACGTCCTTGGAATAGTTCCTGAAATTCAAGGAATAGCAATCCACAATTTTGAAGGAACCGGAGGCATTACCGCATTCAATGCCGAAGCGGTCTTAAGAATCGCAAAGTCTCAGAAAGTTGCCCGATACCTTATAGTTGACAATGACCCTGGAGCAAAGGAACTAGTAATGGAACTGTCAGAAAGGTTGAAACTATTAGACACTGATTGTTACAGAATATGGGAAAAGGACTTTGAATATGATAACTTCGGCACAGGTTGGATAATCGAAACTGTAAATCACAAACTTGTAGAAGGCGGATTTGCACCAATCGAAACGAATGAAGTAGAGAGTAGAATTGAAGCTCATCCTGAAGAAAGGTTATGGAAGACAGTGCATGACATCTGCTGGATGAAGAATGGAGTGGAAATCGAAGATGTCATCTCCAAGGCGAGCCTAGCGAGAATCTTGGGTATCGAAAGAGCTGAAGAGATACGACAGGAGAGTAAAAGCGGAAAATACAAGCCAAAATTGAAGATCGAAGAGGAGATTATCAAGATCTATGAAAAATTCTGTAAATAGGATGACTACGCGTGCGAGACGCATATTCTGAATGGCGCGCTAGTGGCGCGCGCGCTGAATCACATGATTGGAGAAAAGGAATAGAAAAGAGGGGGAAAGTGAGGGTCAAATTGGTTTGAATTTCGATTCTTTTGAAGGAGGCCTTCTCACTTTGGATTTAGGTATAAAGAACTTTTTGGTCTTTGGAACAATCGTGATTCGCAGTCCTGCATCAGCGTGATAAAGAGGTGATCCGTCAGGATTCTTCAAAGTAGTGGAAACACCTGCCCGAGCGATTTCAACTCTTGCCTTTATCATAGTTCCGTCCTCAAGCTTGAAGACCACCGTATCGCTTCCAATTAACTTGACATCTAGCCATTTGAACTCTACTTTTTCTTCTGGCATTGTTCTGTTCATCCCACCAGCAGTGTCAACAATCTTCTTTAAAGTCTTTGTCTGAAAAAAGAGGGAAGTTGAGGCTTAGGGTGGTGTCATTCGCCTTTTTCAAACAGCAAGTAATGAGAGACAAGGGCTGCCTGCCCAGTTGCTTGATAGGTGTGGAGATGCCACCCGTTCCTTTGAAATTTCTCGATTGTTGGACTTACATCTTTGTGATGACTGACCTGCACACACATCCATTCTTTCAACGCAACCTCACCTTACGTAACACCTCAGAACAATAGGCTATTATAGTTTGGATACAAGAAGGTGAACGAGCGAAGAGGGAAAAGCCAGTGGTGTATCGGAAATCTCTGCTGGAAGGGTGGCACTGCAGCTTCTGCGAATTCACGCATGACGATCCTGACGTGGTAATTGACCACGAGAACCAGGAGCACGGCGGCAAAAAGGGATCTGAATGAGGTTCAATATTTGGCGTTGCTTCGGGATAGTGGCAACGTGGGCAGCAGCCTTCTTGCTTTGGGCTATGTTACATAGTGACCCGGGGTATTTTCTTCGGAGACTCGCAAGAGACAACCGCGATTTAATTCTGGTCTTTATCGTAGCCGTGAGCTTTGCCGCCGTATTTCTCAGCATAGAAGGAGCGAAGGAAGAGAAAACAGAGGGATAGTTCACCATTTTCTGCCCTGCACTTCATCAACAAGTAACACGATTGCCAAAGATGCACCGAAGAGAACTAAGAGCAGAAGGGGCACATTGTGAGCAATAAGAATTAAGGGATTAGGCGGCATGCCAGGCTCAATAATGATTCCTGCATATTGGCGCAACATCTTTTTGTGAATCAACATTAATTCCCAATACTCTTCAGACATTTGTTGATAGGCCATAAATCCGCCAACAAGCGTTAGCCCCTGCACTAACACTATGAGAGACAGCAACCCAACCCGAAGCTTAGACATTTTCACCTGCATCCCTCTATAACTGTGAAGATTGATAGCTTAAAGTCCCTTTCTACATTCGAAATCAGAAAAAAAGGAAAGAGGGACCGGGATTGGAACCCGGCTGGCTACTTGCGTTTCCGAAAGAGTTTCGCGTCATTAAAGTCAGTGACATACTCAAACCCTTGCTCTATCAAGTCGCTGGCTGTCCGGATATCCTTCGCAGCCCGGCAAATCCACTCGTCACTCTCAAAGCTCACCAGGTGTGTGTAGATCATAGTGTTTTCCAGACGTTTGTGACCCATTTTCTCCTTGACGTAGAGGATGTCTTTCGTGTTGTGGTAGAGCATTGAGCCGAAATAGTGTC
>CAYGBA010000081.1:0-5518 GCA_964347995.1 uncultured Candidatus Bathyarchaeia archaeon | reverse complement strand
ATAGAACGCTTTGAGAACCGCTGCATTACTGCTAGGGCTACGAAGGAAATGGTTGCCCAAAATAATGCGTCTAAGGCTAGATCAGCGAATCTGAAACTTGTAGTGTTGTTTACAGTAGTCATGGTCACTCTCCAGACAAGGGGATGACCATAATATGTGGCTCCAATTATGCTGGCTTCCGGGGGATTCTCAATGGCTCCAGTAGCCAATGAAATGAGAACTCCGCAGACTACAGCTCCAAATAATGGTTTCCACATTTTAGTTTCGAAGGTCAATTTCAAACCCCCAATTGTTGTTCTCGTCTTCTTCCAAACCTTCTCACATAGGGGTTTAGAGTAAAGAAAGACAAGTCCAAGAGTTGATAGAGCAAACATTGAGTAAAACGCTGGATCCGGTATACCCATCTTTCTTGCTCCTAGGAGAGGTTCGGGTCTAAAACCGCCGAATAAGATCCAGTGGCGTAGCCCTATCTGAGGAAAGAAAACATAAAAGGGAAGGTCGAGGATGCCGAAGAGACCTAAGACCTTCAGTGCAACCTTTGTGTTGTTTCCAAGATTTGTTTTGAATAGAATTAGGCCTATCAACCATGCGGCAATATTGGTTGTCACGGAACCGCCTAGAAGCATAAAACCGTATGCAAAATTGGTCGCTAGTCCATCGACGCTTGTTAATCCCAATTGGAATTGTGAGGTTATAGCGAGTCGAGGATAGATCTCTAGATAGGCTATCTTCATATAGGTAAGCCTTCCACCTACAGCAGTTCCCCACATGGCGTGACCTACCTCATGAACGAAATCCATGACAAGGCCGAGAGGAATTAACAAGACTAAATGCGTTAATAGTGTCCTGTAATTAACGTCTATTCCCAACTTAGGAACTACAATTTCATTAAAGACGAATAAAGCAACTAACGAAACGATGATCCAAAATGCAATGTCTATAGCAAGGCTAGTTAAGACATATTCGGTAGGACCATTCAAATTAGTTACCCGCCAGACCAGAGGGTGACCATAATGGTTGATTTCAGGTATGCCTATTCCTTGTTCATTCATAACTAGTCCAGTAGCCAACGATACTAGAACTCCCAAAACTATCGTCGCAACTAGACACTTCTTTAACCTTGATGTTTGCAATATTAATCTCGCCTTTCACCAGCGCGCTACGCCTGAGAAGATGAGACTACCCATTGATAATACTATTTTTCAGAACACACTGTTCTAAAACATGGACGGCTGCAAGATCTTCCGAAAGCGAAAATAGTGTTGATTCGTTAAAAACAGTGTAGATACGTTTAAACCTTACCTAAAAAAACTTTAGTCATTAGAGCTGTAGAGGGTGAAAACTGGTCGGAGAACAGGAGACCTAAGAAATGAAGAGCTGCATAAAATGTAAATATTACTCTATGGCTACGGAGGAAGATAGAGGCAGAACGAGTTTCGATTTTTGTGAGAAGAAAGGAGATTTACCAACATCTGCCTTCTCTTTTAACGATGTGTGTTGTGGAAATGGAACATGTTTTAACATTCGTGCCTTCTTCTGTTTGGAGGAAATGGCGGAGAAATGTGAATATTACAAGAGCAACAAGAAGAAAGAATGAACATCGCTCAATTGAGGACTGAACGAAATGTTATATATTGGTTTGCATACTTTGAAAACTCTAAATCCTTAAACGGTGATGGTTAATGGTAGGGATATTATCTTATGGAGCATACATTCCAACATGGAGATTAAGTAGAGACGAAATTGCGAGAGCATCGGGCATCCCGATTGTTATGCCTGGAGAGCGAGCGGTTGCAGCATGGGATGAAGACAGCTTAACAATGGCTACAGAGGCGGGACTCGATTGTCTGAACGGAATCGACCCGAAAGATATTGATGGAATATTTTTTGCCACCACCACCTCTCCATTCAAAGAAAAACAGAGTTCTTCTCTAATTGCCTCCGCCCTCGATTTGAGAAAAGACATTCTCACCTCCGACTTCACTAATTCTCTGAGGGCTGGAACAATCGCAGTAAAAGCTGCAATGGATGCAGTAGGAGCAAAAACAGCGAGAAAAATTCTCGTCGTATCTGCGGACCGTAGAGTTGCAACACCAGCTTCTATCTATGAACAAATATTTGGTGACGGTGCTGCGGCTCTGCTTATCGGAGAGGATGGCATCGCAGAAATAGAAGATTTCTACACTGTAACGGACGCGATACCGGGTCCCTGGAGAAGAGATGTGGATGATTACCCAAAGGACTTTGAACCCAAGCTTGACTTAAAGTATGGATTTATGAAAAACCTGCCTGAGGCCATAGCAGGATTAATGAAGAAATGTAATTTAGCTCCGAAGGATATTTCTAAGATAGCTTTCTATGCACCGGATCCGAGAACGTATCTTCGATCTCCACAATTACTCGGTGTTGAAATGGAAAAAATACAGGACCCGCTCTTTTTGAGTGTGGGTATAACCGGCACACCGCATTGCTTGTTACTGCTGGTTTCCGCATTAGAAACTGCAAATCCTGATGAAAGAGTTTTGTGCGCGAGCTATGGCGATGGAAGCGACGCCTTTGTCGTGAGAACCACCGATAAGATAGAAGAAATAAAGGGGAAGAAAAAGGGCGTCACTGTAAATGTAAAATCGAGCAGAACGCTTCCAACGTATGAGAAGTATGCAGATTTCAGGAGAGTTCGTGAGACGACGTGGCCCAAATGGTCGAAAGTGGCTCACGTCATGTATTGGAGAGATGAAAAATCAATTCTGCCGCTTTACGGGATGAAGTGTAAGAATTGCGGAACATTGTCTTATCCTCTAGGTAGATGCTGTATGGTATGTGGCGCCAAAGATAATTATGAAGAAGTAAAGCTTGCAAGACGTGGCAAGGTTTTTACCTATACCTTAGATTACTTGATTGGTCCGGGAAACACTGAGGGAGATGGAATCAATCCGGGAGTAAGAGCCGTTGTTGACTTAGATGACGGATGCAGAATGTTCCTCGAGATAGTGGATTGCGAACCAAAGGACATACAGATAGACACACCTATTGAGCTAACATTTAGACTGTTGAACGAAAAATCAGATTTCAAACATTATGGTTGGAGAGGTAGACCGATAAGAGCATAAAAGGAGGTAACAAAATGGGAGGAATAAAAGACAAAGTTGCCATAATGGGCACCGGAGTTACAAAATTCGGGGAAATATGGGAGAAAGACGCAGAAGATCTCCTCGTGGAAGCAACCTACGAGGCATGCAAAGAGGCAAACGTTGACCTAAAAAAGGACATCGAAGCAGTTTGGTGTGGCACCTTTTATAGTTTCAGTGGAGTGGCGGGCACCAATTTTTCTGATCCACTTAAACTATTTGGCAAACCGGTTACAAGGGTAGAAAACTACTGTGCCACGGGAATGGACGCCGTTAGAAATGCAGCATACGCGGTGGCGTCTGGAGTATATGACATCGTTTTAGCTTGCGGTGTGGAGAAAATCTTGGATCAGGGGTCCCGGGGGCTACCCGGTATTGAAACGATGTTTCCCGACCCAACGCTAACCATGGCTTCAGCACCAGCTATGTTTGCGATGGCTGCAAACAGAGCATTTAAAGAATGGGGATGGACGAAAGAAGACCTTGCGAGAGTTGCAGTCAAGAATCACTATAATGGAGCAAGACACCCAAAGGCTCATTTCAGAAGAGAAATAACTATAGATAAAGCAATGAACGCACCAATCATTGCCTACCCACTTGGCTTGTTCGATTGTTGCGCGATGTCTGATGGATCAGCGGCAGTGGTTTTGACGAGACCGGAAATTGCAAGGGAATATGTGGGAGACGAATATGCAACGATAAAAGCCTCGGGTATGGCTGTTGAAACTCTCTTTCCATGGCTCAGACCAACTGAAACCTTTTTGAGTTTTCCAGCAAACGTAAAGGCGGCGGAAGCGGCTTACAAAGAAGCTGAAATAGAAGACCCCCGAAAAGAGATTGATTTCGGTATAGTTCACGACTGCTTCACAATCACGGAACTCATAAATTACCAAGACATGAAATTATGCAAAGCTGGCGAAGGTGCAAGCTTGATAAAAGAGGGCGTTACCGCAATAGACGGCGATTTTCCGATAAACCCAGATGGGGGATTGAAATGCTTTGGGCATCCAATAGGTGCCACCGGATGCAGAATGGTTGTGGAGCTTACTAGACAAGTGTTGGGTAAAGCCGAAGGATTACAAGTGAAGGACGCAGAGACGGGATTTGCTCATAACCTGGGAGGCCCGTTCTCTGTCGGTGCCGTCACCATCGTTGGAAGACCATAAAAAAATATTTATGAGCCTCTACGCTGGCAAAATTCAAATCTACAATTAAGTCAAGAGATATGACGCTCTGACTATAGATGAAATGCCTCTTATTGAACTTAATGTTGACGCCGTTCTGAGGTTGGTAAGAAAGAGGTTGGTAAGGGCAGCGTCAGAGAATTGCGAGAAAGGTTACTATTTAAATGTTAGAATACACCTAAACCAGTTCAAGACTACCGCAACAGGTTTGGAAAAAAGCGGAGTGTGAACACGATCCCGATGAAAACGAAGTTCCTCGGAGGGGCAAGAGAGGTTGGGAGAGCAGCGATTGCCGTCAAAACTGAGAAGACTCAGCTGCTGCTCGACTACGGCGTTATGATAAATCATGAACCGGGGTTTCCGATGCACGTTCCACCCAAGGAGGTGGATGCCATCATTTTAACTCACTGTCACCTGGATCATTCGGGTGCAATTCCTATTTTTCACATTCAAGAGAAAAAAACCGTGTATGGAACGCAGTTAACCTTTGATTTGGTTAAAACGTTGATTTCTGATTTCATACATCTATCGGGTTACTATCTCCCCTTCGAGTACCTTGAGTTGCGATCCATGTTGAATAGCTGTGTCAATCTTGATTTTAGAAAAAAACAAACCGTAGGAGACATGCAATTCCAGATTTTAGACTCGGGACACTTGCCTGGGGGCGCCCAAGCTTTGGTGGAGGCGGATGGGAAGAAGCTTGTCTACACGAGCGATTATAATACTAAAGACACACGTCTTCTCCGTGGCGCGGATAGAGACTACGGCAATCTTGACGCCCTAATAATGGAAAGCACATATGCTGATGAAGACCATACCGACAGAAAAACTCTAGAAAAAGAATTTGTGGAAAACGTCACCGAAGTGGTGGAGAACGGAGGAACAGTCCTGATCCCAGCCTTCGGCGTAGGACGCTCACAAGAGATCGCCTGCGTACTGGCCGCCTATCATTTTGAATATCCCGTCACCATGGATGGCATGGCTCGTGAGGTCAATCGAATAATGATGAATCACACAGCATACATGCAGGACCCCCAGTTGTTCATGAACGCCATTCACGCCGCGACTTGGGTGGAGGGATGGAGGGACCGTAGAACAGCGGCGAAAAAGGCAGGGGCGATAATATCTCCAGCAGGAATGTTGAAGGGGGGACCAGCAGCCTTCTACATACAAAAAGTGGGGAAAAAGCGCCAAAACGGCGTTTTT
>CAYGBA010000080.1:0-5910 GCA_964347995.1 uncultured Candidatus Bathyarchaeia archaeon | reverse complement strand
AAATTTAACCTTCATCACGTCGTCATCAGTTAAGCTGGCACCGCATTTTTCACATTTCCTTTCGTTCATCAGAAGTTCACTCCTGCCTGCGCCTGAGAATGTCTTGGAAGAAGAGATGTAAAAAACTTGTTGCACAAAAGCCACTGAAAATTGGAAACAGAGTTCAGTTCGAAGTCAAAAGAACAGAAAAAGGTACAAAAGCTATGAACGTCAAAAAACTTTGAATCCAATACATTTCTATTCTAATAGAGAAGCAATATAACCATGAGATGGTGTGCGCAATGGCGCAACAGAAAGATTTATAGGGTATCTTAAGACGTAATATATTTGGGCGAGAACCCGTGCAGTGCCCCAACCCAGAGTGCAGAAAGAAGTTTGATCAGCTGATTATGTTAGTTGACCACTCGAAAGTGCCCCGAGAAACCTACTATGCCTGTCCGCACTGCAAATCTCGAATCGACGTCGTCTTCGACAAGGAAAGCCTAGGATTCAGAAACAGATCAGGAAGCATCATGAGAGAAAGACAATCAAGTTGTCCACACTACTTTGGATATCTAAAGCTATTTACGAGGGGCGCACAGATTCCAGAAGAATGCCTAACATGCAAAAGACTGACAGAATGTATGATTAAGGAATCATAACTATTCTGGTTTGGCGTCTGGTTTGTAGAGTTTCTTTTCTAACGCTGGCCTAGGCTTGAACCTACCACGGTACTGCCGCATAGACGCCCTTTCCCGCTCTATGTTTCGAAGCCTAGCCATAGCCCTAGATATTCTGGTCTTGGATGGCCTCCTACGTCTTCGAGGCGTGGTTGGGCGAGGAGTCTTCTTCATCCACTCTGCTGTGCCCCTTCTCCAGCTCCTAGTCTTCTTGCGAGCCTTCGCGGTCTTTCCTCTCCCTCCCTTGAAGGTTACAATCCTTTGACCTAAATCTACACTATCTACCATCCATCCAACATCCAACCAAGCCTGCCCCTGAACGCTGTTCCGCGAATTCGTCCACCATTGTTGAGAGTCAAAAGCTGAAGAAGGCAAATCTCTTCCAATAATCTCTTCGATTTTCCGCAGGCTGAGCGTCACAACACTCACATATCTTGCCCGTCGAGCCAAGTAAACACTGAGCGGAGTATATTTGCCCCCAAACCTTCTCGGTGAGACACTTCTCCTCGCGCAGTTCAGACATACCGCCGCATGTCTAGAAACATCCCTATCCCAAGTGAAGGTGATACAGTCTCCACAGTAGAGTCGTCTACATCGCGAACAACGTCTAAGAGTGTAGTATGGAAACACTCTACCACACAGGCTGCACTCTTCTTCCATAACAGATAGTACCTAGGGAGACTCAGAAGAATCTTTTCTTTTCCGTGTGGAATTCCCTATTCTTGATTGTCTTTCGGTTTTCTTCTCCAGATTAGAAACAGTCTGATTACATAGATGACTGCTGCTCCAATGAAGCACCAAAAACACAGCATGTACACCTCCAATCCAGGTAATGCGCTGCTGCCTAGGAGGGGATTGAAATCTAGCCGGTAAAAAGGTCGGATATCCATGTGCATCCGTGAATCAAGCAGTATGTGAACGTAAATACCAGACAAAGAAGCTATTAGAATAGTCTTCAACGATGACTTATGCTCAAGCTTGAAAAACGACAACAAAGGCGAAAGAGACTCCCTAACCTTGCTCATCACCACAGCTAGGAGAAACGCAACCAGAGTTCCTCCCAAGAAAGAATGAAAGAAACCGTGAAGCGGATAGTCTAGGCCAGAAGCTAGGATTACAATCGGTTCCACTTCGACAATAACGCTGGCAACCAAAAAGGTGGGGAAATCAATGTAACTGAAGAGCAACAGGCCAATCAGCAACCCAGGACCCAAATGAAACGGCGTTAAAGGCATATAATACACAATAAGGCAGTGCGAGCTAGAATGCTTATTGCGTAGTTTTGGCAGACAGCATCGAAAGGTGAAGGTTTGCCCTAACTCACACTTGCAAAGATCTTAGCGTAGGGGTCATCTGCCTTTCTGGGAAACCTGAGCTTCTTGCCTCCATATTTAATCAATCGTTCTTCACTCTCAGAGAATAATCCAACGATATTAACAAATTCTCGTCCTGAAAGCGTCTCTATTATTTCATCTTTCTTATCAGGAGACACAGCTGCAAGTAAAGTTCCAGTGGATGACATAGACAGTGTTTGCTTCCAGGTCAGACGGAAACGTTCTACCAATTCTTGAGTTTCGGTAGCTAGAGGAAGCTTTGCAAAGTCCACTAAGAATCCCACGTTGGAAGCATCCGCCATCTCGTTCAATGCTGCAACCAGCCCTCCCTCTGTGGCGTCGTGCATGGCGGATACGCCGCCAGTTCCGGCAAGCGCAAGTGCATCTTCCACACAGGTCTGCATCCTAACATATTCTGCAAGTTGACGCGTTCGCGCTGGTCCAAACAGTTTTCCCGCAAGTCTCTTGTGGGTTAAGACGAAGTTGACAAGGGTCTCAAGGCCGATCGGCTTGGTGCATAGTAAGCAGTCCCCAGGCCGAGCCCCTGCGGGGGTGATAAGCTCATCTTTCTGTATGAACCCATAGGCTGTACAGGTAGCAACAAGGGTTGATAGACCTTCATAAGTGCCCGTGTGGCCAGTAACAATGCTCATCCCTATTTCCTCCGCAGCTCCGCCAGCCTGCTCCATGACTTTCTCAAAGACTGTTTTGCTCGTTCCAAGAGGGGCCAATATATTGACGGTGCAAAAGCGGGGTTTAGCACCGAACAGGGCTACATCAGAGGCTGAATAGTGGATGAGGAGCCATCCGAACCACTCCCTAGGAACGCCCAAACAGGGATCAGTTGCGATGACGATACACATATCATCTCCAAGTTCGTGAACACCTGCATCGAAACCAGGCATAGGAGGAACTATGAGGGCTGGGGTTTTTTTAACGAAGCGGAGTAGATCTCGTAAAGCACCGGTGGAAAGTTTTCCCAAACAAATCTCTCCAGAAGGACTTTACATAAAGAGAAAATTATGTCTTTACCATCGCTATGCCCTTTTTTGTGATTTTGAAGGGTAACCACTCCAATGGGTGAGAGTGACCTTCCATTTTCACGATACGCATCTCACGTTGGAAGGTCTTTTCATCGGTGCGGAAGAAGATTATGTTATTGGCGGTGCCGAAATCCAGATCAACTGCTCGCTGGGTTGCCATGTCCTTCTGTGCTGCAGCCGTCATGATGTCCAAGTTTACTATTTTATCGAAGTAGCACCAGTTGATCGTCCAGTTCTCCACAGGAAGCATATACTTGAGTTCGTAAAGAGCGAAGAACTGTTCATGAAAATCTCCTGCGGCGAACCTTGTCACACCACCATCAGATAGCAGTTTGTCTATACGCTTCATCTCCTCGAAATCATCCAAGCTGAAGTAAATCACACGAGGGTCTTTAGGATACGGCTCAAAGTGGGGAAAGGCTTGAATAGAGATGAATTTCTTCTTCTGCTCATATGGCTCAATATCCCATCCGAACGTCTTGAAGTACCATCTTAGTCGCGGAAAAGGCTTGTCCATGACATCAAACGAAACCGTTTCTTCTTCTTGGAGTCCCTGCCACAGAAACTGCATAGCAAAAACGGTCTTTCCTGAGCCAACGGGACCATATAAGATGGTGCGGGAGCCTGATTCTATTCCCCCCACCAAATCGTCAAATCGCTTAATCCCTGTTTTCAGCTTTGCCATTTCATCAGCTCCAAACAAAGAACTACAGATAAATCTCCAGAAGCCTCTTCTTGACTATTATGTACACTATTATGATGCTTACTATGAATTCGCCAGTTAGAAAGCTACCATTGTAAACTGCTGAATAGATGATTCCGTCAAGACCAAGAGTACTCCAAAAGAATATTCCTGCAAAAAAATGCGAGAGAAATCTTCCTAGAGTGGCAATTGCGACTCCACCCAGAGGGCGAAGAATTCTGCCCGAGGGCCGCGGTCTAAGTAAGCCAGCTAAACCAATCGCTCCGAAAGGTACTGGGTAGTCAAGCAAAACCTGCACAGGATGTACTATTGGAGAGAAAGGAAGACGCATAACGTCAATAGGCAACGCGACAAGTCCAAAGATTATACCCCCAAATACACCGATCTTAGTTCCCCTCCTAAAGGACAGCCAGATAATTGGTACCATACAACCTGCAGTGACTGAACCGCCATAAGGGAGTGTTAAGAATGGAAGTGTTAAGACATACAAAACGCATGAAAGAGCAGCAAACACCACAATCTCTGCAAGGACCCTAGTCTGAAACACTTTTTCGCTTATGTTTTTTCCCTCCGCCAGCATTATCTGGATCAGGTTCAAAGGGTCGACGGTGATCCAACCGTCCTCTCAGCCGAGTTACCCCAGCTCCCCGTCGCTACCAGAGAGAATTGGACTATATAACATTAACTATACCTGAGAGCCTTGCGCACACGTTTTGCCGTGCGGAAAGAACAAATAGGTATTGCTTTTGGTATAGAAAAATTTAAGTTCTTGATCAGGAGCGATGAAAGATACTATCTTTACATCGCTTGTGTCGTTGGGATTGTATTGATCCTGTTTGCAGCGATCTTTGTGAGAGACGGTCTAATTATTGATCGGTCTGTTTTGAGTGTTCGGCGCATCGGACCTTGACAGCCTGTAACGTCATTCGTATATAACATGACGCCTCATAATCGAAATGCCTCTTTCACAAGTGTTTGTCTATGCATGCGGAAAAGTAATATTTCTAACCAATCCTGAGTGAATAAAGCTAAAGTATAGACTTAACAGACTATAAGTGCACGCGAGAAGAGACAGATGAGATGGTTATAAATGGCTGTCCAAAAAGGCGACTACATCTACTTGGACTACACAGCGAAGGTTAAGGAAACAGGAGAATTCTTTGATACGACAATTGAGGAAGTGGCCAAAAAAGAGGGACTTTACAAAGAAGGAGAGATCTGTGAACCAACGTTGGTTGTTGTCGGTGAAGGCTGGGTGCTTGAGGCATTAGATGAAAAGCTGCCCGATTTCAAAATAGGCAAACCTTCCACAGTTGAGATACCACCTGAGAAGGCCTTCGGGAATCGCGACCCAGAGAAGGTCAAATTGTATCCCGTCCGAAGACTGACCTCCCGTGGGATCACACCAAAACTAGGGATGCGGCTCGAAATCGACGGAAAGCCCGCCACCGTAAGAACCATGGGCTCAGGAAGGGTTCAGCTAGATTTCAACCCTCCGCTAGCCGGAAAAACGCTTGTTTACGAAGTAACTATCAAGAGAAAACTCAAAACCAAGAAAGAAAGAATCGTAGCTCTCATTCACCGAAGGATACCCGCGGTGGACGAAGAGAAGTTTGATCTAAAATTAACCAAGAGGACTGCCAAGATAAACGTGCCCGACGAAGCACTGTATATAGAAGGACTACAGCTAGCAAAAAGAGGCATAGCCGCCGATGTACATAGGTTCTTTCCAGAGAAAACCACAGTGAGATTCGTTGAAACATTTAAAACGAAATAAAATGAATTTACATGAGTATTAGGCTGTTTCAACTGAGCGATGAATAGACGCGACATTGCATCTACGATCTGATCGATCGATATAAGCTTTACTACTATAGATGATGTCATAGAAACGCCAAGCTTTATATACTACGAATATTACATGAAACACACGTGAAAGAACATGGCAAAGGTAGTTACAAGCATAAGAGTTGACGATGCACTGTGGAAAAAGGCGAAGATTCACGCCATAGAGAATGACGAAACTATGACCGACATGGTAGAACGTCTTTTAAGAGAAGAGCTTGAGAGAAGAAGAAAGGAGAGTGACTAGACTGGAAGTTGAAAATGTTATAGTAGAAGTCCCAGTTGATTCCACGTTTCAGCACGGCTTGCTTGATGTCTTCAGGCTT
>CAYGBA010000079.1:3435-6073 GCA_964347995.1 uncultured Candidatus Bathyarchaeia archaeon | reverse complement strand
TGGTGGACCGGGCGGGATTTGAACCCGCGTCCTCCTGGATGCAAGCCAGGCGTTCATGCCAAGCTGAACTACCGGCCCGACACAGACCTATGAAGGTAAACACAAACTAAACTGTTTCGACAAATCAGAGGAAATCCAGTCCGTGCTTAGCGAGGAGGATTGTATGGTCAAGTGAGAAGTTAAACCTTGTTGGATAGAGTGCAGCTAGAAGAATAGGAAAAAGGCCGTGAGCACTCAGAGTGTTTGCTCGAGCATATCAATGAATTTCTCAGCTTGCTTGATGCCTTTCTCCCAGAACCTCTCGTCGGTGATGTCAAAGCCTACTTCAGCAGCAAGCTCGCGAGGAGACTTGCTGGAACCTGCGGCTAGGAGCCTTTTCAGTTTAGGAACAAAGCTTTCGCCTTCTTCCCTGTATAATCGGTATAGAGCAAACACAAAGAGTTGAGCGTACACGTAGGGATAGTTGTAGAAGCGATAGTTTGCTATATAATAATGTGGCTTCATTGTCCATTCCCACTTCATAACGTCTAGCCAATCGACAGAGTCGCCGTAGATTTCGTCGCGCCCTGCAATCCACAGTTTGGCAACAGTTTCTCCGTCCAAGAACTCCCCTTGCTCTATGGTGTCATACATGCTTTGTTCAAAGAAGACCCGTGCGGAAACCTGGAAAGCCGCCATGCCGAACTCGTCCAATACGTTGGCGAGGATTGCCTGCTTTTCCTCTCTTGTCTTGGCTTTGGAAAGCAACTGTTCAGTCAAGAGTAACTCGCCAAATATGCTTCCAGTTTCCGCAATGCAGCTACCTATCTCATAGTTGCTGGGCTTCTGTGCCCTTGAACCAAGGTATGCATGAGCAGCATGGCCTAGCTCGTGTGCTTGAGTGTACACATCGCCCATTCTTTCATTGAAGCTCTGTAAGATGTAGGCGCTCTTTCCGGCCAGCCAAGAAGTGCAAAAGGCTCCTGATCGTTTTCCTTTTCGAACTTCACCATCAATGTGCCGCCTTTCAAACATCTCATCGACCCAACCTCCTATCTCTTTGTCGAATCCCATGTAGGCTTCCACAACTTCCTTCCGAGCTTCTTCCCACTCATAATCCATTTCGGGAGCGTTCGGCAGAGGCGCAACCACATCGTAGTTGGCCAACTTGTCTAGGCCCATCAGTTTGGCCTTTAACCTAAGATACCTCTGGTACAGACCCACATTTTTCTTGATGGTCTTCATTAGGCTGTCGATGGTCTGTTGGTCAACATCGTTGGCGATCAGGCTCTGGGTCATTGGGGCTGGATGCTTCCGCATTTTACACATTTGCAGATGGTCTTCACACACGGCGCGGATAGCGCTCGCCCAGACGATTTCATCCTTCCCAAGATTCTCATAGACTATTTGGTTTGCTCGTTTCCGAAGATCACGATCTGGACTCTGGTACAATCCTATTATCTTACCATAGGGAAGCGTCTTTATCTGCCCTTCGATTTCTATGTCAAAGGTTCTAGTAGAGAGCCAATCACCCTGAAGCATCTGCCACGCATTGATTCCGTTCTTATCTTTCATGATTATCAACTGTTCCTCGGTCTCTGAGAGCATGTGTGGCACTCTTCTCAGTATCCTTTCGAGATAGTGCTTGTACTCCATGAGCACCGGATCTGTGACCAAGGATGACTTCTCGGCAAGGAGCTTACCCAACTCGATATCTATGAAGGCCAATGCTTGGCCAACTTTCACAGACGCCCTGCGCGCAGCATCATTAAGCTGCTTAGCGGTATCATCTGTCGCATCAGCAGAGTACATTAGACGGCAATATTTGACCACACCCTCAAATCCGAGCGTGTAGGCATCTTCTAATTCCAAGAGTTCCAGGAGACCCTTTGCATTGAGCCTCCCAATCTTGCCATGGTATGTTTTCCGGATTTTTCCGGCTTCGGCCACCATAGCCTCTAGTTTCTTCTGGATTGAACTAGGGTTAGTGCTTTCAACGAGTTGCGAGAGATCCCAAGTCATCTCGTTCTTGGCCATAGCCAATCAGCCCAATTGGTTTCAGATTTCGGCGGCATCTTATTAAAGTATACGCTGCGTTGACCGGTGTTGCGTTCATATCTGCTTATTTTGGGGAACAAAGTGTAGTGCGCGGGGGGAGACGGAAAAAAACTTCAGTCTGCTAAAGTGAGATATCTGCTGTTGACAAATTCTGACTTTTACTTAATGTGAACCTCCATGTTTTCATGCATGTCTACCCTGCTAGAGAGGCAGACAGAGAGACAGGAAGAGCATATCCCACTGCGCGCGCAAAAACCTTGCTGACAGAATCTGAATGTGCCAAGCAGCCTACCAAGAGGACCCAAGAGTCTTGAAGTTAAATCTGTCACACGATATTACTGCTCTTCGGAATAGAATTACATTCGTTCTAAGACATGAGCTAGTCTGACTTAGTAATCGCGGGCGCATGTACGAGGTAGGTTTTTGTTTCTTTCTTTCATGACATTGCTGAACCATTCGACGTTTTTTTCTCTGTCCTTTTCTAAAAGCTTCATAAATTTCTCAGTTAATTTCTCTCTTTCTTCCTTAGGCAATTCAGATGCCAGCCAAGGATACCGCCAATATAACCTGATTTCTTCCATACTTTTCCCCAGCTCTTTGA
>CAYGBA010000079.1:0-3335 GCA_964347995.1 uncultured Candidatus Bathyarchaeia archaeon | reverse complement strand
ACTGACCCAGGAAAGGAAAAAGAGGTAATGGAGAAGCTATTGAAGATTGACGAAGTCAAAGAGGTTCACATATACTCGGGGGAAATGGACCTGGTTGCAGTGTTGGAAACAGAGCGAGAAATAATCGTGCCAAGCTCAAAGAGGATTGCAGATCTTGTTATTGACAAGATTCAAAGTATCTCGGAGATTCAAGACACCGAGACAATAATACCAACATATTCCAAAACCAAATGGGTTGAAAGAACCTAATTGCGGATCATACGCACGTAATTTAAGATTCTTTAACCAAGCCTTTGTTCGGAAACGGTCACTTTTATAGGTCGGGATATTTCTCCCTAATTTTTTCGTCTGCTATCCTGGCGATCATGTGGCTGGAGATAAGCACACATTTTGCGCCTATCAGTTCAGCTAGATCTGAGGGTTTAGGGTCCTGAGTCACAAGCAGCAAGTCATGTTTCTTGGCGTGTTCTACCACCTCCCTATCTTTTCTACCTTTCAAACCTTCATCGTGAACTGTCACAACTTCCCAGCCTAAGATTTGGAAGTATTCCTTTAAGCCCGCGTACATTTCGTCTAGTAGAAGCTTCAAGAACCCCGCCTCATTGCCCTCTACTGTTGAATCACCCACTTATTTAGAGGTTTTGTGCCAACGGTCAGATCTAACCTTAGGCGTATCAGACAAAATCGTTATTTGCCAAAATGTGAAAAATTGGATTGGCGTATCAGAAAAATGGAGCGCTCGTTGCCGCAAATACTTGAATGTCCTGTCTGCCACGGGTCCCTGCAATTCGAAGGAACAAAATCAAAGGACAGGTTGGGTGAGGGTTTTCTCTTCTGCCGAAACGGTCATTTATATCAGGTTAAGGATGAAATCCCACTGATAGAAGACCCAAAACTGAGCCGTGACGAATTCGTTTGGAAAGTGGAATTTCCGAATCTTCAGAGATATGACGAGATACAGAGACAGTATTGGTCTTACCTTTGTGAGGAGCTGAAGGAAGCGGACAACGCCCTTCTGAACGAACTGGCTGAAGGCGTTTCGGACGAAAAAATAGTTTTGGATAATGTGTCTGGAATGGGGGATTGCTTTTGGTTCTGTCCCAATGTTTGGGAGAAGGGACCATAATATTAGGAATAGGTGTGGATGAAAGGCCGCTGCGTGGTGCAAAACTCAAACTTCAAAAGCAGAATAGTTATGATAGGATTTCTCTCCGTGTATTGGACGGCAAACATCTTGCCATCCAGCCCCACAAAATTCCATGCGCCACATCGTTTTTCGGCTTGGACAATATCCCAAACACAAAGAAAGCCTTTGAAGAATTGCACAGAACACTAACACCCAACGGTCGCTTGGCTCTGGCAACTCTCTGGCTCAAAGAAAAGTCAAGAAGCGTAACTCTAGCAGAAAAGCATGGCTACGGAGCAATAGCGACGGAAGAAAGACTCATCCAGACTCTTGAACAAACCGGTTTCAAAGTCATTTCAGTCCAGACTTTCTATTCAGGCAAATGGCCTCACAATCCAATGGATCTTATCCCCGTTGAAGATGACTCGTTTGCGCATTCATTGGTGCTGGCACTTAAGGCATAAATTATTGTGCTGAACCACTAAGAATACTCCTGAATATATACCACCTAGAATGTTTTAAAGCTGCTTTTCAGCGGGGAATAGGTAGGTGTTTAGATGAAGCTGAACAAGATATCAGAAAGAGTCTTTGCGAACACGGAAGGGGAGACTGGTGGAAATGTTGGCATTATATTGTTTGAAGACTTTGTCGCTGCTGTTGATGCGCAGTATCCCGTTTCTGGCGCAGATTTCCGCCGTAGCATTCCAAGGGTTGTTTCGAAACCTGTAACCCATCTGCTGCTGACGCATTATCATGGAGACCACGTATTTGGAAATCAAGCCTTCGAAGACTGTGAGATTGTGGCTCACCGACTACTTAAGGAGATAATGGAAGAGAATCTTAGAAGTGCTTGGACAAACGTGGAGAGGATGCTTGAGGAAGTGCGGAAAATGAGACCTGAAAAAGCATGGCTATATGAAGGACTTGACATCGTGCTACCCACAAAAGTCTTTGAAGAACGATTCGCTCTCGATGGCGTTCAGATGATCCACATGGGCGGCCACACAGCGGGTTCAAGTGTTGTCTTTGTGGCTGACGACCGAGTTCTGTTCGCAGGGGACATAGTGTTCGCTAGGACGTTCCCTTGGGGGGGCGATCCATCTGCGGATCCTGATTTGTGGATTGATGCTTTTAAGACGATACTTGACATGGATGTTGAGACCGTAATGCCTGGGCATGGCCCCCTTTGTGACAAATCGGAGATCGAGATTCAGCTTGAATGGTTCGAGGCTGTCAGAGACAAGATGAAGAGGCTGATGGCGGAGGGCGTATCGATTGAAGATGCTGTAAAACATGATCGCTATTCAGACTTTTATGAGGCTGAAAGGGATGAGCGGAGGGATGAAACTCTGAAACATTGGTACAGAGTCTGGTCAAAAAGCCGCCTATCAGGAATGTAACGATCAACATTATTCACTAGTCCTCAAGGCGCCTCAAACGTAGCGCGGGCACAAGCAATAAAAATATATGTAGGTATGCTCTTGTCGTTAAGAAATATCGCGGAGGAGGTTATTAGAGATGTCGCTGAGATGTGAAAACTGTAAGGGGGACCTTGTCGTCCTTGAAACTCTCTGCACGGACCCGTATAGCAACGGAATGGAATGGTTCAGGGACATCAAGAAGCGGTGTGTCTGCCAGAACTGCGGCAGAGAGCAGGAAATCAAGGTCGACACGGTCAAACAGGACAAATGGTTTAAGTGAAGCCCGGCTAGGGCGCGTTTGGTATCTTCACCGCAGAGAGAGTTCATGTTCACGTGAGGATGTCTGTGGTTTCTTTCACTGTTTCATAGACTATGCAACTCAATGTGTTTTCTACTCCCTCAACCGTCCGTAGTTTGTCCATCACAAGCTTTCCCAAAGTATCTACATGGTCAGCCCTTACTTTAATGAGAATATCCCACCCTCCGGTGATTATGTGTACTTCTTGTACCTCTGGGAATGCAGCGATCTCTCTTGCCACGCCTCTCTGTGATAGTGGCTTTTCTCTGCCTCCCGGGCGGTATGCAAATGACACTAGTATGAAAGCAGTTGTTCCCTTGTCGAGTTTCCTTGAATCTAAGATAGCCTTGTAGTGCCTTATTACACCTATTTCTTCCATTCTTTTTATCTTCGAGTAGACCGTGGTGATAGGACTACCAATCTTCTTAGAGATCTGCTTTGCAGTCACTTTGCAGTCATTCTGCAATAGCTTGAGTATTTTCACATCTCT
>CAYGBA010000078.1:0-6154 GCA_964347995.1 uncultured Candidatus Bathyarchaeia archaeon | reverse complement strand
AATACTAATCTGACGAGAGCGAAATCTATAATCGGATCAATTGATCCGCTCACGATGATTTCTTCTCCCAGGCTCAATGATCCGGCGCTGACATTGCAAGTTAAGGATGGACGTATCTTGCTTACAGCCAGACCCTCAGTGTTACTCAAAGCTTCGAAATGAGTTTGGTCGCCAGGCCAACTCGCCGTAATTGTCCACATGCCAAAACTGGAAGGGCTGTATGAGTCGCTGAATAAGCCACTAGAATCGGCATTCACCGATTTCAGCAATTCTGTGTTACCGCATGTGTAGTTTAATGTTACAACGGTTCCTCCATGCGATATCGATCCGCTAACCGTCACAGCCTCATCGACGTTACAGACATATTGAGATAGAGAGATCTGTATTTGGATCGGGTTCTTCACGGTGAGATTACCTGCAACTTCTGCTAGGTTTCCAGCAACATCTTCAGCTAATACCTTGTATTTCACAAATGTTCCAGCAGGTTGTCTGGGTATGGTTGCCCTGTACGTGCCATTCTCATCCTCAGCCATGTCAACGGAAGCCGACGTCAACCAGTTATCTTCAGTATAGGTCAACCGAACCCTTTCTAATCCAGTTTCGTCAAATACGTCCGCTATTATTCTTGTCTCATTACTCGGGTATGCCCGCTCCACAGGGTCTCTGATACTTAGTTGTGGAGGATCAAAATCTGTTTTGACCATGAATCTGACATTGCCTTGCCCAATTTCAGCTAATAGAACAAGGTGGTAGAGAATAAGCTCTGATTCATAGGGTGATGTGTAATTAATCAGCATATCTTTTCCCGAATATTCACAGCTTGCCATGGCATCTGGATTTTTATATCCCCTATCATCTAGATTAAATCCGCCGAAAGCAGCCTGAGGATTGTTAACAGTCTTGAGGCTTCCGTAGAGCCCAGGCTCCCATGCCAATGGTACATCGTTTAGTGTAGTGCCTACATTCCTTGAAGGATTAGCCATCAGATACAGTCTAGCTTCATACATATCAAGGCTGCCTGGCACATCAATCCAAACTTCCACATGACTACCGTTAGTAGAGAACTCATAAGCCCAGCTGGAGTACTCCGTGGGTTCATCATTTACCTTGCCATGCAAATAACGCTGATACCATGTGTTGCAGTCAAGATGCTCGATAACCATAAGTGTGGCTTCTTCTTCCCCTGCGCTTTCTCGCGGGTCATTTTTTATCATGAAGCTGTAGTTACCCGTTTCAGTGGGGATGAAGAAGGGGTCGTCCACGGTTGTTCCCAAGTGCTCAGGCAGTCCCGCCGCCTCAGTGTGAGACGAAACTAGCTGATCCGCAGGACTGTAAACGTAAATGTCATAATCCGTCTTCGCCGAATCGGCAGTGTAATCGATCCAGTCTCCATAGCAATATACGTGATAAGAATGGTTTTCGCTTAGACTGTAGACGTAGGTCCAATCTTCGCCTATCGGAATTTGTGACCCTCTTATCCTCATAGGCGAAACTGGCTTGCTCAGATAGTCCGTGTAAGTAGGATTCTGCGCGCGTGGATCAAATTCCGTCTTGACTTCGAAGCTGATTTCGCCTGCTCCTTCTTCACCTATCAAAACTAGGTGATATAGAGTTTTTCCGTCGTCAGGGTGAGTATAGTTGATTAGCATATCTTGTCCGGGATATTCGCAGCTTGCCGTAGCGTCTGGATTCCTAAATCCAGTACTGTTCAGGTTGTATCCGCCGTAGCCTTGATGAAGCTCCTCATACAATCCGGGCTCCCATGCCAGAGGTACGTTGTTTAATGTGGTGCCTATGTTTTTTGTGGGATTTGCCACGGGATATAATCGGGCTTCGTACATGTCTAGGCTATATGGCACGTCAATCCACACCTCGATGTGTTTGCTATCGGTGTAGAATTCATAGGCCCAGCTTGTGCCTTCCACAGGTTTGTCATTTATTTTGCCTTGCAAATTTTGTGTGTAGAGCCTATTACACTCGATGTGTTCAATTGTCATAAGTGTGGCTTCTTTTTCCCCTTCGCTTTCTCGTGGGTCATTTTTTATCATGAAGGTGTAGTTGCCCGTTTCAGTAGGGATGAAGAATGGATCGTCAACGGTGGTTCCCAGGTGTTCCGGCAATCCTGCCGCCTCAGTGTGAGACGAAACTAACCAGCCTGCGGGATCATAGACGAAAATGTCATAGTCTGTTTTGGGATCGGTACTGTGCTCAACCCATTCTCCATAACAATATACATGGTACATGTGATCACTTTGCAGAAATATCCGATAGGTTGCGTTGGCGCCTACTGGGATACCTGATTCGTTTATCTTTATTGGGTACAATGGTTTACCTGTGTATGGATTGTCTTGTTGTTGCGCGGTCGCAACCATTGGAAATTGGAGCCATAGCACATAGTAGCTGATGATGACAAAACACAGGATTATTGCTGTGGAGGACTGCCTTAGGTGCGTCTTAGGCATGTTTCATCACATGTGCGTGCCTAACTGAGTTGTACTCAATTTTTAGTATCCTCTGTGGGCGTAAGTTTAAGCCTTCTGAATTCTAGATTTGTATCAAGAATTAGTATCAGAATCTCAGTCGGCACGTGTATCTACTGGCAGAAATTATGGATGCGGCCTATGGACGTCTATGTTAGGAGGGTTGGGGTGAAGAATGCATTCGCAAATGCTCATCGCCGTCATTGGGAAATACCATTCTAGGTTCATATGTTTGGTGCAGATGAGGCACACTTCGAACAATTCTGGTAGAGAGCTGAAATACTTACTTGATTTTCATATGACTTATACGAGGCAAAACCTAGTGGAGTCCTAGGCGATTTCGTATGAACGTTAAAGATGTTATGGTTGAAGCCGTGATAACCGTTGAAGCCGACACAAGAGTCAGAGACGCTGTGAAGCTTATGAACGAGAATGAAATCGGCTGTCTGGTTGTGGAGAAAAGCGGAAAGCCTGTTGGGATAGTAACGGAAAGAGACGTTTTGAAGAGGATCGTCGGCCAATCTGAGAACCTTGAAGAAGTTCAGGTTTCGGAAATCATGTCCGCACCTCTAGTTCTAGGCAATGTTGATATGGATTTGGAGGAGGTTGCGAGGCTGATGTTAAAACGGAGTATCAAAAAGCTTCCCATTGTGAATCGTGAGAAACTCATCGGTTTGATAACTTTGACCGATATAGTCAGGGTTGATCATGTTGAGCATCTCCTGATCAAAGTAGTTAAACAGCTTAGGAAAGACGGATGGATCCCTCCAAAAAGGATGAACAAAATCATCGGACTCTACATAGCCTAGCTTGAGAAGAGCCTGATGACAAAGAAAAACAAGTCAGACAAATCGCTTGACAAGTCAGTAACAGAACGCTGAAAGAAATCTTCGGGAAGACAGGCACCAGAATCATCAACAGTTTAGCTATCGGATTAGTACTTATTAAAGCTAGGAGAGGTTCCGGAAAGACTAGAGGACTTTGAGAGAAGACTCGAAAGAATCCTTAGCTCAGGAGCAGTTTTAACGGAGAAAATGACCCCAAAGAAGCTGTATTCCAGATTTGGACGTGAGTACCGAAATAAGGGGAATTACGGCTTTATGGATCATGTAGTTGAACTGAAAACGCTACTATTAAGGAACCGTCCCTCGTCAAATAGCTCGGGCATTCTCGTGTTTCTGATTCTATCTATGGTGCATAAAAACTAACTAGGAGTCTTAATTTCTGATGTAAAAGTTTTTTATACGGACCTAGAGCAAAGACTGTCCCGTGATTGTCTATGTCAGTGGAAGTTGAATCTATTATGGTTCATAAGGTAATAACCATAGGAGCCGACGCAACGGTGAGAGATGCTGTCAACCTAATGAACAAGCATGACATTGGTTGTTTAATCATAGTAGAAAACGAAAAACCTATTGGAATTGTGACTGAAAGAGATATGTTGAAACGAATCTTAGGCCAGTCAGAAGAGCTAGAGAAGATAGACATCCAAAAAGTAATGTCGAAGCCACTTATTGCAGGAAATCCTGGTATGGAAATTGAGAATGCTGCTAAGATCATGTTTACAAAGAAAATCAAAAAGCTTCCCATAGTAGAGAAAGGAAAACTTCGGGGATTGCTTACCCTAACAGATCTCCTCCGCGTTCAGCCGCAACTTATCAAGATGTACAAAATCTTCTCAAGCGACCTCGCTCCCCAAAGAATGAAGAAGGTTTTTGATTACTACCTGTTGATTCATCCCGAATCTGAAAGAGCAGCCTGGTTGAGTAAGGAATCAGGGATCCCCGCAAAGAAGTAGAAGAACGGCAACTTTTGTACGCATGTTTTACTTCATCGTATTCATAAATACGACAAATGAACACTCTTATACATATTTACGGGGCCTGTAGGTTGCTAATGGCGAAGAAATATGTTAGATAAATCGATTGTTGAACACTCTTTTCATGAAGGCTACAAACTCATAATCTCTACTTCCACTTCATAACTATTAATAACATACAGATTCTTACGTTCGCGTTGTAGATTGAAACTTGGAACTGAGTGAAATGGGTCCAAGAACGACTATTTCAATAATCAAATGCGATGTAGGCTCCCTCGCGGGACACCATACCGTTCCTAGACCCTTGCTGAAAATTGGAGAGAGACATCTAGGAGAAGCACAGAAAGAGGGACTTATCAATAGCTACTCTGTGTTCCACGCAGGAGACGACCTCGAACTCCTCATGGTGCACAACCAAGGTGAAGAAAACCGAGAAATCCACAAACTCGCTTGGGACACTTTCAAAGAAGCCGCCAATAAAGCCGCGGCGCTCAAGCTGTATGGCGCAGGACAAGACGTCTTAAAGACTGCTTTCAGTGGAAACGTTCGTGGAATGGGTCCTGGCGTGGCTGAGATGGAAATTACGGAGAGAAAGTCGGATCCGATAGTTGTCTTTGCTGCTGATAAGACTGAGCCAGGCGCCTTTAACTATCCTCTTTTCCGTATATTTGCTGACCCCACAAATACGGCTGGACTTGTAGTCGATCCAGAGTTGGCTGGAGGCTTTGAATTTGAGGTTCTTGACGTGATCGAGAGCAAGAAGGTTGTTTTGAAATGTCCCGAAGAAATGTACGATTTAATTGCGCTAATCGGAACGCCTGGACGCTATGTGGTTTCGCACGTATGGCGCGCGAAGGGCGGACTCAAGTGCGCTGCAACAAGTACGACAAGGCTCTCATTGATTGCGGGCAAGTATGTTGGGAAAGACGATCCTGTCTGTATTGTGAGGGCTCAGCACGGCTTACCCGCGCTTGGGGAGATTTTAGCCCCGTTCATGCACAGCTATTTTGTGGAGGGATGGATGCGGGGCAGCCACTGGGGGCCACTCATGCCTGTTGGATTGAAGAACAGCAGGTGCACCGCCTTCGATGGACCTCCGAGAATGGTGGCACTCGGTTTCCAGGTCGCAGATGGGAAGATCTCTTGTGATGACGATGGCAATCCAATGATAAGCGATCTGTTTGATGATCCAGCTTTTGATTTGGCTCGTCGTGAAGCCGCGGAAATGGCAGTTACTCTTCGTCGTATGGGTGAGTTCGAACCTGCTCGATTGAGTGCAGAAACTATGGAGTACACGACTTTGCCAAAGATTTTGGAAAAGCTTAAGAACAGATTTGAGGGGAGTGACATAGAAGCAAAAATGCCTCTTCGAGTCACTCAATAGAAGTGTGATGATATTTGAGAATCGGGTTTTTCGTTTGGGAATATCCGCCTAAGCTTGTGGGGGGCTTGGGCACCTACGCTGAATACATAACTCGTGAATTTGTCGAGCTAGGCCACGATGTCACCGTTTTCACACTTAATCCAGGAGATCTGAATACTAGAGAAGTTTTCAAGGGGGTGGAGATTCATCGCCCCATGATTGCAGACGCATGTAACGTGTTCCCTATGTTCGTAGCAGAAGATCTGAAAAGATGGGGGACAAACATCCGCTTCTTCAGTGACCTGTTCATTTACAATATTCTAAGCGCGACAAAGTTCATCAACGATCTAATCAAAAAAGAGGGTTATCACTTCGACATCGTGTGCGTTCATGACTGGCTAAGCAGCATATCAGGTATCATGGTGAAAAATGAGACAAAGGTGCCGGTGGTTTTCCATGTACATAGCACCGAGTTTGGTCGGAGCGGCGGCC
>CAYGBA010000077.1:0-6382 GCA_964347995.1 uncultured Candidatus Bathyarchaeia archaeon | reverse complement strand
AATCACGCATCTTCTCTCGCACAGCGTGCATTCTACCTTGTCGTGTGGCAGTTTCCTGTAGAGCAGAGCCTCATGAACTGTTGGTTGTTGTAACAATCCAGACAAGTGTGATGCTCCAGAATAGAAGGGGCTAAGGTGGTTACATTAACCTTTTCGAAGATGACTTTCTCACATGCCAAATCAAGACGTGAGAGTCAGTTATCTTGCAGTTTTTCAACAGTCTTGGACACTCGTCTGAGACATTCAAGTGCAGATTCGTAGGAAGGAAAACTTCTCAGTCCGCACTCTGTCCCCGCGTAGGGAACTCTCTCAGCTCCGAATCTTTCAATGATTTTGATCAATCTTTTCCGCATCGTCTTTTCATCTTCGAGAAAAGTTTTGGGATCGAGTTTTTTGTGGGCGATATCTTTCCAGGCTTCGGCGACTCTCTGGTTCACTGAAAATTCGTTCAGTTTTTGCTCAGAGTCGGCAACGATTCTGTTTCTTATTAGTCTGTCAAAGTCGGTGATGCATACGCTTGCTTTTAGAAGTTTGTCTGTTGATTCTAGGCGGTCTTTGGTTCTCTTCGTGTGGTAGAGGGCGTCGTTTACGTGAGATTCGATGATGTTGAGCGATTCCGCCTCCCAGAAGAGGCTGTCTGCTGTGTTGTGGAGGTGAAGGCAGGTCTGTACGCCTTTAGAACTGATTTTTTGAAAGGCAGAATCCCATGCTTTTCGCAGATTTTCTCTTCCGATAGAACCATGATCGATTAGAGGATCATCTATCAGTCCAAAAGTTGGCTCATCGATTACAACCAAGACGACGTCTCCATACTTTCCACTAAAGCGATTGCTTTCTACAATCTTTGAAAGGACATCACCCAGCCTCGTGAATATCTCGCTGTCTCTGTAGATGAAGAGAGAAGATAGCGTGTAGGGACCAGTGACGCAGACCCTCAACTTGAAAGATTCTCCGACCTTTTCACAGATTTCTGGAGAAGCCCTTTCTATTGCCGATACTTCGGGTATGCGCCCATTTCCTGCCCTTAGCGACAGAATTCCTGTTTCCATATATCCCTCTTCAGTCTTCTCCACTCCATCCATCATTTCCAGAAACATCTGGTTCATGTCTCTGAATTGGGGATAGTTCGGGACATCAATTCCAGTGCCGATCTTGTCGAGAAAAACCTCTGCAACCCTTTTTTCAAAATATCTGACTGATTCTCGTGTGGATGGTTGTGGGCTGGTTGCCCCTTTCAGAAACACTCTTTCATCGTCAATTAAAGGTATGCTGCCAGAATCACATGATTTAATCATAACTGGATTCCTCCACGGACCATATATTCCAGTTCTAGGCTTTTCTGAAGTGCTCCCATCCCCTAGCCTCTATGGCAATCGTTTCTTCCTCGTGTTTGAGCACGAGGCGTTTCTCTTCTGTGACCCGCCCAATTCTTATTAAGGCCCCACCAATCTGCCTTACTGCCTTTTCTGCTCTTTCCCAAAGCTGTGGTTTGACTGTTACCACAAGCGCGTATTCCTCCCCGCCATATAGGCTGAGATCAAGTGGGTCAAGATCGTGGATCTTCGCAAACTCCTTCACTTCGGGGGCGACTGGTGGGTTGGTTATGAGGAAGCCCACGTTGCTTGTGCGTGAGATCTCGTGTAGGCTCCAGGCTAGTCCGTCGCTTGAGTCTATAGATGCTGTTATGGCATTGGTTTTGGCTAGTGCTAAGCCTTCCTTCAGTCGTGCTTGAGGCATTAAGATAGCGTCTACGAGTTCTTTTTTTATCTTCGTTGGGGCTGAAAAATTTTGGAGCAAGATTCTGAGACCTGAGGCTGTTTTGCCGAAGAGTCCAGTGACCGCTAGTGTGTCTCCTGCCTTGGCGCCGCTTCGTCTCATCAGGTAATGTTTTTCGCAGAATCCGAGTAGAGAGCAGCTGATTACGAGGTCTGAAGCCTCATTTGTGTCGCCGCCTAGAATGTAGGCGTCGTATTCGCGGGCTCCAGCGTTTAGGCCCTCGCCGATTTGTTGGATGTCCTTTCTTGTGTAGCTTCGCGGTATGCCTATGGATGCGAGTATGGCTTTTGGTTTCACTCCTTTGGCGGCCAAGTCGCTTATGTTCATGACTATTGCTTTGCGAGCGGCTTGCCAGAGGCTCATGCCATGTGGGACATCGGTTTTTCCTACGAGCATGTCGGTTTTTAGGATGGCTAGTTTGTTGTTTCCGAGGTCTAGGGCTGAGACGTCGTCGCCGAAGGGAATCGGCATGTTGGGCATTGGGTCTAGGCATTTGAGGATTATGTTGATTATCTCGCGTTCGCCAAGTGCTTCGACTGTTGTCAGCAGTGAGACCTCCGTAATAAACTGTGATCTTCTTAAAAATGTGCGTTTTGTCCCTACATCCGGCGGAGACAGGAGTACCTCTCCAGCCGAGAAGGTTTGGATGCGCCTTTGAATTTGTTTAAATACGTGGAATTGCAAGAAAAAACTCGAGTGTTAGAGTCTGCCCCGGTGGCTCAGCGGTTAGAGCGACGGCTTCGTATGTTTGCATAGAGAAAGCCGTGGGTCGCGGGTTCAAATCCCGCCCGGGGCTCCACTGCTTTCTAAACCTTTTTGGTGGGGGGTTTCGTTTCGCTGAAAGAGAAAGGAGAGTTTTCAGAAAGAGACGCTACTCATCAACCCCTAGTGATTATGTGACAATTCATGGATTTATTACTAGAGTTTAGAACAAAGCGTTCTGATTCCTGAACAGAGTGGGGGTCATAAACTCCTGCTCAGCGAGTTAAATATATTAAATCACCATGAAACTAGCTAAGCGGAGGCCAGTGACCACGTTATCGCTTATTGAGACTCTGATCCTCGCTATCATTCAAGGCGTAACTGAGTGGCTGCCGATCTCAAGTTCTGGTCACCTAGTTGTCGTTCAGGAATATCTCCTGCATGAGCCGCCTCCATTGATTTTTGATGTTGCCTTGCATATTGGCACCTTGTGCGTAATCTTGGCAGTCTTCTGGAGAGAACTCATAAGCATTCTGAAAGCGTTAGTGCGGTTAGATTTCAAGGCAGAAGAGGGGAAACTCGGCATATTGATAGCTGTGGGGAGCATACCTACTGCTCTTATTGGCTATTTTTTCCATGACATTCTTGAGTCATTTTTCTACAACGTTCTGGTGGTGGGTATAGCGCTGATGGTTAACGGCGTCTTCCTATTCTTCTCCGAGCGCAGGGGAGATGGCCGAAGAGTGGATTATTCGGATTCCTTATTGATAGGAGTCGCGCAGGGCACTGCGATCATACCTGGTATTTCGAGAAGTGGACTCACGATAGCTACGGCGTTGTTGAGGAAGGTGGAGAAGAGAGCTGCATTCACGTATTCCTTTCTGCTCTCAGTACCGGCTGTGATAGGAGCAACCATTCTAGAGTCTGCTCGTGTGTTGGCGTCTGATGAGCTGGTGATGGGTGGCTTAGACATAGTCACTATGCTCTTCGGCGTTGTCGTTTCAATGATCATAGGCTACATATCTCTGAAACTACTGCAGAAGATAGTGATGAGCAAAAGGCTTCATCTCTTTGGATATTACTGCTGCCTAGCCGGGATAGTGATCATTCTCTATCATACTTTTGTCTGAAAGCGTTCAGCGGCATACTAATATGTTTGTAGTCTTCTTTTCTGAGGAGAGATTTCAATATGGAATTCGCTGTTGAAGCTAGAGATGTCGTCAAGGATTTCGGAGAGATAAGAGCTCTCAACGGTTTGAGCTTCAAGGTTAGGCGTGAGGAGATTTATGGTCTCATTGGTCCAAACGGCGCTGGAAAGACAACTGCCCTTAGGATCACTTCAACTTTGTTGCTGCCGACTTCAGGTACCGTAAAGGTGTTTGATCATGACGCGGTTGAAGAGGCTTTGGAGGTTCGTAGGCTCATCAGCTATCTTCCTGAAGAGGCAGGGGCTTACAAAAACTTGTCAGGGTATGAATACTTGAAGTTCATGACCAAGTTTACCACTGAGAATAAAGAAGCTGTCAAGGAAACTGTTGAGGTTGCGGCAAGGATCTCTGGCTTGGAAGAGCGCCTTAAGGATAAGGTGAAGACTTACAGCAAGGGTATGAAGAGGCGTCTCCTTGTTGCAAGGGCTCTCATGACGAGGCCTAAGCTTGCGGTGCTGGATGAGCCAACCAGCGGATTAGATGTTCTCCATTCGGTTCATGTGCGAGGAATCATAAAGCAGTATGTGGAAAGACAAGGCGTCACCGTGCTGCTTTCAAGTCACAACATGCTTGAGGTGGAGCATCTCTGCGACAGAGTGGCGCTCATCGATAAGGGCAAGATAGTGGCTGAAGGCTCTCCAGAAGAACTCAAAGAAACGGCGAATGTGTCGAATCTTGAGGAAGTGTTTGCGAAGGTGGTTGGTCTTGCTTAGTGGCTTAAGCAACGTTATCATCAAGGAGATTAAGGAGTTAGTTCGAGATCCAAAAATCCTCTTAGGGGTAATACTGGTTCCAGCGTTGATGTTTCCAATCTTGGGATTAGCGGTGCAAACGTCGATGCAGGCGACAGAAGAGCGCATCAAGAACATTTCAGTAGTTTTTATGGACCTTGACGGCGGCAACCTTACGGGCACTCTTAAAGAATTCTTGATGAATCAAAGCATAATCATTGATGAACTCACGGCCATGACTGTTGATGAAGCCTCGGCGTATGCCCAAGAATCCAATGCGACAGCCCTCATAGTCATCCCTGAAGGCTTTAGCTACAATGTCACTCATCATTTGCAGGCTGAATTGGAGGTCTACGGCGTCTTCAGAGGTGGGGGCATCGCGGAATCTGCTAGTTCGGGCGTTGTTAATACTCTTGTAGAGCGTTTCAAAAGGTTCTTGGCTCCCGACCCATTTCTTGCATACCCGAAGTCCATCGTTAAAGGACAACCGGTTCCCATAGATCCAAGCGCACTTTTCAGTGCAATGATGTCGCAGTCGATGGGAATGCCGGTAGGTATAATGATGTTGCTCATTTTTTCGATGCAGCTTGCGGCTACGTCTGTGGCGTCGGAGAAGGAGGAGAAGACGCTGGAGACGATGTTGACCTTGCCCATCAACAGGTTTACTATTCTAGCTGGAAAGATGACGGGTTCTATCGTTGTTGCTGTTGTTGGTGCGGTAGCGTACATTGTGGGCTCCATTTATTATATGAGTTCTTGGATGGGGATCGTACCCGTCGAGAGCGGTGTGGATCTTGCGGCTATAGGGTTGGCACCGACACCGATATCGTTCCTGCTGCTTGGGGCATCACTGTTCGTGTCGTTGCTTTCCGCCTTAGCGTTGGCTGTTTCAATATCGGTATTTGCCGAAGATGTGAGAGGTGCCCAAGCCCTTGTGGGACCGCTGTCTATGTTGCTGATCTTTCCGATGATTTTCATGATGACTACGGATATCTTCGCATTGCCGCTTCCGTTGATGATCGTTTTGCTTGCAATACCTTTCACACATCCCATGCTCGCATCGATGGCGGCTTTCACTGGAGACTATCTAACGGCTGCCGCAGGCATCGTCTACGTCGCAATCTTCACTATCGTGGTGCTCTACATCGCGGCGAGGATATTTGGCACCGAGAAGATCTTGACCGCGAAACTAAGGTTTAGAAAGCTGAGGTTTTGGAAACGTAAATAGCATCAGATCTGATGCGGTTACGTTTCTCTCTTGGAGAATCTCTCAGTAAGCTTGGATGTCAGCTGGGTTATGAATGGAGTACCGACAACAAAGAGGATCGAGCGGAGAAGCATCGCTGGTCCAAAGAACGTCTGTGTAGAATAGTATTGACTCGGAATGGCCGCATATTCTAGGGTCCTCGCCATGAACTGGTAAGTCGTGTACTCTGAGGGAATCAGCGTCAAGGCTACTGCGAGGGCAAAGAGTATCGAATGAAGAGTGTTCTTTCTCGGGACTTTTGAGTAGTAATGCTGATCATAGACATTGAATAATGCAACACCACCGTACATGATCAAAAGGCTGAGGGCGTACATCCATGTCAGAGTAGTCGCAGTGTTATTGATAAGTTGGACTGAGGCGTAGATGTCCACTGTCATTGCAGCGATCCAAGGAACAGCACAAATTATGAGGAACCATAGCACTTTCCCTGCGACAGTGCCTAGCTCCTTGCGAACCACGCCAGAAACGTCTCTCGATCTTTCCACCTTCTTCAGAAGAGCTACGCTTGTCTTCCCGATCTCTGATAGCCAGTATCTTCCTCTGGTTGATTGGCTGACCAGCAGCTCGAGTTCCTTCAAGTGATAGCTCATCAGACCAGTATCTTCTAAACCCACGGCTTTTTGGATGTCAGTGAATGAAACCTCTCCCTTCTCGTCGAGAAGTAGCAGAATCCGTCTGCGGAGCGGATGTTTCAGTGC
>CAYGBA010000076.1:0-6581 GCA_964347995.1 uncultured Candidatus Bathyarchaeia archaeon | reverse complement strand
AAAGTTGGTAGGGGATTCCTAGTTCTTCAGCTGTTTTGATTACGAAGTTCTTTAGTGGTTGGTTTGGAATCATGGAGCTATCAAACGTTAGGATGGATGGGCCTTTTCCCATTTTGGCTGGTGCTTCATAGGGTTTGATTCCGGGCACGTCTCCTGCTATGTCCACTTCCAAGATGATTGCCACATCGGGATCTACGACATGGGCCACGGTTGTAGCACCGCGAAGCCCTACTTCCTCTTGGACCGTGGCTGCACCGAAAACGGTGTTCGGGTGGGTGATCTTGTTTTCTTTTAGCCTTCGGATTACTTCCATGGCGATGAAAGCGCCGATTCGATCGTCGAAGGCTTTTCCCATGGCGACTGTGCCATCTCGGATCACGGAAAAGGGCGACCAAGGCGTCACGGGATCGCCAATCCGGATGCCCATTTCCTCTGCTTCTTTCTTGCTTGATGCTCCCACATCAATGAACATCTTTTCTTTTTCAACAGGCTTCTTTCGTTCTTCCTCTGGTATCAGATGGGGCGGCTTGGCAGCTATTAGCCCTGTGATGTCTCCTTTTTGAGTTCTTATCACAACTCTCTGCGTCAGAAGTACTTGATCCCACCAGCCGCCTAAGGGATTGAAAGTTAGAAATCCCGTTTTTTTGTCTATTCCCGAAACGACGAACCCAACCTCGTCGATGTGCCCTGCAATTAAGACTCGAGGTCGGTCGGCCTTTCCCTGGCATTTGAAGATTATGGAGCCCAACTTGTCTTGACTGATCTCATCCGCATAAGGTTCAATATTCTTCTTCACAATTCTTGCGGTTTCACGCTCAAAGCCGGCAGGACCAAACGATTCTGAGAGTTCTTTCAACAATTTGATTGCTTTCTCGTCAACCAACATGAACTACCTACCCCTGATTATGAACATCCGCAAATAAATTGATCGGATATTTTCCGCGCATGAAGTGTTGCCGTGTTCACGCCGCACTCGCAACTCCTCACCTTGATCGTACGCACAGAATAGTTCCCGACAACACTAGATCCGTGTTCTTACCCAAACGTGTGGGGCCATCGATGTTCCCTTGTCACCTGTATCTTGACACAGACGTGATTCCAGTAGATATCTGTCGCGTCTCGCTATCGCGTAAGGATGTCCGCTGTGCGATCAGTAAAAGCTAAGCCGAGCTCGGATCTGCATGCATGGCTATGATAGACTCACGCAATTCTTCTTCTGAGTCTTTTGACTATCGCATTATGAACGTCTAGTGCGGCTTTTTCATCTTTCACGTTTTTTATCAACATTCTGCCGCCGTTGAACAAACTAGCTTCAATGCCTCCATTATACTCGAATACAATCGCAAAGGATGATTTTGCAAGAATCGTGAAGTCTCGTTTCAATGTTCTATAGGCATCATCAAGTTTGATCTTCAGCGGCTTCTTGGGATTAACATTGACTGTGTTGCTCCCGCAGAGCCATACGAGTCTTTCTGCTTCAACCGTTTTCTCTAGTCCGCGTTGGCACGCTGGACAATCTGGTCTTGTGAAGATCTCGATTGTGGTGAAGGACATATCTCTGAAGTCGCATATCATCAGTTTTCCTTTTAGGGTGTCTCCTATTCCTGCGAGTAGTTTTATGGTTTCCATGGCTTGCATTGTCCCGACGATTCCAGGGGTTGCTCCTAACACTCCACGAGTCTCACAGGTTGGTAAATAGCGGTCGTCAACGTCGGGAAGAATACATTCCAAACACGGTGTTTCAGGAGGAGCAAAGACTGATAGGTTTCCTTCCAATCCGATCGCTCCTCCGAATACGTAGGGGATCTCGTGTCTTATGCCTGCGCGGTTCAAGAGATACCGAGTTCGCATATTGTCCAGTCCATCGACTATGCAGTCCATGTCTTCAACGGTATCGTGGATGTTGCTTTCTCTGACATTTCGTGGAATCGGTTCAATCTCAACATCGGGATTGGTATGCTTGAGTCTTTCCGCCGCTGTCTCTACTTTAGGGTATCGCAAATTATCCAATGTGTAGAGCACCTGCCGATGTAAGTTGTTCACCTCCACTGTGTCTTGATCCACTAGGCGCAGATAGCCCACACCTGCCAGAGCGAGGTAGAGTGCCGAAATGCTGCCGAGACCGCCAAGTCCTACAATAGCCACTTTGGAATCTCTCAGCTTCTGTTGTCCTTTTGGACCTAATTCAGGTAGCACGGTTTGTCGGCTGTAGAACTCGTCTCGATTGAAAGAACGGAGACTACGCATACAGCTACCTCCTAAACCTTCTATTGATGTAGCAGTTTAAGATTCTTGTGTCGGGTGCGCAAGCCTAGGAGAAAGCGATTTGTGCATGCAAAAAAGGTGATTCTGTCGACTTTCCGACACAACAACATAGTTCAATGACGCATTCAGGCTTACACGCGTGAATGGGGATTCAAACTTTGAGTGTATGCAGGGCTGATCTGTGTTGATGTGGGACAATTTGTGAAAGCAGCAGTCGGATGTTCACTATTACTTATCGTTTGTTCTATTCCTTGGGGTGCAAGTTATATAAAATATATAATCTATGTTTATAGGAGGTTAGGGTATCTGCGGGGAATTCATGTGGAAATGAGAAAACTGCAGAAGATTAAGGGTGGGAGTTTCACGATTTCACTTCCTAGAGATTGGGTGGAAGAGTTGAAACTGACGCGTGGAGAGCAGATGGCTGTTTCTCAAGAGGAGGATGGTTCGCTGAGGATTTATCCTGTCTCAGTACCATTCGAAAGATCTTATGAGGTAACGTTGGCTCTTGAAGAGTATCCCAACTTGAGAGCCCTCGAGTACTGTGTCGCTACCTACTACATACAAGGGAGCAAGAAGATCAACATAGTTTCCAAACAGATAATTCCCGCCGAAGACAAGAAACGACTGAAGCTCCTACGAACCGAATTGCCAGGCGTCGAAGTTGCTGAAGAAAAGGCAGAGAGCCTGAGCTTCCAGGTATTAATCGATCCAACCGCGTTCGCTCTCGAGTCGCTGATAGAGAAAACGGCCTCCTTCTCCCTTCACCTACAAGAGGATGCTGTGAAATCTGTAGTGGAGGATAATGTGCAGCTCGCCAAGGAAGTGGTGGAGCGGAGTAAAGAAGCTTTGAGACACTATCGGATGACTATAAGGCAAGTGGCGCTCTCGAGTCTGGACAAGATCGTAGCAAAAGAGGTTGGCGTCAGAGACTGTCAGGAGTGTGTTACCTTTGCACTTATCGCCCGTGATTTGAACAGAGCCGTATATCACTCTTCATCTATAGCCGGTCATCTGCTTGACCTAGAAGGTAAGAAAATTGATCGCGAGATTCTGGAAATGATAGGGGCCCTCTCCAAAGTCGCTTATCAGATGCAGAGAGACGTGGTTCAGGCCTTCCTGAAAAAGGATGTTAAACTGGCTATACGTGCCATGGGCCAGATGGATGAGGTTAGAGCGAAAGAGAAGATGCTACTGACTAAAGTGATGGATAGTGTTAAAGATATGGACACTGCGGTCAGCTTAAGCATGATCGCCCGTGATCTCCGAAGGATAGCTGGGTATTCTGTGGCTATTGCAGATGACGCGATGAACCGGGTTTTGACGCCCACATCGCAAATCTAGAAGAACGCAAATATAAATAGAAAGTTATTTATATTCTTGTTTGGCGAATTATATAAGGAATAGTTCGAAGGAGAGCTTTGATGGAGCAAGATTTCTTCAAGAAGTTTCATGAATGGTACCAGAATCGACACGAGTACGCCAAGGATTGGAAAGAAAAGACTGGGAGAAAGGTCCTAGGGTACTTCTGTACTTACGTGCCTGAGGAAATAATCTACGCTGCAGGTGTTTTACCTGTCCGAATTCTGGGTAGTCATGAGGCTCAAAGTGTCACAGAGCCGCACATCTTCGCCATGTTCTGTCCCCTCTGCCGCGACTGCTTGGCGCAGGGATTGCAGGGGAGATACCACTATCTTGATGGCATAATGATAGCTCAGTGCTGCTTGCACATGCGTCAGGCCTTCACAAGCTGGAAGAAACACATACCACTGGAGTATAATTATTATCTTTACATGCCCCATGGAATTCAGACCCCAAGGGCATATCCGTATCTACGAGGAGAATTGGAAGATTTCAAGAAGTCGCTTGAGGAGTGGACCGGTGAAAAGATCACAGACAAGGACCTAGACCACGCAATTGAAGTATATAACGAGAACCGCCGCTTGATGAAGCAGGTCTATGAGTTCAGAAGGGAAAAAAACCCGAAGCTCACTGGACTGGAAGCCATGGAGATGGTGGTGTCCAGCCAGATGACTGACAAGAAAGATCACAATGAAGCATTAAAGCAGCTCCTAAAGGAACTGCCTAAACGTGAGGTTAACCGTGAGACGGGTACAAGATTGATGATTCTCGGTAGCGAAGATGACGACGCAGAATTCTTGGAGATGGTTGAATCTTCAGGCGCCACCTTCGTCATTGAAGACCACTGCACCGGCAGTAGATACTTCTGGAACGAAGTTGTCCCGCAAGAGGATAGGCTGAGTGCAATTGCCGCTCGGTATATAGACCGACCGCCCTGCCCCAGCAAAGACTGGCCAGAACGAACTAGAATACCGCACATCCTGAAGCTTGCTAAGGACTACGATGTCGAGGGAACGCTTTTAATACAACAGAAGTTCTGCGATCCCCACGAGCTTGACATCCCAACTATCAGAGCTCATCTGGAGAAGAATGGAATTCCCACGTATTTCCTTGAGTTTGACGTCACGGTGCCTGTCGGGCAGTTCAAGACCCGTGTGGAGGCCTTCCTTGAGACGTTTCAGCTTCCGACAGATCTGTTTTAGGAGAGTGAAAAAATGGCTGAGAATAAGTACAAAACAAAATTTCTGGATTGTTGGAATGAAGCGAAGCAGCTGAGAGAGAATTATTACAAGAACTTTGTGAGAGCCCCCGAAGTGGGTGGAATCCGATGGGCGGGAGGCGCTTGGTCTTTCAGCGCTGTTCCGGCTGGGCTAGGTGACGATGTATATAGCCTCACTGGGGAGCCTTATGGGGCGACTGTGGCCTTCAACAAGGAGTTTGCTGAGGAGTGTCATGAGGCTATTGAAGCTGAAGGGTACGCTCGTGACTTGTGTGCTTACATGCGGAACTATTGGGGCTCCATACTTCTGAATAAATATGCGTGGGGTGGGGCTTGGCCCAAACCTGACTTCTTGTGGACAACCCACATCTGCTGTAGTCATGCAAAATGGTACCAGGTAGCAGGGGAACTTGAGGGTGGCGTCCCTTACTTCTGCGTCGATGTCAGCATAGGTCCATACCATGAACGGAGTGAGAGAAAGTTGAACTATATAGTTTCTCAGATGATGGATGGCATCGAGTGGATGGAGAAGGTTACTGGAAGAAAGTACGACGATGAAAGGCTGATTCAAGCGGTGTACGACGAGTGCCGCGCCACTTCCTTGTGGGCAGAGATATGCACTCTTAACAAGGCGATTCCAGCTCCTCTGGATGAGAAGACTATGTATTCGCTTTATGTACTCGGCACCCTCATGAAACATAGAAAAGAATGTGCAGACTTCTATGAGAAGCTTAGAGATGAAGTGAAAGATAGAGCTGCGAATGGAATTGCCGCCGTGGGCAATGAGAGGTTCCGAGTTATGACGGATACGCAACCTCCGTGGGCTTTCCTTGAGTTGTGGAGATATCTTCAGAAATACGGCGTTGTCTCCATAGGGTCTCTCTACACCTTCGGTCTTATAGGAATATTCGAAGTGAAAGATGATGGAACGTGGGGGCCAAGAACAACTCCTCAAGCGCAGGGTATCGAAATCGAGACCCGAGAGCAGGCGTTGAGGGTTCTCGCGGAATGGACTCTCAGCAGGCCTGAGTGGCAACATTTCTACTCGCCTGAGCTCAAGAGCGAGATGATGAAGAGGATAGTTAAAGAATGGCGGGTTGACGGTGTTATGTTACACTATAATAGAGGTTGTGAAGGCTTGAGTATGGGCATAGCAGAGAATAAGCTGGCCCTAAAGTCATCTGGCATACCCGTCATGCATTTCGAGGGAAATATGGGAGACGAGAGGGAATTTGACTTGGAACGGACAAAGGCTGAAATTGCCGCTTTCTTGGAGATTCTCGGAGCAAGATAGGAGCTGGTGAATGTGACAACTGCAGGAATAGACATGGGCGCAAAAAACGTGAAAGTAGTAATCCTAGAAGACGACAAAATCTTGTCCAAAGGCATAATCCTGGGCGGGTTCGACCAAAAAGCATCCGCTGAAAAAGTGTTCAACGAGGCGCTACAGAAAGCTGGATTGTCACTGGACAACATCGAGCACATAGTGGCGACTGGAGCGGGTAAGGAGGTGGCTCCCTACGCCAATGACGACATCAGCATGATGGGCGCTGACGCCTTGGGAGGAGCCCTTCTCTTTCCTTCCGCGAGGACAATCATTGATGTGGGCGCCGAAGAGGGAAGAGCCGTCAAGTGTGACGAAAAGGGTAAGATGATAGACTTTGTGATAAATGAGAGATGTGCTGCTGGGGCGGGCACCTTTGTCGAGGCGATGTCGCGGGCGCTAGAGGTGAAG
>CAYGBA010000075.1:0-6588 GCA_964347995.1 uncultured Candidatus Bathyarchaeia archaeon | reverse complement strand
CTTTCGCCCCTAGCCCCAGGTCTGAGGAACGAATTGCACGTCAGTACCCCTTCGGGCCTCCACCAGGCTTTCGCCTGACTTCGCCCTGCCCAGGGCTAGATCGCCCGGTTTCTAGTTTCACAGCTTTGACTCCAGGCCCTTTCAGACCTCGCGCCTCGCCAGCCCAAAGGCTGGTTGTGCACCTGTTGGTTTCCCTCTGCTTGCAGGCCGTTTGACCTTTAGGCTTGCCAAAGCCATGAACTCCCCGGCCCGTGTTTCTAGACGGAAAATGCAACCCTGGTCCCCCTCCCTCGTACCGCCATGTTGCCATGGTTTCCTTTCGGAGGGATCTATCCTTTCGGGCTGCATACGTCTGTTACCATCTGGTTTCAGGCTCTTTTCATCTCCCTTCCGGGATGCTTTTCAGCTTTCGGTCACCTTACTAGTGTGCTATCGGTCTTGAGTCGTATTTAGTCTTGGAAGTTAGTGGCTTCCAGCTTCCCAAACCCATGCCAAGGTATGGTACTCTGGGATTCCAACCCATCCTTCTTCCAGTTTACGCCTACGGGGCCATCACCCTCTTTGGCGAGCCTTTTCAGGCTACTTCGGCTTAGTTGGTTAGAAGAGCGGCTGGACCCTCAACTCCACATCCCTCTCAAGTTTCCTTGGGAGGTTCGGTTTGGACTCTTCCCTTTTCGCTCGCCGCTACTTAGGGAATCCCGGTATTGGTTTCTCTTCCTCCCCCTACTAAGATGTTTCAGTTCGGGGGGTTCCCGCTCCCTTGTGGGAGCGCCACAGACCGCCTTAGCAGTCTGCAACAAGAAGTCTCATTCAGGTATCCACGGATCTACGCCTGCATGCGGCTACCCGTGGCTTATCGCAGCTTGCCACGCCCTTCTTCAGCACTCAAGCCTAGTCATCCACCAGACGGCGTCACATGTCGGGCTTAATCGGTTAACCCTTCTGTATCTGTGTGGCGTTCAGGTGAGCCTTTGCATGGTTTCATCGTGATGTCTTGCATCACTTTCCCCTTCATCATCTACACAATCATAGATGATTGCATCTGCAAAGATGAGGTCTATTGTATAGAATTCGACCTCAAAGGCGCCTTTGCATTATTATGTGTTATTTCGGTTGTTTATAAGGATGGCGTTTCGGATTTTTGACTTGTGGTTGTTTATGAGTGTTGTTTAGTGCGTATAATACAAGGCATGTTTTGAGCCTCTGTTATCAAGGATCTATTTATTTCATTACTTCCTTAGATAGAGAAGGGGTGAAGGAGAGATAGTAGCCTATTTAGGTTCTTGATTCTAGCCCTGATGCCCAGGCGCGTTTCATCCTGGTTATCAGTCTTTCTATGGTTGAGTTAGAAGCTAGGAATCTTCGTATCTCAACTCATCGCTCCCATGACAAAATTTAAGCGAGAACAGTGATTCAATAGCAAAGGATGAAAAGTCTTTTGGAAAGCGAGAGAAGGGAAAAAGCTGAGGCTGATAAGGATTGAGTCAGAGAAGCGAGAGACGACGTTTGAGGTTGTTCCCGAAACAAGGGTACGTCATGCTTCTCGTTGGAATATTGATTGGTTTCCTGATCTTTTCAGCCGTCTCCTTCATCTTTCCACGAGGGAGACCTGGAGACACAGGACATGATGGTCTGCCATCAAGTATTGCATTTGAGTTCCTCTACACCAGTGAGAAGCAGGGCTGGATAGAAGAGGTCACACCGGACTTTGAAGAGTGGTTCTTTGAACGATTCAATATCACAGTTGACGTAAGACTTATTGTAACAGGAAGCCATGACAGTGTGAATCTCCTCCTCTGGGAAAGTGTACAGCCAGCCGCTTGGAGCCCCGCCTCCAGCATTTGGATATCCTATCTGAATTTTAAGTGGCGAGAGCAAGGGCACGATGGGGACGTAGCTGAAGACTGGACACCCCTAGTTCTGTCTCCGGTAGTCATAGCTACTTGGGCTTCTTTCCTTCAAGAATACGGCGTGAACAGTTTCGAAGATCTATACAACTTGGCGCTGGGAGGCGTCGATTACAAGTATGGACACCCGGACCCTTTGCTCAGCAACGGCGGCGCTATGACGGTCACTCTTGAATTTGCTGATGCAACTGGCAAGAATCCCGACCAATTCATTGCGGATGATTTTAAGAACGATGCAGTATTGGATTTTGTTAGAACTATCGAGTCTAAGAGCGTGTATTATGGAAAGAGCACAGGCTTCTTTGGAAGTTGGGCAGCGGAAAACGGTCCATCGGCAATTGATTGCTTCAGCGTCTATGAAAGCGTGGTTCTTGCCAATTCGCTGAAGGCTAAGAACAAGTGGGGTGACTCCTTAGTGGCGATCTATCCACAGAATGGAACCCTGCTTTCCGATCATCCTTTTGTGATGTTGAACGCGTCTTGGGTTGATAATTGGCAGAAATTCGCTGCCACACAATACCTTTTTTATCTGCTCGAGAGCCAAACTCAGGAAAAAGCCCAGCGTCACGGATTCAGACCAGCTAATCCAAGCGTTCCTCTCGAAAAGGAAGTCTTCAGCGAGGAAAACGGAGTTCAATACGAGCTTCGCGTGCCAATCTTGAAGTCTTTGTCAGGCGAAGCCATGGAAATCCTCTTCACCGTCTGGCCCGATGTGAGAAATCCCGGGGTGTAATCTTGAACAGACCGAGCTTGCATATGGATAAACGTAAACTGGTTGCGAAAACCGCGGTTTTTGCGACAGTAACCAGCTTACTTGTCTTTGTTCTCTTGCCAAGTTTTTTTCTGATATCTTTCACGTTTACCCAATGGCCCGATGTTTACACTGAGGTGTTCGCAAATCCTTTCATTGGGGACACAAATTGGAGAGAGATACAAAAGCACATTTTCTTATCTTTAAGGCTTGCTTTTTTTGCGGTGATGTTGGATCTCCTCTTCGGCATTCCTTTGGCCTATCTGTTAGCTAGAAAGAGGTTCATGGGAAAGGGCCTTCTCGAAGATATTATAACGTTCACACTAGTGATTCCTACATCGGGCTTCGGTTTTGCAACTCTAATAGCGTGGACAACGACCTCGGGTTTAGGAAGCCTGATTGGGCGGGGCATAGTGGACATGAACTACAGGATTCCCGTCATCAATGTTCCGTTAATCATGCTGATTGTGCACATTGCCCTGACGTTTCCATACATAGTCAGGACTCTCCAGGCTAAGCTTGAGGATTTGGAGCCTGTATTTGAACAGGCCTCTAGAACATTAGGGGCCTCTTCCCTAACAACTTTTAGAAAAATAGTGTTCCCCCTGAGTCTTCCAGCAATTTTCTCAGGAGGAGTTTTAGCCTTTGCAAGGTCACTTGGGGAAACTGGTGCCACAATGGTGGTTGCAAGCGTGTATACCACGGCCCCCATTGCGGTTATTCGCTGGGTATCCCAATTTAAGTTTGGATCCGCGTCTTTTCTCGGAAGCCTCTTAATAGTCATGGCGTCAGCGATAATCCTTCCAATAGAGTTTATTCTACAAAAAAGACAAGTTTCGACATTCCAACTCTTTTCAACGCGGCGAATTGAAAAGAAAATTCTAAAAGGTGAAAAGTTCGCCTCTCGAAGGCTATCACGAACTAGAGATGTCATTACTCTAGCTTTCGTCCTTCTGGTGGTGATATTGCCAATAGTTGTAGTCGTAAATTCCGTAACGTTGTCTTGGCATCATGACCCATACACAGGCAAAGTGGAAGAAAGTGTGCTTTATCAATTGTTTGGGCCGTCAAACTATTTCGCCGCCTTGCTGAGAGCTACACTGGTTTCATTTGCCTCAGCTTCCATTGCTACTTATGTAGCAACGTGCATAGCCATCCCAACAGTATTTCTGATAGAACGCTACAAATTGGGCAGACTTGTCAGGTCCATACTTCGGGTTCCCTTGATCGTGCCGACATCCGCCCTTGGGTTGTCTATCCTTCTTCTTTGGGGCCCTGGCGGATTGAGGCTTGCAGGTCCTGGAATATGGCTCATAATTTTGACTCACATCGTGTTCTCTGTCCCCGTGGTGGTTGAGTCTATCATTGCAACCTACGAAGGTTCTGAGATTTCTACATTTGAAGGGGCGGCTCGCACCCTTGGCGCCAATCCATACAACACTGTAGAGACGGTGTCTTTACCATTGTTAAAAAGAGGAATTTTGGCGGGCGTTATACTCTCCTTTACACGTTCATTAGGAGAAACAGGCGCGACTTTCCTTGTTATGGGGAGCGATGTCACCATTCCCCCATTAGTGGTTAACATGGTTGAAGCACTTGCAATTCCCGCCGCTCTTTTCGCATCCACTTACTTGATTGCCCTCTCATTTGTTCTCCTACTAGTCTTCAGGAAAGTGACGACGAGATGACACGAGAATTCGCAAGTTCGAGTGGTTCCTCAATCGTGAAGGTGTCATAAATGCCAGAAGTAAAGTTGACAAACGTGACAAAAACCTTTGAGAAAGGGCGGATCGTAGCGGTGGACCATGTAGACTTGTTCGTGCGTGACAAAGAATATCTAACATTGCTCGGTCCTAGCGGATGTGGAAAAACCACAACTTTGCGAATGATAGGAGGTTTAATTGAGCCAGATGAAGGCGAAATCTACATCGCTGACCATCTTGTAACTGGGCTCCCTCCAGAAGACAGGGACATCGGATACGTTTTTCAGGAATACGCACTGTTCCCTCATATGCATGTCTGGGATAACGTGACCTATGGGCCCCGCGTGAAAGGATGGGACAAAGGGCAGAGTGAAAGCATTGGGCGTGAAATGCTGGAAATGGTTAGGCTTTATGAGCGGACTGATGCTTTTCCACGGGAATTGAGCGGTGGAATGAAGCAGAGGATTGCGCTTGCAAGAGCCTTGGCTGCTGGCGCCAGACTGCTGCTACTGGATGAGCCGTTAGGCGCTTTAGACGCCAAGATCAGAAACGATTTAAGATATGAGTTAAGAAAGCTCGTCAAAGACCTTGAATTGACCGCTATTCATGTTACTCACGATCAAGCGGAGGCCATGGCGATTTCTGATAGGATAGCGGTGATGAGGAAGGGAAGGATTCTGCAGGTTGGAACCCCGGAAGACCTCTACATGAAGCCACAACACCTATTTGTGGCACATTTCATTGGGGAATCAAACTTTCTGGAAGGCTACGTTTCGAAAGTGACCAGAAAAGAATCGGTCATTGCCCTTCGTGGGGAGCTGCTGGTTCGAACATTGGATAAGACACATGAAAAGGATGATAAGGTGGTCGTAGCTGTGAGACCTGAGGTTCTCGCTGTCGAGAAAGGTAGAAAAACAGGAGTGAATTCACTCTTTGGCAATGTTGAGAGATTTAGGTTCGAGGGAACCAATACACGCTGTGAAATTCTACTTGAAAACGGAGATTCCGTCATGGTTGTTCGACCAGCATTGATGACGGAATGGCTTGACGTTGAAGAAGAAGTTACTGTTAGCTTTCCTGTTGAGAAAAGTTTTGTCTTCACGTATCCAGAGAAAGGCTTGAAAGAGGAGCTAGCCCTTGAATGAGAATATTTTTAAATATAGTGGCTGCTGATAGATAAAAATCAACGTGATTTTCATCCAGGAGAATAAATCTTATGGAAAGATGGTTCCGTCGAAGGCGCAAGTCAAGGGTTCTGGAGATCGCAGATAGGCAGATGACCTTGGCGATAGACACTGTAGTTGAACTGGAAAAGGAGATAAAGGCAGCTTTAAAAGGTAAGAAAGATGAGGCAAGAGCATCTTTCGAAAGATTGTCTGCCGTAGAACATGAGATTGACGAACTCAGGAGAACGGTTTTCGAGGAACTGACGAGAGGCAGCTTGCCCCCAAAGGACCGAGAAGATATCATGCATTTAGTGAAGAGACTGGACGACATGGCAGACCACGTCAAAGACGCCGCGAGAGCAGTCTATGTTCTCTTGGACGCAGAGGTTACACGGGAGATGTGGGAACACTTTGCCGACACCTCCACAGAACTAGTCAAGTGCGCGACCACCTTGCGTAACGCAATCGAGAAGCTAGGAACAGATCCACCTAAGGCTATGGAGCTAGCTAAGAAAATCGACGACATAGAGCACACGATCGACGAGAAATATCTGGAAGGAAAAGCATTGATGCTTAAACATTCGAATAAGATGGATGCTGCAACAATCATGCTGATCAAGGATCTGATCGAGGAAATGGAGCATGTAGCTGACAGCTGCGACGACACAGCCGACTACGTGAGAATATTGACCGTTGCCAGAGAAACTCCATAATACACACGCGCAATTCTTATTGCCTGCCGCCTCCAACTATCATATGGGCTAGTGAGCTGGCGGACGGCTTTCGTACGCATGAAGCGTTTGAGGAAACTCCGCCCACCACACAGAACTGTAATGCCCATAAGGGCATAAGACGAGAATCTTGGCTCCAGAACAGAAACGGAACGTCCATCCGTGATAGGACTATGATATGTGTTAAGTCGTTGAGGACGCGGGATGGAAGCGTTGAAACGGCTGACCTGCAGGGTGGAAGGGCAAATAGGCGTCCGTGAGTTTCTGTGGGAGACGCGGGTAGCCCGTTTAGCTGAATGCCGTCTCGAACAAAAGGCGGGTTACGACCAG
>CAYGBA010000074.1:0-6695 GCA_964347995.1 uncultured Candidatus Bathyarchaeia archaeon | reverse complement strand
ACTTGAAGTTGCACTCAACCTGTGATTTGAGCACACCCGTAGGGCCATCTATTGCCCCCTAAGGGGAAAGCCGAGGCGGTGGCGCGTCTTTACTGGAAATTTCCGGATACACACTCTCTCAAATCTTTAATACAACTTGAAATTACGCTGTTGCAGGAAAGACAAAGGAGGTGATAGGATTTGGGGAAACCTTTCAAGGACCGTGAAGAGGTCAAGGCTGACATTCGTATGTGCGATTATGCTACGGCTGTATGGACGATTGTTGGCATTATACTCGCTGCTATAGGAGTTATTGGTGATGCCTTGAACATCACTCTCATCTTGGAACCAACCTCTTGGTTACTGTTGGCAATCCTTGTTGGCCTTGGTGTCATGATGACTCATTTGAATTATCTGATGGCTAGGCATTTGTACGGCATAGAAAGCGAAAGGAAGCAGTAAATCTCCTCCCTCTTTCTCTTTTTTCAAACAAACAGAAACTATGCATATACGCACATCGTAGAATTTCAAGAATATATATAATCTTCCACATTTGTAGGGAAGAGGAACCATGAGCTGTTGCCAATGTCGAGGTATTGAGACCTACTTCAATCGCAAGTGCGTGGATAAAGACCTCAAAAGGTATCGGAAGAAAGGCCCAGACAAGACGACCCGCATATTGATTGATGCACTCAAAGCTGAAGAGATCGAAGGAATGATGCTATTAGACATTGGTGGGGGAGTCGGGGTTCTTCAGCATGAATTGCTGAAAGCCGGCGCTAGTGAAGCCATTAACGTAGAAGCCTCAAAGGCCTATATCGAAGCAGCAAAGGAAGAAGCGGAAAGGCAAGGTCTTAGCGACCGAGTGAGTCATTACCATGGCGACTTTGTGGACTTGGTCACCGAAATCCCACAAGCCGATATAGTCACGCTTGACCGAGTGATATGCTGCTATCATGATATACAAGCGCTTGTCGGGCTGTCGTCGAGGCTAGCCAGCAAAATCTACGGCGTGGTATATCCGCGGGATATTTTGTGGGCGAAGATCGAAACCGCGGCATCAAATTTCAGCTATTGGGCTCGTCGCAATCCTTTCCGTCTTTTCGTCCATCCAACTGAGGCGGTTGATAAGGTGGTTCGCGATAACGGTCTAGAGAAACGTTTCTATCGTAAGGTCGGCACGTGGCAAGTGGTGGTTTATGCTCGCCCGCATACGGTACAAAAGGTACAAAATTAGCCAATTTTCTCAAGTTTTCTAACTCTCTGGAAACCTGGGAGAGTAGAGGAGCAAGTTTTAAAAGTGTTTGAAAGGTGGGAGAAACCGGCCATTTTCGTACCGGTGGCCGGTGCGTGGGCCTGACGCAATCAAGGGCCTGGGGCGACGCGGCCATCAACCCTGATAGTTGCATTGTGACAAAAGGGACGCAATTCCATCTTTTTACAACAAAAAATATGGGCACTCTTCAGTCATCCAGAAATTGTTCGAAAAATGGAGAAATGCGTCACATAAGTCCTTCAAGAAGGGCAGACACCTATGCCCTCAGAGTCTTGCCATATCTCAAGATTAATGCAACAGCGGGTATCCACAGTACGACACTGTAAACGGGGTAAAAGACTGCCCAATTCTGCGGTGCTATTGCAGTGGGTATGAGGGTCACAAAGAACCCGGAGGAACTAGCATGTATTAACACAGATAGAAGCAAGCTTTCAGTATTGGCATACACCCACACAATAAGGACTCTCAAGGCCACCACGTGTACAAAAAAGCCAACGAAATAGGGCAGCCAATATCCCCCAAGAGTATTGAAATTCCCCAAAAAATCGGCCATGATATGCCAAAATCCATGAATGACCCCCAGATAAATACTAGTGCTCAGAAGGCTGCTTTTCAGACTCATCTTTGGAAAAGCAAATCCCATCCAGCCTGTCTCTTCGAAGAATCCTGCAAAGAGACCCATCAAGATGCCAAAAGCAACAAATGTAGGAGCTAACTCAGCAGAGACCGCAATCGACAAAATGGATGCGGTCAAAATAAGAAGAATCGGGAAAATCAGCAACGGAACATACCAACCCCAACCAACATTCCACTTCTTCATTCGAGAAAGGAGATCACCAAGTCCATCCTTTCCATCAACGAGAACCGTCATCAAGATACCCGCTACAAAAGGCCCACCTAACATTGGGATAGCCATGAGTCCAACATCACTCAAATCCATAGCCTCACCCCGTAAGAATTTCGACCCAACTGCCAGAAAACTGCCAAGCCAACTAATGAGAAACACAAGGAAGAAGTAAATTGAAGCAGAATGTCTTTGAAGGAAGGTTTTTCCCCCCATCAAAAATCGCTCCTTTTATCAAGACTAGTCATTATTGATTTAAGAGTTTTTTGGATTGATGTGCATGCAAAGGATTTATGCGCGTCGGCGCGTACCTGGAGCATATCGGGCGCCCGAAAATATAGTAGGTTGACCTGTGGGATTTTCCAGCGAGTGTCCACCAGCCAAGAACGCGAGCATGTTCCTGAGCGACATCGCAAAACTGAGTAGGTTGGGTCCGCAGGGTTTTGGGAGTTTACGAATGAAGTTGGCTGAAAAATCGCAAACATTTAACAAGATATGAATCTGACTCTATGAAGATGTTAGCATGAAGGAAGAAACTGGCAGAATAACCCGTCTTTGGCTAACCATGATCCGTGTTTCAGATATGGACAACGCCCTGCGCTTCTACAAGGAAACTCTTGGCTTGCCAATAGCCCTTGACGCTCGAATGTTCAACCATGCGGAAGTCGGCCCAGATGAGCCACTGGCAAAGATCGGTCTGCATGCGACTGGTAAGAAATCTAGGAGAAAAAGGCGAACAGGGATAGTTTTCGATACGGACAATATCTACGCACTCTATGAACGGCTGAAAAAACAGGGAGTCAGATTCACTCTCAAGCCCACCAAGATGCCATGGGGCGGCATAGTTGCTGACTTCTTGGACCCTGACAACAACGAACTCGAGGTTGTTCAAGACCCGGAACACTACAAAAGGATGTATACCGATCAATAATGACTGAATGCATGTTAGCATCCTATGATGCATCATGCGTAACCCGATATTTAATGGCCTCTAAGGGTTGGTCCAAGGCGGTCGTACAAGTAATGTGTGCCTTGCGTAGATTTTTGATTTGATGAAGAATCCCAAGTAATTATCTTTCTACAATTCTGGACAGTTTTCTTGCGCTTTTGATATTGTTGACCAAATCTTTTGGATTCGGAACCATACCATCCCAACCCGATTCTTTGACGAATTTTACAAAGAACTCATGAAGTTGTTTTGGTTCAAACTCCGCGATTTTAGCTGGGGAGTCTAATCCGGCATCATAGTATAGTCGTGAAAGTTTCTTCTTAACATGCCCAATTCGAGTTATATCGGAAAGTTTAACCAGTTCCAGAATTGCTTCTTCTGGGATGTCCAATTGTTTGGACAGTTGTTCACGTTGCTTCTTTGTTTTTCCTTTTTTCAGCATATGCTCGACGTTTTTAATCCCAATGGCTGCAAGCTTTTTAACATGATTTTGATTGATGTCTAGAAATTCCTTAATCGGGAAAATTCTTCTCGCTCTTTTAATTCTTTCATCCCTAAGCGCGCTAGCATGATTCAGTAGATCTTTATTGCCTAGGAATTGGAAATAATTCATTAAGACATACAAATATCCCTTTGCTGATTGTTTTCTACTCTCGATGTCCATAACAAAAACGTCTATATCATCGATCGTCACATCATCAAGATTTTTCTTTCTTCTCTCGAGCAGGTAGGAACTGAAACTCTTCAAAACACTCACATTTCTATCTACTACGGTCGATTTTTTTCCTCTCCGTTTCAGATATTTTCTGAATTCTTCTTCATTCATTACCTCGACGCTCCCCATTGTATATACGCGCAATTGTACTGAATTACGTTGATTCAACTATAACTTTTCTCATATTCGCATATTATCAGGTCCGGCTTCAGTCCACGGTACAAAAGGTACAAAATTAGCCAATTTTCCAGGATTTTCATACTCTCCAGAAATCTGGGGGAGTAGAAGAGCAGGCTTTAGAAGTGTTGGAAAGGGGGGAGAAACCTGCTGTTTTCGTACCGGTGGACATAGATGCAATGAGCGTCATCGGGACAAATGGGACGCAATTCAGTCCTTTTGCAACTAGAAATATGGGTACTCTTCAGTCACCTAAGAATTGTTAGAAAAATGGGGAGATGCGTCCCTAAGGTCCTTATATGTCCCTCCCAGTGGTTCATTTTCTCCGCTTTAGCAGTCGTACGATTCCAACAGCAAGATTCATTTTTGGCACCTTTTGTGTGTAGCGTTTGTAATCATTGCCGAACTTCAAGGCAAGGTCCTTTTCCTCCTTCAGCATGTATTGGTAGAACAATACGAATACTGGAACGGCAACAATTGCGCTCAGCCAATGTTGCGAGATAAGAATAGATCCTAACATTAACATCATGCATCCTAGAATCTGCGGATGTCTAACAATTCCATAGGTTCCGCGTTCAACGATAAGGGTAGTGTCCATCACGCTCTTTCCCTCTTGTGGCTTCTTCGGAAAGTATAGAAATGGAGAAAAGAAGAATGGCAGACTAACAGCTGAAACTATCCATCCAACATAAAATGGAATTGCTAGACCTAGCCATGGTCCAAATATGATTCCATAGACAACACTGCCTATGATTTGTGCGAATATTAAGGGAACCGCCACGCTGAATGCTTTTGGTGGGTAGAAAGTCACTCTGATTGCTTGGACTGGGCACTGGTTTTCACATTCATAGCAACATGCGCATTCTGGTTCCCTAGCCGGAAGGACCTTTTTTTCCGAAGTTGGATGGTCGGCAGTTTCGCTCCAGTCATACACTTGCACTGGACAAACGTTCAGGCATATTCCACATCCTGTGCAGATGTCCCAGTCAACTGCCACGTTGCTTCCACGAATGCCAAGTTTCAGCGGTGCATTCACGGGTCCCCAGATAGCAATATCTTTCTCTTTTCCGACTTTCTTCCTATTCTTCTGGAAATTGGGATCGATAGGCAAAGAAGTCTTCCTTCTGAAAATGATGACTAACTACCTATTGGAAGGAAGCGTATATAATTTCATGCGTGCACGCACGATTTCTTTCAGCAAATAGCACCCAAGTATGTCAGACGTCGGAACGTTTTCCCACGGCAATCTTTGTCGAAACAGCCAACGTATGACAAATGAAAATCCGAAAAAAACCTCCGGAAAAGCGTACACGTGGGCGCCATTTGGTGAAAATAATTGCCCGCCCCCATGCTACAGTCCGCGCAGGCAGGCAATGATTTTGCCGAACTACATAGATGGATCGATGAACCGACAAGAAGACTTGGATATGAACATCGAATAGAAAGACACCATTTCAATGAAGGCGATAAAAACACGATAAAAGGATATTGGGATGCTAAGAGGAAAGGATTGGGCGAAAAAGCTGTTATTGAATGGCTTTTTCATATAGCGCTTGACAACTTAGTTACTGCATTCCTGATGTCCAATAAGAGTGTCAGTTATGGTCACAAAACATACAATCTAATGCATTTCGGTTTGAGCAAATCAGGCTATATTCACTGCGATTTTGAGCGGGTGGACGAACGTGACCTTCATTTCATGTTTGAAGATGAATCTGAAAAAGGCGATTATTAGTTTCCCATACGAAATCGTGCGCTTGATTGCAATGCATAAAAGCTTGGAAGAAACATATTGGAGGATATGGAAGCAGAGGTGCTGTAAGAGTGACTAACTTGTGGAGAGAACTTCCTCCGGGTCCCAATCCTCCAAGCCACGTTTATACCATAGTAGAGGTGCCTAACGGATGCAGCAACAAGTATGAGTTTGACTGGGAAACAGGAGTTTTCAAGCTTGATCGTGTATTATACTCTGCCCTTTACTATCCAGGTGATTACGGCATTATTCCAAGAACATGGTCTGTTGACGAAGATCCACTGGACATTCTAGTGTTGACCACGAAACCGACCTTCCCCGGCTGCGTGATGGTTGTCAGACCTATTGGCGTGCTAACCACAGAAGATGAACATGGAGAGGACGACAAGATTCTGGGAGTCCCTATTGGAGACCCTAGATTTCAGGAGGTTATGGATGTAAGAGATGTTGCCAATCACTTGAAGGCCGAAATCGCAGACTTTTTCCTAAACTATAAAAAACTTGAACCCAAGAAGTGGGTGAAAGTCAAAGGGTGGAAAGACGCAAAGGCTGTAGAAAGCATAATATTGTCAGCTATTCAACTCTATAAAGAGAAGTTTGAGAAGCCTACTTGATGCGCGCGCTTCACAGCGAGCATGTATACACAAAGGACGGGTTACTTCCGTTTGCGAAAGACCTTGGCGCCTTCCATCTCGGTCACGTACTCGAACCCGGCTTCTATCAGCTGGCGGGCTTCCTGCAGGCTCTTCGCGATAGCAGACGTGTAGTCGTTGTCCCCGAAGTTGATAAGCTGGACGTACCTCAGCGTGCTCCTCAGGTTCCGGTGCCCCAGCATTTTCTGCGTGTAGAGGATGTCTCGGGTCTTGTGGTAGGTCATCGTCGCCGCGAAGTGCCTGAGGTCGTAGAGGCGGATGGTCCTGAAGGCGGGGTCCATCAGCTTCTCCGCGACCGTGTTCCTCAATCGGACCCACCTGCCCGTCATCTTCCTGCGCTTCGGAAATG
>CAYGBA010000073.1:3353-6936 GCA_964347995.1 uncultured Candidatus Bathyarchaeia archaeon | reverse complement strand
TATTTGGAATTTTTCTCCTCCGCCGAGATAATCAACGATGTCTGTGGCGGTTACCACTCCTTGAAGCTTCCTCGTCTTGGAGTCAATGACTGGTACTCGGCGGAAACCCTCTCTGACCATGATCTGAATTGCATCGTAAACAGGTGTTGTTGGTGCCATCGTGACAACTGGGCTTTTTGCTATGGTCATTATCTCCCCTTCACGCCTCTTAGATGCATGCACCTTCAGATCAAGGGACCTCCCTCTCTCAATTTTCGATGAGAAGTCTCTCGCTTTCCACTACGATGTGCAGTCAAGTTCAAATCTCCTTTGCTAAAGGATCGATCAACTTTTGTAGCAAGTTCATCAGTGTAAACGGAAGGCCATCCCGTATTCATTTTGTCTTCAAACGCAAAAATTCAGTCTGTAGGGTTAAGCTTCAGCTTCAGTTCTGCAGTCCTCACAGAGAAAACTTCCTTCAACTTCCTCAAGAGCGTCAGACCAGAGACCACAACGATCACAATAGCCTGCCAGAGGAGCGTATTCTTCTGTAGCTTCCTCTATTGCGGGTTCTGCCTCAATCTTAGCTCTCTCTTGAATGATCTCTATCAGCTCTGGTGTGATAGCCAGAACGTCCTTGCTGGAGACTATTCCGACAAGATTTCCCTTATACATCACCCCGAGTCTTCTTATGTTGAGATCACTCATTCTCCTGGCAGTGTCACTCAGAGTGACATCTGGATCCACTGTGATGAGAGGAGAAGTCATCACTTCCTTGGCAGACAGTTTGCTCGCCTTAGCATTTTTTGCCAAGACCCGCTTGACAAGATCCCTCTCGGTTATTATACCTAATGGTTTTCCCTCTTTTCCAGTTACGATGATGCAACCGAGCTCGTGCTTGTCCATGAGCCGAGCTGCCTCATTAACGGTTGCATCCTCATCGATTGTGAACACTGGGCTGCTCATAACGTCTTTTACCAGCATCCGTGGCCTTATTCCCATCTCCGCCATGGTCAATCCTCGATACGAAAATACACTAAAGGGTTTATTAATAATTGTCGTTCAAAATCTGTCAAAAAGCCACCTTGTGTTATCGCTTTCGTTTCAAGGCACCTCTGCCTAGGGGGATAAACCGCTGTATTCTCTCCAAAGGAATCTCAAGGATTTGTCTTTGCAAGTGTTCAGGAGCCCTATTGGCCAATATCTCTCTTATGCGCTTGGCGAGTTCACCGCTCTTCTGCCTTCCACTAACCAACTTAACGTAAGCCTCTGCTTGATTAGCAATAGCTTCTATAGGACCTCCGATAACCATCAGGTGTTCATCTTCCGCTTTTATTCCAATAGCCACTCGCAAAGGCACGTCTCGAACATAATTCTTTGAACCCCTGATCATGAACGCACCTTTTCCCAGGTATTGGCCCGCGGGAGGAGTTTTACTCACCTGCTCGGGCGAAACCCAGTACACACTGACAGAGCTCAAATTCTCTCTCCAAGCCTTAGAATAAGAGGCTGCTAGCTGAGCCGATTCCTTCATCGTCTGTTCAGGAGGCTTCTTTCCTTCCGTCTTGATTAAAACGAAGGGTGCACCGTGGATGTCTGCGTGAAAAACCATGTCATGTGGCTCCATATGTCTTTTGATGATCATCTCATTTGTTGTTGCGTCTCGACCGCCTACTACTAGAAAGCCGTCTGAGGAGTGAAACCACCGAAACTTCTCGTACCAAGCCTTTTTCCTTCTCTTGGGCGAGCGCCTCTGTTTTTCCCTTATTTGCTCAATCTCTTGTTGCCTTAAGCGTTCAATGCTTGTCTCTGTCTCTCGTATCGCCTTTTCTATTCCTTTGAGTTTCTTCTCGGCTTTTTTTGCTCTTGTATAGTAGTGCGCCGCGTTTTCTTGTATGGAGTGACGGAGATTAAGCGGGAAGATTAGGTCTTCCACCGAGACGTTGAGGATCAAACCTTTAGATTGGAGAGAATCGAAGTATATAGCTGGGGCAAGTCCCGCTTCCTTCTCCTTTCTGATATCTGGAATTATCTCTTTCCAAGATTTTCCTTCTTTTTTCTCGCTCATGACTTTTGTGAGGAGAAATTGTAGGTCGTTCAGGTGTGTGTAGATGATGTCGCCGATCTTTCTGTTTCGTTCAATCTTTTCTTTTGAGTTCTTCAGGGCTATCTGTTGGCGTTGAAGAACCCTTTTCTGTTTCGCTACTTGTTGTTCAACCTCTTCAGAGACCCTACCAGCCTTTTCTTTCAATTGTTTCCTTGCGTAATACTCGTCAAGCGCCTGGTTGAGAGTGTCATAAGTTTTGCGTCTGAGAGATGCGTATTTCTTTAACATGATTGGTGTTACATCGATCCACTCGTCCTCGTCATCAACCACAACGCAGGGTTCTACATTTCCATTTGTGATCATAGATAGCAGTTCTTGAAGTTGATTGAAGATTCTGCTGATCTCCTGTGCGGTAAGGTTCTTACACTGTGTGTTCTTGTCTATACCTGCGCGAAGGAGAATTTCTTCAGCGTATTGGCCCCCGATGCTCAGGAATTTTGTCAGTCCTCTAACTATTTCCAATTGTCCTTGGTCCCTTATTTCGTCAAAATCTTGTCGGCTCAACTTCAGAGGGTTTATGCCGATTGGTGGCGCGTGTTGAAAGCCTTCGCCACGCAGTATGTTTCTGTCTCGCATTCTTCGATATGTAAGTGCTTGTAGAATCTTGTTCTCTGGGTTCACTAGGATGATGTTTCCGTTGCCAAAGAGTTCGGATACAAGCCAAAACGTGCCTTCTCCAGTGCTTACCTGAATTGTCACAATTCTTTCGAACTCATGCTGTTCGATTCTCTCAATGATGCCGTTTCTGAGGTGTTTTCGGAGTGCCATACAAAATGCGGGAGGTCTTTTCGGTTTTTCGAGTACGTAGGAGGTTATGTTGAGGCGCTTTCCTGCCTCTATGAGCAGGTGGATGTGAGGTTGGCTTGGTTTCCGAAGTTTGAGGAGCAGGGTCTTCGGCTTGATCTGGTAGATGTTATTAACACGAGCACCCATGATTCTATTATTAAGCTCAGAGATTAGCAAGACAAGGTCAAAACTTGCTATTTCTTCCTTCAACACGTCCCCCGTCAAAAGACTTTGAATCGAAGCCTTTAAGCATTTATTGAGAAAACCATGCATACAGATTATCAATGGATTAGAATTGAAAAACTGATCAGTGAAACAATATTTTCGAGGCTGATAGGGGCAACCTTAAAACCTGAGACCTCCAATATGGGATAAAAGTCCCAAGAAAGTGAAACGCCATGAAGCCTATAACAGTTGTCTATTGGAGCAGAGTTGGCTTAGGCATCACCGCAGGTCTTTTTTGCACTCTGCTTGCGCGCAACTCATTCTTAAGCGGGGTGTCTTTTGGAATACTTTTCTACATCCTTACCTATTACATTCTAAAAAGACTGTTTGTAGCAAAAGTGGAAAAGCCATCAGACCTATTCAAGATGGGGATAGGCGCCTACTTCTTGAGCTTAATTGTTTCATGGGTTCTCTTATTCTCACTCATGCATCCGACGGCTGCTTTCACATACTCTCCGGCATTTCCAGTCGTTAGTCAACAAATAA
>CAYGBA010000073.1:0-3253 GCA_964347995.1 uncultured Candidatus Bathyarchaeia archaeon | reverse complement strand
CCGACGGCTGCTTTCACATACTCTCCGGCATTTCCAGTCGTTAGTCAACAAATAACCTTTGATGCCGCAGGAAGCTATGATCTCAACGGGCATATCATTAATTATGCTTGGAACTTTGGAGATGAAAATACCGCCAACACAACTGAACCATTGATAATACACACATATGTATTGTCTGAAAACTATACGGTAACATTGACAGTGACGGATAGTGAAGGTTACAAAGCTTCGGAGTCAAAAAATCTAGAGATAAGAGATTAAGGAACTGCATTCATATACGCTGCTGAAACTGAACTGTTATGTAAGCTTAGTTTGTACCGTCTTCTGATACTTAATCCGTACTTTCGCAGTTTGTTGTGGCTGACTCTCTCGACTCTCCTCTATTTTCTTCTTTTTCTTTTCATGACTGAGTTTCGACAGGACCTTTACGTAATCGTTCCAAGCTGAGAAGAAGCCTCGGTCATAGTCTGCATGAGTTATATTTCTTGTGTGCTCCAGGAAGTCGCGCCGATAATTCTTCAGTTCATCCTCATCGGTCGGATTTATGCTGGGGAGGAATAGGTATCTGTCATCGTTTGTTCTTTGAGCCAGAAGTATACCAGAGAGTGCCTGGAAATATCCCTTGTTCCACTCATTTTTCCGAGCTCTCTTCCTCGACCTTTCAAGCATCCGCTCAGCCTCTGTAAACCGCCTCTCCGCCACAAGCTGGAAAAAACGTGTAAGGAAAACTCGAGAGACAGGCATGTCATCTTCTGCCCCTTCTAGGCTGATCCTCCTTTACGTCCTCTACTCCGTGTTCAGTTATCTTGAAAACCATCTCTCCCTCAGGCAGATACGGACTCGAGACGAGACGTGCGATCCTCACGGGGCCTCTAGCAGACTTCCTTAGAAAAACGCGTGTGTGACTCGTATGTGCAACGATGTGTCCGCCTACAGGATGGACAGCGTCACCAAAGAAGACATCGGGCTTGGACATTACCTGATTCGTCACAACCGCGACAGCGTTAAAAGCTCGAGCTAGACGAATGAGCTTGTGCATGTGTTTGTTAAGCTTTTGCTGTCTCTCAGCGAGCATCTCCCTGCCGAGATACTCACTTCTGAAGTGGGATGTCAAGGAATCCACTATGATCAGGCGAATGTTGTTCTCCTTAACCACCTTATCAGCGTTCTCAACAAGAAAAGTCTGATGATCCGATGTGTATGCCTCAGCAAAGATGATGTTCCTAATGACTTCCTCTGGATCGAAATCCAGATGCTCAGCCATCTGAACAATACGCTCAGTCCGGAATGTGTTCTCTGTGTCAATGTAGAGAGCACCGCCACCCAGCCCACCACGCTCTGGCGGCAGCTGAACGTTCACGCATAGCTGATGGCAAATCTGGCTTTTGCCGCTTCCATATTCTCCGTATAGCTCAGTTATGGTTTGCGTTTCGAGTCCTCCCCCCAGTAGTTCGTCCAGCTCTCGGCTTCCAGTCGTCAGGCGGGAGATGTTTTGTCGCATCTTCAGCAGCTCGTCAGCTCTGATGAAAGAAAGAGAGATAGATGATCGTGCCAAGCGGATGATTTCCATTGCTTTCTTTTCGCCGATTCCAGCCGGCTCTAGCTCGCGTACTGTGGCAGTGGCTAAGGATTCTATCGTGTGGAAGCCTAGTTCGCGCAGTTTCTGGGCGGTTGCTGGTCCGATGCCTGGAAGGTCTTTAAGATGATCATATTTCCTCTTTTCTGTGGCGGCTTCTTCAGTCATTGTACGGCCTCAGCTGAGAATTGAGAGAAGGTTGTCGTAGCACGTATTTAAGTTTAGAAAAATCAAAATGGAATTCTCTTCTAGAGCAAAACTCTATTCGGCTCTCGCTTCGGGTTCTAAAATGACATTCATACTCGGATGCGCACGCATGCTGTATCTTGTTGAAAGCAATTTTCTACGTTTTCGACTTAGTCATTTTCTCTCCAGAGAAATCACAAAGGCTTTTTTTTCATAATAAGATTTTGTAAAACTTTCTTCATAAAAATGCTTATTTTATTTAAAAACTATCTTTTTGATGAAGGATACTTGAATGCTGGAAAGGAAAGAAGGAGAAGAGGAAACCTATTCTCTAATTTTCAGTTCGCTGAAGCATCCAATACGCAGGAAAATACTTAGGATGCTGACTAGTAAGCGGATGACGTTTTCAGAAATTTTGTCAATCCTTTCCATAGATAGTGGACACTTGAGTTATCATATCGAAAATTTGGGAGAGCTGATAACACGCTCCTCGGATGGGAAATATGAACTTTCTAGCGTTGGAGCCGCTGCAGTTAAGCTAATGGGTGGAGTTGAGGAACAACCCAAGTCGCTTACTCGCCAGAAAACTAAAGAAACATTGATTGATGACTTCAGAAAAATTTACATACTATTTCTCGCAATTGCTTTAGTCGTTGCCAGTCTGTACTTTGTGAATTTTACGACAGTCGAGCAGCCTTCCTCAATAGTAGCTGAACGGGGAGTGCCTGAATCAATTGTTTCAGGTCATCCTTACCGCTATAATATAACGATGGTGTATAAAGAAGCTTATAGGGAACCTAGGATAGATAGGCATGAAGAAAACGCAATCTATATGGAGAGGTATCCACCAATTAACACGATTGTCCTTTGGACTCGATGCCACTTCTTTTTCGGATTAGAAACCAACGACACTTACGACCTCTCAATCAAAATCTATAGTCCAGATGGAAAAGTTCTCAAAGAGGTGAGGGAACTTGGCGAAGTGGAACACATCGAAGGAATAGGACATGGTGAAGTAACTCAAGAGGGAACATATCGTGTGGAATTCTGGAATAACAATCCAACCCAAATAAGTGCCTTTATCATGATTCGCGTAGTTTGGGAACGTTTCCAAAAACCATACTTCTATTTAGGATTTATCACACTTCTCGCTACGTTTTCATACCCCACACTTCTTCTAATTAACAAACTTACAAAATTGAGACATTAAAAAAGAAGAATCAATCACACTACATGATATTCGACTGCAGTGCACACCCATATGTAACAAAACCTGTCAAAAGGCTTAGAACATTTACATCAGTCCACAACCTCACCCATGGTTTTCTCAGTCAGATCCAACAAAAACACTCTTTAGCCAAGAAGAAAACAAAATTTCCCAGAATAGATGCTGTATAAAACGGATTGCTGAGATATCGCCGCTAGCTTCCGTAAAAGGTATAAGAATGAATTCTTAATTCCTATCCTCTTCGTGGAGGAAGAAGATTGACA
>CAYGBA010000072.1:0-7263 GCA_964347995.1 uncultured Candidatus Bathyarchaeia archaeon | reverse complement strand
ATGACCTTCACCTCACCTGATTTCGCTGTAACCAAAATCTTACCCTTGATATTCAACTTGCTAATATCATTTGGAGCGATACCGAGTTCCTCTCGAATGTGTTTCTCAACAATTCCCTCGTAGCTGAAGCTTTCCGTGCACATAAGCCCTATCGCAAAATTCAGTCTTTCTGCATACTTCTTCAAAGGGAACATCTGAATCTTTCGCAGTGCCTGTAACTGACATGGAGTTCCAACAAAAGCCATGCTTGTCCTCTTCTGCTTGACCCCCTCATTGAATGCAAATAGATTGGGAGAATAGGTGTATCTAGTTCCCCCGCACTCCAAAACTTGTTTAGGACCCGTGGCAAGCTTTGGAATGGGATAAAATGGCTTATCTTCGTCGATTCCTGAGATGGCGGCTCCATCGATAATCCCATCTTGAAAGGCAGAGTTCAAAAGGGTAGTAACGACTCCTCCATCTTGACAGACCCGCAGTACATCTTTATCATTTGATCGGGCAACAACAATGCGTCGATAAACGCCGAATTCTTCCTCAGGAGCCCTATTCCTTCCGAATATAAATTCCTCTATGGCCGGCAGCCGGAACTCGTATCTGGGACAGACTTGCGCGCAGATTCCGCAGATCTTGCACTCCTCAACTTCCTCAGGCTTTTCATTCACATATTCTAAGCAGCCGAATGGACATACCACAACACACGCGGCACAACCCACACAGTCATCAGGGAGAACAACTTTCTTTAAGGATTCTTCGAAACTTATCTTGGGGATTTTCGGCATTCTCCCACCCGTCATTTATGATTAGATGGTATAATCGCTCAGAACATGCACTTCAATGTTTCTCAAATAGGCGGGTTGACAACACCTAAATCTTATTATGGGTTTCGAACGACAGGAATCCAAGTGGGGTCTGCGTATGGTCGAGATAAACCGTACGACGGTGGCGCGCACGTCAAATCAGGTGTGAGGATAGCCATGATAAAGGCGGTAGTTTTTGATGTTGACGGAGTTCTAATAGACAGCAACGAAACAATAGTGGAAGCTTACCAAGAAACAGCAAGAAAATTGAGATTGCGAATTCCACCGCCAAAAGAAGTCACTGACTTGATGGGCAGACCGCTAATAGAAATCGTGAAAGCTCTATGGGCGAATGCCGATGTTGAACTTTACACTGAAGAGTACAGAAGATTGTTTTTGGATGGAGACCTCATTATTCCTGAGATAAAAGGTGCAGTAGACGCACTTGGGCAAATTCGAGGGTCTGGGTTTAAAATAGGAGCAGTCTCAGGAAAGATTCTGTTTTTCATTGAAAAACACCTTAAAGAAGCGGGATTCGACATCGATTGGTTTGGAACTATTGTTTCCTTTGAGACAACTAGAAAACACAAACCAGATCCTGAGCCATTAATCTATGCTATCAATAAACTCGATTCAAAACCAGAAGAGACGGTATACGTAGGAGATGCAATATCTGATTACGAATGCGCAAAAAATGCAAAGGTCACATACGTTGCTGTTTTGACGGGATCCTTAACGAGAGAAGAGCTAGAAAAACTCGGAGTGAATAACATAATAAATTCAGTTGCTGAATTGCCCAATCTCCTCAAGAAAGATTTAACCTAAACGTGAGTGCAGAAAACCAAGATGCAAGAGCGCTGGGCTGTGCTCGCGCGCTATTAAAAGAGCCAAGCCCCAAGTTCACCGCCACGTTTCTTGAAGACATCGGGAGGCACGCAAACTATTAGAAGTAGGATTCGAGTATGTCTGCGACATGGACGACAAGAAACTCTTCAGGAAGAGAAATTGATGTCTGAAAATTCACATGATTTAAGAAAGACTCACAAGATTGAGATAATCAGTGTGAATGGCTTGCCCATAATAAAGAAAGGAGATGATCTCGCCACACTTATCTGTAGCAGAGCCAAGCAGCAGGGAACGCCAATCGAAGACCGCGACATCATCATAATCACCCACATAATCGTGTCGCGAGCCGAAGGAAGCGTCATAAATCTCGAAACTATAAAGCCTTCCGATTTCGCAAGAAATCTCGCTAATCAAAGCAGAAAGGACCCAGCTCTTGTTGAGACGATCCTTCGAGAGTCTAAGAATATCATTCGGACCGGAAACGGAAACATAATCACCGAAACCAAGCATGGAATTATTTGCGCAAACGCTGGAATCGATCAATCCAATGTTCCTGGCGAGGGAAACGTTGCTCCATTGCCGAGGAGACCTGATCATTCGGCACAGGATATTCGACGAAAAATAAGAAATCTAACTGGAAACGATGTAGCAGTGATCATCTCTGACACTCAGGGACGCCCATTAAGAGAAGGCGGAATCAACATGGCCATAGGAGTAGCTGGGATCAATCCAATTCAGGATCGAAGGGGGGAAAAAGACCTTTTCGGATACGTCTTGAGAGTGAAGAGAACCGCAATCGCGGACGAACTGGCATCAGCCGCCGAACTTGTTATTGGACAGGCAGATGAGGGAATCCCCGTGGCGATAATCAGAGGATACTCATATTCAAAATCAGAAACTGCGAAGGCAACTGAGCTGATAAGGTCCCGTGAGAAGGATCTGTTTATCTGATATCTTTTATCGTTTATTTGTGCCAAGTTTGGAATGAATTAAGGTTCTGCGCATAATTGCTTCGTAGATGAAGTATCCCCCGAGTACACTTATTGTCCCTTGAATGACGTTGAATAGTGCCACTAGGGGGCTCAACAAAAGTACGCCGACGAGTGGCGTTCCGTAGTAGACTGGCTGAACGAATAGATTGGCAAAGAACATGATAAGACATCTTAGCGCTATTCCAAGGATACCGGAGATAAGCTTTGTGAGCTTTGTCGGGTTCTTGAACCATCTCAATCCCAAAGCTACCCCAACGATGGTTGAAAACTCGGCTATAGCTTTCGTCAATGGCCCAACAGGGTTACCGCTCCGCACGAGGATGGCGAAAAACGCCACCGCCGAGGCGATTACTCCTCCAGGCATCAAATCGAATAGGAGAAGGGCCAAAACTATGGGAACACCTGTGAAATCGAAGTGGAGAAATTGAAGTGGAGGGATGAAAGGAATCTTCAAACCGGAAAACTTCATCATGTAGTCGAAAACAACGACTAGAGCTCCAAGGACCGCAGTTCCTGTAAGCGTTCTGGTGCTTATCCCCATTCTAGATCTGGTCAAGATGGAAGCTTAACTTATTTAAGAGTAGCTACTCTTAAATGAGGAGATCTCATAAGTTGCAGATTTATAGGATGAGCAAAATGGACTCAAAAACTATTTCCTTCATGGCATTGATGGGTGCGCTGGGAAATATCCTGTTCCTAGTTTCGTATTATGCCGGACCGATTTCTCCTGGAGTTGCGTTGGATTTTTCTCTAGTTGGTGCTTTTATTGCAGGGATTTTCGGAGGCCCTACCATAGGATTTTTTTCCGGCTTGTTTGTCGGAATTTTTCCTGGCATTTTTTTCGGTCCCCTAGGAAATGGATCATGGCTTGGGCTGATAGGCTTGCCTATCGGAAAAGCCTTGACTGGTCTCACGTCCGGTGTTATCGCAAAGAGACTTAACGTAGGCGGAAAAAAGCATAGCTCTTTGACGATTCCAGTGGCACTTGTTTCATACGTCCCAGAATGTCTTTTCACAATTGCCTATTTCTTGTATCTAATGCCCTATTTTATCGGAGGCGGAGGAGGCGTGGGCATCCTCGCATACATTCTACCTAAGGCGTGGGCGGAAGTTATCATCATCAGCTTTTTCATGGCCGCACTTGCCGGAAACGTTGGCTTCAACGATTTTGTCAAAAAATTCTTCAAAGTCAAACTGTGAAGACTCTATAAACGCTAACCTATTGAACACGCAAAACGATGCCTGTGCACATCCTATAGAATCCTTCTTAGGTGGCGATTGAGGTGAAAACGGTAATTTTGAAAGGGAGGGTTTCGAGCGGTGAAGGAACAGGAAGTTCTTTCGTCAACTTGCCATGGGCAAAGAGGCAATTCAGTGAGAAGTTGAAGTTCAAACCTTACCCAGGGACTCTAAACCTGCGGCTTTCACCAGAAGTTGACATTGAAGAGTTAAGAGATGCAACAAGGGGCATAAAGATAGAGGCTCCAGAAGGCTTCTACGGAGGACGATGTTTCGAGGCTTCAGTGTCGGGCAAGGTGCGTGGAGCTGCAGTCGTACCTGATGTGCCAGGTTACTCATTCGACGTACTGGAAATATTGGCCCCGATAAATCTACGCGATGTGCTTGGGCTTGAGGACGGAATGGAGTTAACGGTTACGCTTTGGTTGAGGTAAGACTAGTAACATGCGAATAGAACAATGCCTTGTTTCCATTTGTCAGGATTTCGCTTCTAGTGAAAACATAAATCTATGATAAGTGAGTAGTGGTAGTAAAATCGGTCTGGACTATCAACGGATGGATGCCCTTTGAGCGAAGAGGTGAAGTTTGGTTTTGAGAGTACTCCCCACCCTTGGGAGTTCATATCCGAGCTTGCAGTTCATGTTGAGGACGCTGGTTTCGACTCCTTCTGGATGCCTGACCACACGGTTGGCTTTGGGATCAAGAAGTGGAACGCCCTAGAGGCTTGGACGACCCTCTCAGCTGTCGCCACAAGGACTAGCAGAATCCGTCTGGGAACTTGTGTTGGAGACGTTTATAGGCATCATCCGGCCTCCTTGGCGCAGATGGTAACCACTTGCGACGCCATATCTAATGGCAGAGTCACGCTCGGAGTCGGAATAGGTGAGGCGATGAATTTACTCCCCTTCGGAATCGAGCTGAAAAAGCCTGTCGGCAAAACCCGCGAGACGATCAGCCTTATCCGGAAACTTTGGATTGAGGACTCCGTTGACTATGAAGGCAAATATTACACGTTTAAGGAAGCCTTCCTGCAGCCCAAACCGGTTCAGAAGCCCCATCCACCAATCTGGATAGCCGCAAACTCGTCTATGACGATGAAGATGGTGGCTGAGCTAGGGGACGGATGGATTCCCGCTAGCATTTTCCCAGAGGAATACGCTGAGGGACTCAGAAAAATCAGAAATTGGGCAGAAGGAGCTGGCCGAGACCCAACGAAGATCGAACCTGCTCTCTTCACCTTCACAGTCGTTGCTGAAAACCAGGAAGCTGCGCGAAAGGCTATATCGCTGCCAGCGAAGATATACTTCTTGACAAGACCTCGCATACCCAAAAAGTTGGGCTTTGACGTAACCGACGAGTACGACATGACCTTCAAACTCCTCATGAAATCAGAAACCACGATGGCTCTGTTGGAGAAGGCGAAACAATTGCCAGATGAGATTCTGGATAAGGCTCCAGTCTTCTTTGGATCGCCAGAAAATATTGTTGAGGCTATGCAGCAGTACGTTGATGCTGGAGTGAGGCATTTTGTTGTAAATTTTTACGTCAGACCGGACATGCTCAAGGAGAATCTCAAGCTTTTTGCGGAGAAGGTCATTCCATACTTCAGGGAGAAATGAAGTTGATAGCGTGACAACTTCAGTAGCGTTGCTCCTTGAAGTCATGATAGTTGCGTGCAAGTTAGATTGGGCAATCGTCTGATTCCTGTCTTGTTGGAAGAAGAAAAAGAAAGGAAACTGGATGGGATCAGCGAGCACACTTAGGGGACTCTGAGTCGCTTTGAATAGACTTTCTTTCCTAGAACAAAAGCAAACAGAATCGCAACCAAGAACACAGCGGTCAGCAGCATGCTTGGAAACTCGGGGATGACCGTCACTTCCCCTGGCGTTGCCGTGTGGGAGATGCTTTCTAGGTTCGAGTCCAGAAGATCAGTTGCAGGTTCATAGAATGGCGCCTCCTCCCAGAACTCGAGACCGCTGTCACCCATAGAGAGACACGTGAAATTCAGGGTTGCTATTGTGCCACTCCCATTGACTCCAGACACTAGTCCCAGGAGGGCGCAGGTTGCTTCATCTATTTTGCCAGCAGCATCTATTTCTGGGATTGTTGGCGGTGATAGCCATATGCCGCTTGTGTCGCCTTCGTCTTGAAGAAATGGTCCTTCTTCGATGCTGTTCAGCTGTAGGACTGTGTTGTTCCACCTGAGTCGAAACATCCAAAGATAGAGGTCGATCATGTCGTTGACGGTTATGTTGACTAGGAAGGAATCGCCAGGCAACTGCTCAAGCGAAGAGGGAACAACCTCAATTGAGGTCGAACTGGCGATGGCTACACTTGACAGACCTGCAAGCACCGCTATCGTAATCAACAAGAACGGTACGCACCGGATGGTTTTTCTCATTTTTTCACCTTAACCTCGTTAGTTAGCTGGGAATTGCTGTGTTGGCATGCATGCGGCTACGAAGCGGGAAGTGCCATAACAGTCAAGGTCCGTGGCCCCACTTGTCCAGTAGTGAGTTCATCATACAACTTCCATTGCATATTGACTGTGTGGGTTCCCGGAGCAGCATCTAGAATATAGAATGTATACGAATGTGATGCCCATTCATCGGATTCTGTCAGAGTCACTCCATTGGAAGGATTCGCTAGAGCAGCGTCAACCATAGCCCGCACATACATTGCACGCGCAGTTCCTGAGACACGAGCCTGCGCGCTGAACATGATCAGCAACGTGCTATTTGTTGCAAGGGTTATCTCCACGGACATGTCTGACATGTCTTGCCAGTATAGTGCAGCGTACGAGCTAATATCCGCCGGTGTCGTAGAATACGTTTCATTGTTGGGTATTATGTTACTAAGTGTTGAATTGAGCATGTCAATCCTCGCTTGAAGCTCGAGGAGTAGGTCAGTTTTGTTTATGGGTGTCCCAGACGTGCCAAATCTGGATGCCATATTTCCTAGGTCTTGATAGTTGATTACTCCATCATCGTTGGTGTCAACCCACGGATCATAGCCACCATCAGGTAGACCTCTGATCGGCATCATCAGCAACAACGCCGATGTCACACAAAGAGCTGCCAGAACGGCAGCGATCAACTTCTTCTTCGAAATCAATCATCATACCTCCTTCTTTTCTTTACATTCATAGGAGTTCAGTTTTAACTTTTGCTGAAGATTTGAGGCGACTAGACTGAAAGCTTCAAGATGGAAGCGTTGAAGAAACATAAGTCACTGAATACATGCAGAATAATCCGTGGAAAAACTCTGGCTCAATAGGTTTCTACAGTCAGTTATCTGCTGCTTCTACATCAAGAGGGCGACGCTTCTTTGAAGAGACGCCATTGACTTCTAATTTCCCTTCCAGACTGGTTTCCTCTTCTCCAGAAAAG
>CAYGBA010000071.1:0-7489 GCA_964347995.1 uncultured Candidatus Bathyarchaeia archaeon | reverse complement strand
AAGTAGAAACCGTAGCATCTGGGGAACCTGAACGAGTTGCGTGTTCCCATCCTTTCCGTCCGATTTCTACTGCCTTTCGTAACATCGCGCGTTTTTCTTCTAAACTAGCTACAACATCACGCGCCTGAGAGCAAGTAGATTGGGTGCGAAACAAGTAGGTTCCTGCGATGAATGTATCCTGAAAGACTGGCTGAAGGTAGCGTACGGCATCCTCAGCGTTCTTAATGACCTCTTTGTATCTTTCGTTTCTCTTGTCAGGGTCTTGTTCCCTTGGAATCATCCAATCAATAACAAATGTTAGAACATAGGACGCGACGCCTTTCAGATAATTGTCCCTAGCGATCATCGCTTGGTTCAGCATTTCTTTGGCATATGCCAGCGCGGATTCAACTTTCTCCGTGAAAAGAAGAGTGCTGAAGGCTGCCGCCCAATTTGACATAGCGGTGTAATAGGGATCCCTAACCTCTTTTGAGAGATCCAAAGCCTTCTTTGAATGGCTTAGGCTTCGCCGCATGAGTTCTTTTCTTTCCGGCATACATGCATGCGCATACCAGCTCTGAAGGCTTGCTGTGAAATAGGCGCGAAGGAGTTCGCTCTTGCTCATAAGCTTAGATAGAACGGCAATTGCCTTGTCGGCACAGTCCATTCCTTGTTGAGCGATCTCTCTCATTTCTGTTGAGTCAGACGCAACATGGAACCTTTCAAGAAGACACAACAACAAGTCGATAGACATCTCGCCATAGCCCAGCTGGTCCCTAGCTTTTTCGTATGCCTTTAAGCTCTTGTTTCCTAATGAGTGGCATTCATCGAGCAGTTTTCTTTTCTCTGAAGGATTGGTCGTCAGCCATGAATGTACATATTTTGCGACGGCTAAGCACTGAGCACTTTTGCCCTGATTTCTTAAGCTGCCTTCCTTGTCGAGAAGTTTGGCTGCATTCTTGTATGCTTCAACTGCCCGCTGCCTGATTTTTCTGAACTCTTCAGGGTCTTCAGTCTGTGTAGAAGCCCGCCTGTAGCAAAAGCCCAATCTCTCCCAAGTCTCTGCGGCAAGGGAAACATTTATCGATTCGGAATCTAGCGCCTGTTGGTAAGACTTCGCGGCTTCACGCCAGTCGTACTTCTTCTCTTTTTCCTTCGCTTGAGCAAGAATACGTTGTAGCGACTGGCTTTTGGACATAATTGACAAGCCATTTAGGAATTTTCATTTACGGTCTGAAAAAGCTTTTGCAGATTTCATGAGTCGAATTTCTTGCTTGCAGGTAGGTATTTACATATGCCTATGCGGGTGCGTAGGTTGTTCTCGCCTCCTGATTTTTGCTGTCACCTTCCATAACTCTTGACGCAAGGGTTTGAAGTAGGCGAAGAACAGTCCAAGAGTTGTAAGAATAACCATCGTGTAGAATACTGGGTCAGGTATGCCCATCTTTCTTGCTCCTATGAGTGGTTCAGGCGTGCGTCCGCCCATGAAGATCCAATGGCTGAGACCTAGTTGGGGGAAGAGAACGTAGAGGGGAAGATCGAGGACGCCGAACAAGCCACAGATCTTCAGTGCAAGCTGTGTTTTGTATCCTAGACTCACTGTTAGAAGGATTAGTGCTATCAACCATGAAGCGATATTAGTCATTAGTGAACCGCCTAGGCCCATAAGACCGGACGCGAACTGCGTTGTGAGTCCCTCGACTTGGGCGTATCCTAGACGAAATTCTGGGGCTATGGCGGGTCGCGGATAGATCTCGAAGTAGGCTATCTGCATGTAGGTGAGTCTTCCTCCAACGGCGGTTCCCCACATGGCGTGGCCGGATTCATGGATGAAGTCCATGACGAGGCCGAGGGGGATAAGCAAGGCTAGACCGAATAGGAGCATTTTGTAATCAACGGTTCGGCCCACTTTGTGAACGGCAATCTCCAAGATAGCGAAGGCTATTAGTGAAGCTGTAATCCAAAGGGCCATGTCTGTGGCAAGGTTAGGCAGAACGTACACGGTTGGTCCGTTCAAATTTGTCTCTCGCCAGAATAGAGGATAACCATAATGTCTGATTTCGGGGATGCCTATCTCTGGCCTAACTACGAGTCCGGTAGCCAACGAAAGAGTAACCCCCAAGACTACAGCTCCAAACAAGGGCTTCAACCTTAGAGTTAGTAGTGCCAATGTCCTTGGTCACCGCGAACGCTACATTTGAAAGAAAGTCTAACCGTTGATAATGTTATTGTTCAGAACACTCTGTTCTAAAAGTAGAACACTAAATAGTGAAGGCAAAAACTTCAGGGCTCCCAATGAGCATAGATTCTTTTAAAGCAGGATGTACTCAATGTCTTTTGGGTGTAGAATTTGGTGCTGCCAGCTAAAGTCTTTGAGATGTCAGAGGAACCCGATTTCGAAGTAATACTGGAGAGACTGAAGGATTTCCGTGAAGAAGAGACCTACCAGATAGAGAATGGGGAGACCATAGAGTTGGTGACCGAGATTTTGGACTTGGAACTACAGGAGGAGACGGTATTCGGGGTTTTCAGCAGAGATTTTGTGCGTAGACGTTACTACAGGCGTAAGTTAGTAGAGGCACCTGTCACGGAAGAAGCTCCTTTTTGGATCAAACGTTTCCAAGAGAGGACATTTTTGATCGTGCTGGCCCCCTCTGTGGCTCGAGGGGTGAAAAAGCTGTTGACAAATCACGTGGCGAATGAGCTTGGTAAGATCCTCTTCGTCGGACCCGGCGCCATAGTGGAGGTGAACATCTCTCATGAAACCCTTAAGGAGTTCCACGAGTCGAACCCCCAAGCGACGAAACTCATCTGGTTTGACAATGTGGACATTCCGAGCGTCGACAAACTTTGTCTAGCGGGATTTGGCCTTGCTGATACTCGGCTCTACCAAAATTATCTTGGACACGGAAATATCTGGTATGTTGTCTTTGAAGTCCAGAAGCGGGGAATTGTCGTGGGGATTACGCGGAATTGTGTCATAACTCTCTTCAGCAAGAGCACTGTCAGCGAGTTCATAGACTACATCCTGGAAGGCATTCTGACGCTTATTGAGTGAGCACGCGCTGTGAAACGTTGATTTTATCGGAGGAGGCAGATCAGCCCTTCTTTATTCCAGATATGAGCCCGATAGCGAAGCCGCCCATGAACAGCAGGCTGGATGTCAGCAACGCGATTGCCGATGAGCCAAAGGTGACGATGAAGGTTGACACCGTTTCCAGTTCACCACTATTTACGCTGATGACTTTCGCATAGGCCATGTAAAGGAGTGAGAAGATGAAGGCTCCGACGATGATCGCGGGTCTGTAGACCTTCTTAACCGCGTATCCGATGAAGAACCCGCCGATGCCACCCACGCTCAGCGGGAGAATCAAAGGCAGAATCGAGGTCACAGCTTCATTCATTCCCATATCACCTCCAAGGCTGGGTTCGACATGATGTTGATGAATCACGTTTCTGCATACTAATATGAATTATGAATTTGAAATCAATAATCAGAATATTTTTTTTGAGGAATTAGGGAAAGGATTTGCACATGCTGGCAACCACAATTCTTAATTTTGTCAGTGCGATGTGAAATATGGTGGTCTGGATGTCAACTGAAGATCTGATTATGGCGATCGACAAGCCTCTTTTCACGATTAGACTTCATCAGAACCTGTTGGAAGTAGACTTGAAAGAGGGTGCCAAGAAAAAGCTTGAGGACTTTGTGGAGGCAAATCCGACGCTCAGAGGTAGCTTAGGCTTTCTTTTCCAGAGCGTGGTTCCACTTGATGTGGCGCTCAAAGACATAGAATCGGTGGAGCAGGATGAGAACGGGCGGATAAAGATAGCGATTCCACGTCGAAAAGATATTAGTATTCCACTTGAACCAGATGAATCGGAGAAATTCATTGGTAAGCTTAAGGAGCTAGTTTTGGCAGAGAAGAAGAAGGAGATAGAACGCATCTTAGCGCTGGACAAACGGAAATTGCTTAGACGTCTGAAGGCGTTGAGTCTTGAACTCGTAGAAAGTGAAAAAATAGCTCGTCAGCGCGCTGTCTAGATGTTTTTGCGCCCATGTGAGTACTACAGAGAAGCTTCATTGCGATTCTGCTGCGATCTATAGAGAATTGTCGCTGGGCAACCGAGACACTTTTCATAAGCAGGGCAGGTTTCACAGTTTGCTCCGCATGGAGAGATTTTATGTGGCTTTCCAGGTAGTCGCATCTTCAGGCTTCGTGGGTACTGAACATTGTCGACAAATGTGACCTTCGCTTTCTCCAATCCGAAGGTTTCTTTCGGCTTTTTCTCTGTGTACTCAATCTACCATCTTTGTCTCTCTGGAAGAAAGAAGATTGCGAAGAGTTGGTTTTCTTTGGTTGCCATGAGCTTTATGTAGGGGCAGTCTTTGTAGGATTCTGCTATTTTCTTAGCTCTCCTTTCGTTTTCTGCTTCGCCAAAGAGTAAGGCACATATCAGCCGATCGCGGATTTCTCTTTTTGTTCTCCTTGGCATCGATCTGTCACAACCTCTGTGTAGTAAGCAACGTAAGTAGCAAATACATTTGCGCACATACCTTGGAGTTCTGTCTTGGGCGTTACGATCTTAGTTCTTCTTGAGACATCTGCCCTTCTATGATCATCACGGCGATGGCGTGACTGCAGATTCCTCTCTTTTCGAATCCTTCGCATGAGCAGACCCATCTCCCATTTCTTGTTTTTTCAACCATGTAGTGGGGTTGAATCCTTAATCGTTCTGGGTGTTGCGACTCAACTGAGTAGACGGTTTCCGAAATTCTGGAGACTGCTCCCTTTTTGACGAGAATCCTTGCCTTCCGCAACACCACTTTTGGGAAGCTCATTTCCGTAATTATTCATGGCATTTTGCTTTATATAGAATGTTTGTTCTGTTGTTGCTTCAGTGTGTATAAATAGCGGGAGGTTGTTTTCGCCTATGACGGTTTCAATGCTCGAAAGACTCAGAGTCAAGCTGGGACCAACCTGGAAAGGGCTCGCGGAGCTTGTGGGTGTTTCGCAGCCTCATGGAGCAGGTAGACGGGCTTTCTTGAATATTTCTTCATTTCAGGTTCTGGCTATGTTCAGGAGGGGAATGTTTTACAGTTTTCTTTCGATCTATCTGCGGTTTTTTCTTGGTTTGAGCGTCACTGAGACGACGTTCTTTGCTTCGTTTCCAATGGTTTTGAATGTGTTGTTTCAGACATTTGTGTGGGGCGGTGTTTCGGATAGGCTTCAGTTGCGGAGGACGTTGATAATTCTTGGAGAAATATCTGCTGCAGTAAGCACACTTCTGGTGTGGTACGCACACACTTTGCCTGAGAGTGGACATGCGGCGGGTTATGTAATAATAATTGGTATGTCAATCGTAGAAATCTTCTGGTCGATGTCAAATGTGGCTTGGAGTGCGCTTCTCTCAGACCTTTATCCTGAGCATGAACGGGCAGGTGTACAGGGTCAACTTTCAAGCATCGGTGCTATTGGAAGGATCATCGGTGTCTGGATTGGTGGGCTTGCATACGATGGCTTATCCCAGTTCTATGAAGGTTGGGGCTTTGATAAAGGAGTACTATTTTTCATCGCATCCGGTATAATGATTGTTTCTGCCATTCCTATGTTCTTTGTGCCTGAAGGGGGGATTAAACGAGAAAAGAGAGCGTTAGGTCCCCAAAGCGTTGGAAAAACTAGTGTCCCCCGCCTGTTCTTCATATTTCTACTTGCTATGTTGTTCATTAATTTCGGAAGAAACTCTGTTGCATTGGTAAAATCGCAGTATCTTTCTTTGGATGAGGGTTTCAACGTGTCCAGTAGTCTCTTGAGTTACATTGTGAATACAAGTTCAGTTGCAGTCTTGATTGTGGGTTTGTTTGTGAGAAGGCTTTCTGACCGTTTGAGAGATGAGATTTTGTTGGTTGTGGGCGCTGTGGTTGCGATCATCTCTCTGTCAGGATTTGTTCTCGCAGAGAATTTGGGTTCTATTTTCATCAGTAACTTCGTTGCTGGTGCTTCTGATGTGGTTATTTTGGCGTCGTCGTATTCTTACGCGTCAAGATTGATACCGCCAGAAAAAAGAGGAAAACAGTTTGCGCTGTTTAATGCAACGTTTTTCTTGAGCTGGGGTCTTCCTGGAACCTTTATCGCGGGTCCGGTTGTGGATCAGCTGATAAGATTCGGGGCAACTCAGGTCTTTTCGTACAGAATGTCATTTCTGACGGCGGCGGTTCTCGTATTTGTGGGGACATTAATATCGTTGTGGGTTGTCCGAATGAGTCGAACTGTTCATAAGACGAAATCTTAGGAATTTGTGCGTATTTGTGAGGTTTTTGGTCTACGTCTTAGCAAGTAGATCATACCGAATGTAGCAATTGCAATAATGATTATGGCGACGACAGCGACCGTGAATGCTATTTCGAGAAGCCACATGAGCGGGTTGGATGCGGGCTGCGTGGTGACCTTTGCGTACGCGGTGTAGGTGGGGTCGTGCTCTATTTCAAAACCGTCGTAGGTTGGATAGGAGATTATGTAGAAGTAGTCAGCATATGTCATGTTGAGCAAGTGGTTTTTGGCTTGTTCGTAGAGAGTTGCATCCATATGGGCTAATGCCAGAGGAATGTATCTCATTAAGAACGTGTGAATGTGAAAGATGGGATTCTTTGCAAATCCGCTTCTCTGGGCTGTTCGGGTAACAGCATTGTACATCATGTCTGTGCCAGAATTATAGTTATGCAATTTGTAGGTGCGTTTGACGCCGAAATTCACATCGAATATCTTTTCTCCATCCTCTGTAAGGGTCGATATGGTGTCGTTGCTGACGATGAGTTCGTTGTCGGTTGCGTTGTGTCCACTCACGACGCTTTCCGGTGTGTGATCAAGTATTGCAGAAGCTTGGAACAAGACAATGCTCATGCTGATTCTGTGTCGATGCAGAAATTGGTGGATTGTTTCGTCTGAGTACTCGGATTTGTTCAAGCGGTAACAGCCGGTGCTGTTATAATGCACCACCAGAGGAATGAACCACACCCATTTGTCCACAACCCACAGGTCGGTCATTCGGCCGACAACGTAGTTGCTCACAAGTGTAGCGTTATTGCTGTCCGGGTTGAAAATCAAATCGTAGGTGAAGGTCAGCTTCTCGTAGACGCTGATGGCAACTGGCACCTTTTGGTGCGACGAATTATTGGGGTCTACGTAGATTCGCCACCATATCGCGGTAAGATTGTGGTAGGTCATTCCCCAATGCCATTCAAGCTTGTCTTCAGAATGAGTCAGCGGAACAATCGTAGTCTTACTGTTGAGTCCCGGTCTATCCGCTGTATCGATCAGCGAAGATAGGTCGAAACCGATGTTAAAGGAGGCGTACAGCTTATCATTTCGATCCGGTGAATTGTCGTGAATGGTCGTGTCGGTGGTCTCGTTGTACGCTAGCAGCATGACGTAGGAAGATGCGGTGACAACGTCCCTGCTTTGGTTCGCACTTTTGTAGTGCATCATAAACGTTTGGATGGGAAGTGTGA
>CAYGBA010000070.1:0-7529 GCA_964347995.1 uncultured Candidatus Bathyarchaeia archaeon | reverse complement strand
TAGGAATCGTAGGGATGGGCGGGTGGAGGCTGTCTTTGAGGGTGAGAAGGAGGCTCTTAATAAGATCGTAGAGTTCTGTAGGCACGGGCCTTCTGGGGCTAGAGTTACGAACGTGGAAGTTGGGTGGGAGAAGCCCACAGGAGAATTTGAAGGATTTAACGTACGTTACAGCTATTAATTGAGAAGCGCGCATAGCTTTTAATCCTAGTTTTGTGTGAACCAAGAATTCGCTTTTTAAGTCTAGAAGCCATTTCATCAAGTGAACTGCTGGAAGCAATAAGGGATATGAGACAAATGGAATTGCCTGTCTGTTTAGAGGTTGGCTCTGGCGGGACCGGAGCTTTTGTTCCAGATTGCCCTGGTTGCTGGGTTTTTGGAAGGACTCCTGAAAGCGCCTTAAAGAAGGTTAGGGCTGCTGTAGTTGAGTGGATTGAGTGGTTGAGAGGGCATGGCGAACAGCCTAGTATTAAGGCTGACGAAATAGACATAATAGAAGGAGAGATTCTTCGCGTGACTTACAACCCGGTAGAGGCTGGTAAGCCTGAACCCTTGTTTTGGTCAGAGGTTCTCCCGATTAATTATGAAGACATAGAGAGGACGATACGGTTAATGGGATACTCTCGAAGTGATCTACTGAAACTTGTTTCCAACTTAGACGGAGATGTTTTGGATTGGCAACCGCCCAGAAAGCCTCGTACGATCAGAAACTGTTTGAGACACATAGGAATTGTAGAATGGTGGTACATCACACGTCTGGACATAGACTTGGCTGAGGAATTTCCAGAAGATGTTTTCGAATTACTTCATCTTGCAAGAGAAGTTGCAGTCTATAACTTGCAGAATCTACCAGAAGAGACGTGGAGTGGAGTCTTCCAGCCAAGAAAACATGTAGACCCAGAAGCGACGGTCTGCAATCTCTGGACAGCTAGAAAAATGCTGAGAAGATTTGTTGACCATGAAAGGTTACATACAAGATACATCGAGAAGGTCCTAATAATGCTCAAAGACCCACGCTAAAATGCGCATGCAACTGAATATAGAAGAAATTCTTAATTGCCTTAGAATTCTAAAATTTAACTCACTCGTGATACTATGTCAACTACTTTGTCTGACGCACAGCACTTCTGCTGGAAAGCCTTCGTCAAGATGAATAGGAGACTCGACGAAAAGAGAGGAAGACCGTGGGACCCATTCGTAATGGTTACGGATATTCTTGAGGAAGCTGGGGAGGTGGCTTCTGTCGTCAAAGGATTGGAGGGCTTCAAACCACCAGACAAGCCGAAAACAAGGGAGATGCTGGCCACCGAGCTTTCAGATCTTCTCTACATGATCTTCGTCTTGGCAGAGCACTACAAAATCAACCTTGAGGAGAAGCTGCTGCAAACTGTGAACGACTACATACTCAGATTTTTAGGATGAAATCTCAAAGAGACAACACTCTGAGCCTCAATGAGCGCTCCCTGACGCATGTGCATGCATTTCGGGTTTTCCTCAAGACGTATTTAACGTCTAGTAGGATGGAAAGGATAAAAAGCGTGAGATAGGCGAGGTGGGGGACAACAAGTTCTAGAGGAACAGAGAGCGGAAAGCTTGCTAATGTGGGGAGCAGGACTGTGGCTACCGGCACGGACAGTAGGAGATTGGAGGGGTGTCTTTGGAGGAGTTTGTGTATATCTTTCATCTTCAGCATAATTGTAAGGCTGGCGAGGAAGAACCCCCACTCTAAGACTACCGCGGCTAAGCTGGTTGTTTCAAAAGCCAAGCCGTAAATGTGAGTGGTTAATGGCCAGAGAAGCTGGACGCCTCCTGTGACGTAGTCTCCGATCAGAGAGTGCTGTGCGAGGGCTACGAAGTAGGGTGCTGCCTTTTTTCCATAGACTCTAAAGAGAGGAAGAAAAAGTAGAGTGAGGATGATGAGGGAGTGGGTGGGTCCTCGGTGTTCTAGGCCGGGGATGAGCAAGTCAATGTCGGAGACGATGGACACTAGCAAAAGGAGAGGAAGGTTGACTTCTACATTCAGCAGTTTCTTTGCAGCTTTTCCTGTAATGTAACCGATAGCTAGATGTCCAACTGCGTACATTAGTTTACGCTCTTTCTTTGCAAGGCTTTCATTGAACGATATTTAAGAATGTTGTGTGAGTTTGGAAGTATGTAAAGGTCGCGACTTCGCCAGATACCACGCCATAAAACATCCTACGGCTCCAACAGTCACATCTATCGTTCCATCGATATTGGTTAGGGTTATCGGGAAGCTGAAGAACGGCTCAGGTGTAGACCCGAAGAGAGGGAAGACGAATCGCTCACTTCCCTCCCACAACAAGCCTCCTATCAAGAGAAAACCCAACAATCTTATCAACAAGTTCACTCGCTGAGAATCCTTCTGTCCAAGCTTTCTGGTCAGCAACTCTTCCAGAGCCAGCGAGCTTGCGGTATTGTTCGCGAATTCGGACAAAACGAAACCAAACAGAAAATGCTCAAGCGTATCAAGCTCTGGTATAATCCGGTGCAAGAATAGGAAATCCAGAAAAACCACAGCCAACAGCAAAAACCCTACGGAAACGAGTCTCGTATCAAGCAAATTCGCTTTGATTATTTTCCATATTTTCTCGCTCATGCCCTACCGAGAAAACGAGAGGCGGGTTCTTTATGAAAAGTTTTTGTGTATGCGCTCGCGTTGGCAGTGTCAACATTATTTCTTGATAGATACGATGTTGCGAGACAGCGTTTCTATTACTGTCTCAACGTTTCTGGTGCTGTATAGCGAGGGAAGATTGCGTTTTACTCTTCAGAATCTGAAGTTCCTTTCTGAGATTCATTACCTCAAAGAAGAGGAAGATGTTTCCATATTTCATGAATTGTTCCGTCTTCTGGGCGACTGTTTCTCTACTGATCCCGTCACCAACTCTATCAACCATCTCTTTCAGAATCTCTTTTCTTTCATTCAAGATGTTCACAAAGGAGAATTTACTACGTCCCCACGCATTAAATCATTATGAAAATACGGTATAAATTGAGAATCAGTAAAACCCAAGTAACTCACTGGTGTGATAGGTAGACTTATCTTAATAGCAGACACAAGCTCAAAAGCGTTACAATTCGGAGAGCTATGGAATGCCCACAATCCTTCTGATTAACGACGACGGCATACAGTCCATTGGTCTACTTGCCCTAAAGAAGAGAATGGAAAAACTTGGAAACGTAGTAGTTGTCGCTCCAGAAGATGAACGGAGCGGCGTCGGGAAAGCCCTTACTACCGAGCAGATAGAATTGATCGAAACAAGTCTAGCCGATGGCTCTAAAGCCTATGCAACCACAGGCACGCCAGCAGACGCCTTCCTTCTAGCAACAAACAAAATAATGAGACATCCACCAGAACTCCTCATGGCTGGCATAAATCTGGGTCCAAACCTTGGAATAGATGACCTACTTAACTCAGGAACACTTGGTGCTGCCCTTGAAGCAGCTATCCATAAAGTTCCAGCAATAGCGGTCTCGTACTGCATACAGAGGATCACCGATCGGCAGGTGGAGAAGAAGAAAATCATAATGGGAGCGCTAGAACTATCCGCAGCTCTTGCGGAGAAAGCCGCCGAATACGTGCTTGGTTATGGGATGCCTCGAGACGTCGACTTAATCTCAATAAATGTGCCGGAAAGAGCGGAATCCAATGAGGTAGAAATCACTAGCTTATCCTATAAAGGCTACGGCGACATCCATACAAATCAGGAAGACGGATATAAAATAGCGAGCTGGGCTTTGTCCAGTTATCCTGACGATAAGCCTGGAACCGATCTTCACGCCATCAAAGAGAAGAGGCGAATCTCTATAACACCGATCAGGATACAGCTGCTCCATAACAAGAAAGGACTAGAGGGTTTCTCCAAGTTCCTTGTTAGCTAAATTGCCAGATATGGTCTGTATAGCCTCTGAATGTTCAATCTTTTTTAGAGCTCTCTTGGAATGCGGAAATGTGATTCCTTCCCGGCGCTGACGTATTCCCCACCAGCCTCGCGGATGATGGAGGCTATCTTGGCAAAATTGTCTGAGCCCAGATATTGGCGAGGCTTCACAACGACGTATTCTCCACTCTCTTCAAACGTCAGCATTTCCTCTAAGTCTTTGGGAAACAAAACTCGAACATCATCCGTTGTGCGCATTTCTGCTGTGGGTGTAGGTGTTGGTACAGGCTCAGGAACACCAACTGCCTTGAGCTCGTTCGAAATATCGGTAAGATCCCTAGAGACCATCTTCAAAATACTCAGAAGCTCGTCGATCCTCTCCAACAACTCATCAATGCCTAACTTCCTTTCACTCATAAACGTCCCTCAGCACATAATTATCTAAAATAACTAAGAACCAATTCGTAGTTATATATGTCTCTGTTACATACGCAACCATAGCTTTGAAAGATTGAGTGTTCTTGGGCTGCTGCTATTTTGCTATTGCTCCGCCGATTAGGCCTCCAATGGCTGCCACTATCGCTCCGAAGAAGCTGAGTATGATTGCTGCGATCCCTATGATAGCACCCACTAGACCGGCTATCAGTCCCCCGAACACTCCGCCCACGATTCCTCCTACTCCTATTGATCCGATGACGATGAGTATCGCAATAACTATTCCGCCGAATATTCCTGCTAGAAAGCCCGCCAGCGCTCCCCTGCCTATCCCGCCTCCAGCTATCAATCCTGCAACCAACCCACCAATTAGATGACCGATTATCGGAAACGCCGCTCCAAGAACAACTGTGACCAAAAAGCCTACGAAAGCCGCAAGCCATAAGCTCCTCAAATTAGCACTCTCAAATCTCCAAAGTAATCATATTGAAATAAAAGATTTGTCATCGTGGCGCATGGAGCTGTGAAAATAGGAAAGCGTGGAAAACAAGTCCTTCAGAGAATGATATAATTACACGCTTCTCACAAGTTATTTTAGACTGGCCTTCCTTGTTTTATCCTAACCAACATCATAATTTGGGGCTCTGAAGTGCTGGAGGTTGACGGAAGTCAGAAGAGTGGCAGCGGCACAATCCTACGTCTCTCGATAGCTCTGGCTGGCGTCTTAGGCGAGCCACTACACATCCGCAACATCCGCAAGAAACGCAGTCAACCAGGACTACGTCCCCAACATCTAGAAGCCGTCCTCACGGCTGCGAAGCTGTGTGACGCTGAGACGGAAGGCGCGGCACTGAATTCTCAAGAACTCTGGTTTGAACCGCGGGAGATTAAGGGAGGCAATATACGTGCTGAGATTGGCACAGCTGGTAGCATACCTATGTTGTTGCTTACTATCCTGCCTCTCTGCGCCTTCGCCAAACACACCGTGCGGGTTCACATAGCCAAGGGCGGAACTGATGTCCTTCATTCCCCCACCATCAACTATCTAAAATATGTTCTCCTCCCGGTTTTGGGGCGCATGGGCTTGAAGGGATCCATAGACATTGCGAAATACGGCTACTACCCGAAGGGAATGGGCGAAGTTTCGTTGGAGGTTCAGCCGTGTCCACGACTCAATCCCCTGCACCTTGAGGATTTCGGAGCTGTGGAAGAGATGAGGGGTGTCTCTGTCTGCACCTTTCTGGAGGACAGAAGGGTTGCAGAGCGACAAGCCAAGGCCGCCGACAAATACCTCAGATCCCATGGTTATGAGCCAAATATTCACGTGGTTAATGACCGGTCTAACCCTGTTCAGAAGGGCAGTTCGCTTGTGTTGTGGGTGAAAACCGCTAGCGGGGTGCTTCTAGGAGGGGACGCGATCGGCGAGCTGCGCAAGCCTAGTGAAGCGGTAGGAAGGGAGGCTGCCGAAAACCTCTGGAAAGAGTTGAAGGCTGAACCAACGGTTGATGTGCATCTCGCAGATATGCTTGTGCCGTATGTAGCATTGGCGGAAGGCACTTCGATCTATCTGACCAGAACCATGACTGATCACCTTGACACGAACATTTGGCTTGCTCAGAAGATATTGGGTGTTGAATTTCACGTATCTAGGGCGGGGAATATCTATCGAGTTGAGAAGGCAGGTTCTTGAAGAGAGGGTCTTTGTTGGTTAAAGCTCGGGTTCGAGGCGTATATTCAACGGCCTTAGCTAGGCTTCTTCTCGATCACGGCTTTGAAATAGTGCAACCATCTGTTGCTATGAAAGAGCGATTTGGGGTAGAAGAGCGGAATGAGTCACCTGATCTCGATGTGCGTGATCGGCGTGATCGACAGGGAGTTCGCGTTTTAGGAACGACAGAAACCGTTGATGCCTTCAAGTCAATTCTACGGTCCTATCTTCACGATGTCATCATCAGAGAGTGGTCAGTTACTGCCAATGGAATCTACAAAGGAGTAATAGAAACTGAAGAAGCAGGCTCGTTTTTGGTGGACGTAGGGTCAGCAACTGGAAGGGTCACGAAAAGTGAAAACTTGAATCAAAAAAAGAAACAACTCGTAGTCCAAGTTGAGCGGAGAAGATTTGGAGCCAGAAGGCCTGCCTTAACCGCAGAGGTGAAGATTCCTGGAGAATACGCGATCCTGATACCGGAGAAGCAAATCAAGGTCAGTCGGAAAATCCGAGACCCGGAGCATCGATCTAGACTCCTCAAACTTGGAAGGAAGTTGGCTCCTGAGAACTGGGGCATTATTTGGCGTACAGCAGCCAAGGATCAATCGCCTGAAAAGTTGAAGGAGGAATTGGTCTGGCTTGTGCAGGAGGGCGAAGCCGTGTTGGAGAGGGCTGAGGAGGCAGCAGGTCCAGCAGAGCTTTGGGAGGGCAGCCACTTTTTGGATGTGGAGTTTCCAGCTTTATCAAAGGAAAAACTTGATGACATTCGGAGGTCAATTACGGAGACTATGGATGGGCATCATTACTACAAGGCTTGTGGGGGGATCTTCTCTGCTGCTATGGATATGGCGGAGAGACTGCTCGAGAAAGGTACTCCGATTGAGGAAATAGAGAGGCTTTTTAGGCAGACTGTTGGGGCTAGCTTCCCGACCACGGGTTCCATAATAGCTATAGAACATGTTAAGTTGGACGGAAGGGTTCTTCATCTAGGTGAAGCTTTGGTTGAAGTGTTCGATGAGGATAAATCCCTGATGAAGTTTAGCCGAATCATCAGAGCCGAAGGGACATACGATGGTCTTGGAACCCGCAAGGAGCGCGGTGACCGTGCTGTGACTGAGGCGAAGATTGGCGGATGGCACTATGAGACTCAATATTTCTCGAAGGAGGGGCGACATAAGGGAACTTACATCAACTTAAACACCCCCGCAGAACTCTATCCTTATGGGATTCGCTACATTGATTTGGAGGTTGATATCTGTGTATGGCCAAGCGGCAGAGTGGGGAAGGTGGATGAGAAGAAGCTTGAATCTGCTGCAGCAGAGGGGATAGTCACCCAAAGGCTGATTGAGACAGTTAAGAAGAAAGTGCAGGAACTGATGAAAACCATTGAGGGATGATGTCTACGTCGATGCACAAGAAGGTGTTTTTAATCACAGATGGAGCGTCGAGAGGTAATCCTGGTCCATCTGCAGTAGGGTTTGGTATCT
>CAYGBA010000069.1:0-7600 GCA_964347995.1 uncultured Candidatus Bathyarchaeia archaeon | reverse complement strand
TCGGTCTTTTTCAGCTTCATTGTTCGACTTACGGTTTTCTTCTCTGATTCTTCACTGTGCGCGACGGTGTTCAAGCTGGATGAAAGATTAGGGCTGTTGCTATGGTTATCAATGCTCCTGCGATGAAGCATGCATGCATGTCTCTGATGTTCATGTCGTTGTCAAAGTTAACTTGAAAATTGCCGTTTCCGACACACAATTCCCTGGGCATTTGGAATCATCTAGTGTTGGTGGTGCTCGATAAGTTGATGGTACTGGTCCGGCGGCATAAGGGAACGGAAAGCCCTTTCCACTACCTCGTTCAGAGCGGGGTGGATGTGCATTCCGTTGATTATTGGCTCTGCACTTTGTTCAGGTGTGTACATTAGGTTTATGATCTCTTGTATGAGAACAGAGGCATAGGGTCCAATGATATGTGCCCCTAAGATCTTCAGGGTTTCCTTCTCAACGATTACCTTGACAAAGTAGTCTTTTACAGCCATGGCTTCTCCCTTAGCAGTGTCTTCGTATCTGTAGATTCCGATTAGCACCTTGTCTTTTCCGTATTTCTCAATTGCTTCTTTCTCTCTGAGGCCGACGCTTGCAATTTCAGGATACGTGAAAACTGCGTGTGGTATCGCGTGGTAGTCGACTTTTACCTTCTTATTTAGTATGGCGTTGTAGTAGACGATTATAGATTCGTAGTTTGCCGCATGCTTGAAGAGCTGTCTGCCGTTAGCGTCACCAAAAGCCCAAATGTTTGGTTGCGAAGTCTCCATATATTCATTGACGGTGATCCATCCTCTCTTGTCTGTTTCTATACCTCCTCTTTCAGGATGAAGCACATCTGTGTTCGGGCCTCTTCCGGTAGCTATTAGTATCTCGTCTGCTGTTATCACCGCCTTTTCTCCATTCTCTCTGTTGACAGCGACAAGCCGCTTCTTGTCCATCGAAGTCTTCTCTGCCTCACGCACCTCGTGATTGGTGAGAATTGTCATGTGCTTCTCCAACTCCTTCTTGGCTAGCGCCGACACCTCCGGTTCTTCTTGTTTGAGAAACTGGGGATTCCTGCCGATTATGGTGACTTTCGATCCCATTGCTGAAAAGAAATGGCCGTATTCCGCAGCTATGTATCCTCCGCCCACTATGGCAATACTCTCAGGTAGTCGATTCATCTTGAGAACTGTGTCGCTTGTAAGATAGCCCACTTTATCCACTCCTTTTATCGGAGGTATTATGGGCTTTGATCCTGTGCACAGAAATATCATCTTTGACGTTATGGTCTCGTCACCAACTTTCAACCTGTATGGACCCACAAATTCGGCGATAGCTGGATAATAATCCATGTTTTCAGAATGGGAGAGCCCCTGACGTATCATGTTTATGTCCCCACCGATAAGGGTCCTCATTCTTTCCATGACCTTCTCGAAATCGATTTTCCTGATATCAATCTCTACGCCAAACTCCCCTGCTCTGCCAACTGTTCTCACCAACTCGGCGGGATACAGCAATATCTTCGACGGTATACAACCCCTAGTCAAACAAATACCCCCAGGCTCATCCCTGTCTATGACGGCGATTTTCATGTGCGGATTCTCTTGAATCACCGCGCTCACAATGTTCATGGCAGAACCTGAACCTATCGCTATCAGATCATATTCTCTCATGTAAAACCCACATGTACATTAGTAAGAAGTCGTAATCTTTTAAATGTGTGTGACTGTAAAACAACAGCAACAGAATAAGTGGGCGAGCATTCAACTTGAATGTGCGCGCAACGGTAAAAACAAGAACTGCACGCGCTAGTAACCTACGTGTTCTAGGTGATCTCGCGCGTGCTATTCTTCTAAGATGCTTTTCATTTTCTCTTGTCCTTTCTTGAGGCCTTTTTTCATTTCCCTGCCGACTACCAATTTGTCGATGATCCACCCAAGAATCGAGTAAGGTAAATAGTAGTTCATAATAATCGTCATTTTGGTTCCGCCCTCCATAGGTGTCAAGGTTGTTGTTCCAGACGCGTGTATACATGTGCCAAACCCTGTGAAGTTTCCGCTAATGGAACGCCAACTACACTTCTCATTTTCGACCAAGTCTGTAAACTCGACATCAAATTCGAATTTTCTACCCGCAGCTTTACCGAGTAAATGGTAACATGCCGAGACGGTATCACGCTTCTCAGAAGTGCGCTCCGCTTCCTTAATCAAGCCCAACCATTCGGGACTTCGATCCCAAAAAACCATTGGCCAAATCTTTTGAGGTGGTACATTTATTACAATTGATCTTTCTATTCTCGTCAAGAAATCGCTTCCCGATACTATGCGCGTATTGACATACTCTTATCTGCGCGCGCATTTAAGTTTATGTTGTTGTTACGCCACAGTCACACATAATTGAAAGCCTATACTTCCTTATCGGAATCTTGGGTAAAATGAGGTGGTAAATCTTGTCTGAAAAGGTTATAGTGCCTCCGCATATGTTTGCATGCATGCAAACAATTGACGTGTGCGTGTCGGAACAAAACAAATAAGTATAAAATCGGAGGGTTCATAGCTTGGAAGAATTGCTATGAAAGATACTGGAGCCAAAGAAATGACAGTGGGAGAAGCTAAGCCGCTGGTTGAGGAATTCATACGAAATCACCTTAAGGAGTATGAATGCGTTTACCCGAGTGACGTTGCTGAAGAGCTTGGACTAGAATATGAATTAGTCATGGAAATATTCGACATCTTGGAGAAAGAAGAGAAAATTTGCAAGAAATGTGAGTAATATGTCAAAATCGTTTTTGGATTATCACCGCAAAGAAAATGATGCTATCAAAGGGAAGAGAATCGTTATAGAAGCACGAAAATTCGGCAAGCCAAAGGGTTTTAGTGGCAGAACTTCACGGCATGGCGGGCAAAGAGTAACTGCAGATGATGCAGAAGCATGGATAGAACGAGCTTACATCGCTGGAAAGAAGCTCTGAAACTAGTGGTTTCCTAATGCGCACGCAGTCGAAGTAGATCAAGACCAACGCAGGAAACCAGGTTTCGCGTGCGCGATATTAAACCTTGTCCCATGCTGCGTGAACTTTTTCCCAATTACCCGCACTTACGTCCAGAACACTGTGCATACACATTTAACCTCGACTGCATGACATTTGCTTTTCAGTACTATTTAAGGTGGTTTGCTTTTTAGTATCTTCTTTTTCTGATTTTTGACAGATCTCACATCCACGTTCTAAAGTACCGTTCCGATTATCTCTGGAGATATTTTGATTCGTATTTTGACCAAACGGAAGAAAAGAGTGTTTGGAAATGAGGCGAGTTTGTGTGATGCGCCCGCAACGTATTTATGGCGGAGTTGGGGTTCACTATATGACGTATGTCATAATAGTTCGTGATAGCCGGTTCCGAAACTGCATCTCAGAAAAACATCGGGCGACCATCTAAGTGGAGGCTAAAAGCGTATGATTCGACTCAACAGAATAGAGAAGATCGCAACATTCGTTTTCTTGGCCATGGTGATGTTGATTTCAAGCTTGATAGTTTCACAATGGTTTTTTGGCAACCCTTTGCACGAGTCCGAACCACCGCCCCAGACCGATTATAGATTAACTATTTCAACATCAAATGGAGGGATAACTGATCCTGCTCCTGGAGTTTACAGTCACACGGAAGAGTCAACGGTGACGGTGAGCGCCATTCCAAACGATGGCTACCGGTTTGACCGTTGGGACTTAGATGCTGAGGCTGCCACCATTAACCCAATAAACGTTCTGATGGATGCCAATCATTCTTTGAATGCAGTGTTCGTAACAATTCCGCCTCCGCCACACGGAAAGCGTAACCTTATCATATCAACAACAACGGGAGGAACAACTGATCCCCCACCAGAAGCATACGAGCATGAAGAAGGAACAACAGCAACAGTCACAGCTCTCCCAGCAGAAGGCTTTCGGTTTGATCATTGGGAACTGAATTGGGACGTGAGAACAGAGAATCCCATTAGCATAGTCATTGACCAAAACTATAACTTGTTATCTGTCTTCGTTGCAGGCAATACCACTTATTTTCCTCCTCCGGGTAGTAGCATTTTTGGAAGAGTAGAAGACACCGAACTGAAACTGAATGGAGAAATGATCATAAGCGGTGTCGGAACATTCACTTTCGACCCACACCAAATTGTCACGAAGAGGCCTGACATTTTTCAGTCAGGGCACTTTTCAGTTTTCGATATCATAGCTTACTTGAATGAAACAGGAAGAATAGCGGCTGAATATCATTTTGATGAAGAGATGAACACTTACGTCATAGATTCTATTAACGGCAAACAGAACTGGTGGTTCCAAGTTCATTATGACGGTGGATGGACGGAATCAAACGTTTTCAGAATTGATCACTACCCAGTTAAAGACAAGATGTACATCCGGATATTTCAAACATCTTCCTCTGAAGTAGATGCCATATTTTCAGGTTTCAGGGATCAAATTGCCCGAAGAAAGCTAAGCGAGAAACTGACTATCCCTGAGGTGACAATAAGAGGAGGGCAAGAGACTTTAACCTTTAAGAATGTGACGGTTGAAGCGCACAATTTGCGAAATGACATGTTCAAGGCGGGTGTTATTACTGCAATTGACGTTATCCTGAGTCTAGCCGAACAAGGAAAGATATCCTACGACCTCAGATGGTATGCAGAAATAGCGAACTCCGAGGTAAAAGATTACTATGTTAACAGAATCAACGAGAATGAAGCCTATGGAAGATGTGGATTTGTTTACGAGTGCGGAGAAAAGAGATTTGGATTCAAAAATCACATCCACTTGCCTTCAGACATAAGAGTACTCAACTCTCCTGAGTACATGAAATGGTTCTGGATATGCATATAGCCCATTCTTTGATCACCAAGGCAAGGGTCTAAACGAGGACTAAAAGCGCACACATATTGCTTGGCGCTAGATTAAAAACAGAATGTCACTCATAATACTAATGAGAAAAGTTGTATGGAAGATGAATCATTGAAGAAAACAAAAATTATCTGCACAATTGGTCCCGCCAGTCTTCAAACGGAAATTCTGCAAAAAATGTATCAAGCAGGAATGAATGGCGCCAGAATAAACACTGCCTACGGAACCATTGATCAATACAGGCTTATCGTGGATAACGTGCGAGAAACGGCTGACATCCCAATAATAGTTGACATCAAGGGCCCTGAAATCAGGCTCCGAGCTAGGCGAAAGAGGACTGTTAAGAAAGGAGACGTTCTAGAGGTTGGCTTCAATCATGAAGAGATCAGTTTCAACCATAACTTCTACAACAGAATGAGTATCGCTGACGACATCTACATTGACAATGGTAAGATCAGGACGCGGGTTATTGAAAAGGACAATGGAATATTGCGACTATTGGTGATAAATGACGGGGAAATAAGCGATGGCAAAGGAGTCAATATCCCCAACAAACAGCTTTCGGTTCCAACCCTCTCAAAGAAAGACCTAGAGATCATAGAATTTGCAGAGAACCATGATATTGAGTATGTAGCTCTTTCCTTCGCAAGAAGCGCTCAAGATGTGAATGTTTTGAAATCCAAGGCCCACGGGTTCGAAGGGGCAATAATTGCCAAGATTGAAAATTTTGAAGGAGTCAAGAATTTCGAAGAGATTCTAGGTGGCGTGGAAGGTATAATGGTGGCCAGAGGTGATCTAGGCGTCGAAATAAGACCTGAGAAAGTTCCGTTGGTTCAGAAATCACTCATTAAATTATGTAATCAAAGAGGCAAAACTGTTGTGACAGCTACAGAAATGCTCGAATCCATGATGCATCGTCCAACTCCAACCAGAGCCGAAGTCAGCGACGTAGCCAACGCAATCTTGGATGGAACCGACGCAACGATGCTTTCAGGTGAGACATCTATAGGTAATTACCCGGTGGAGTCTGTTTCGATGATGTCTCTAATAGCAAAAGAGACGGAAACGGCGGTGAAAAGCCACGTCGAAGATAGAGAATTCATCAACATTTCGGACACCGTAAGCAAGTCCATCCAAAGGACATGCCAAAACATGCCTATTGACAAGATCGTAACTTTGACGAGGTCAGGCTACACCGCAAAGATGATAGCAAGATTCAAGGTTGTACCCCCAATAATTGCAGTCACACCGGAAAAAAGAGTCAAGAAACAACTTGAGTTAGTTTTTGGCGTGTATCCTATACACATGGATTATCGTAAAGAAGAAGATCGAATACTAGCTGTAGCAAAAAAACTTCGATCTATTAATCTGATCAATGACGAAGATACCGTTCTGTTTACCGCAGCCTCTAGGACCACTACGAAGCACGCCAGTAACCTAATCGAGATACACAACATTAGAGAGCTTATGAACTTCATGAAAAAATAGGCGCGCGCGCTTTTTATCTGCCTATTCAATCATTTCGTTTGCTTGTACAATCCACCTTGAAACAGTTTTTATGGGTATTCCAGTTTTCTCTGAGAGATTCTTGGCAGAACGTTTTGCCAGGTCAGAAACAGTTCTCACGCCCGCAACTTTCAGTTCTTCAGCTCTTTTAGGCCCAATTCCCTTGATCTCTGTCAAGGCTATCGGAAGCGCTGATTCCCTAGGCTCTCTAACCTCTACTGCCTTCTCCAATAACGGGGGTTTAACCGGTTCTTTCTTTCTCCCCATTTTCGCTAGGCTAAACACTAACCAAACGACGACTCCGTAAACCAATCCATTTACGATGCCGTTTACCAGAGAAGAGTAATCCGATGCGGGGATATCAAACCATTCATGCACGTATACTCCTGGTGGGAGATCAATTACAAGAGAGATCAAGGTAAACAAGACGAAACATATTGCGAAGACTACTGCCCCTATCATCTTCTCACCCAAAACAAGTTAGCTGAATTCAGTTTAAAGTTTTGTTGTTGGTTTGGTTCTTGGCTTTGGGAGAGGTTAACCAATCGTCACGCGCGCGCAGAGTTTCATGTCAACGTCGCCAAGACATCCGAGGAAATCAAATGTTTACTCGAGGTCGGCTTTGAATATATATGCGAAAAAGACGGACTGGTGTATTTCAAAAAACGAAAGTAAATAGTAATAGGAAAAACTAAATAGTAAAGGATATAAGTCTCTCCTTTTGCTCATCAGTTATTGAGGATAGATTTATGGGTCTGTGGAAACTTCGGTTTTCCATGATTGGAACCTTAGCAGCTATCATCGGATTATCCACACTGTTCTTCACCGTTATTCTGGCCCTAGCCGGCGTCAACCTGTTGCTGTTACCCTTTATCGTGGTGATTTTCAACATAATCCAGTGGCTTATAGCGCCCTATCTCATAGATGCCATGTATCGAGTGAAGGAAGTGAAAGGGTCAGAGGACCCTGAATTACATGGAATGGTGGAGACGCTTAGCATGAAGAGTGGAATCAAAACGCCAAGACTTATGAAAGCCAAGATTCCTATACCTAACGCCTTCGCCTACGGTTCACCGATCGCTGGAACCAGAGTAGCTGTGACAACTGGACTTTTGGAAACCCTTGAGCCTGAAGAGGTTCAAGCCGTGATCGGCCACGAGTTGGGACATCTAAAACACAGAGACGTCCAAGTGATGATGTTCGTTTCCATCCTACCAGCAATATTCTACT
>CAYGBA010000068.1:0-7673 GCA_964347995.1 uncultured Candidatus Bathyarchaeia archaeon | reverse complement strand
GTGGAAGCAGGCGTAGGTGCAATAGCGACCCAAGCCAAAACGAAGATCCTTTACGGCACAAACGGTTTGAAATTACTGAAGAAGGGGTTCTCTCCTAAAAAAGCCCTAGAAGCTATGCTTGAGAAGGATCCTGATCGAGAATCCAGGCAAGTAATCATCATAGACAAGGATGAGAGAAAAGCCGCGTTTACCGGGAAAGAGACCATCAACTGGAAGGGACATTTGGTTGGCAAGGACTACGTGGTCGCAGGAAACATGCTTGTTGGGAGTAAGGTCATTGAGGTTATGGCTCAAAGCTTCGAGAGCTCTGAAGACTTGCTAGCCGAGAGGTTGATGAGAGCCTTGGAGGCGGGACAGAAGGCTGGCGGTGACAGACGTGGTCGAGTCTCTGCCGCCCTGCTAGTAGCAAGCAGCAAGCAAAAAGGAACTCCTCCGATCCTTGACCTGAGGGTGGATGAACATGAAAATCCTGTTGCAGAATTGAGAAGGATCTTTGATTCATGTAAGAAAAAGACAAAGGCAGAAACTTGATATATGGTCTTTAGGTTCTTCAAGCCTGTGGATCATCAAGTGGAGGAAATGGAATTATAAAGGCTTATCTGATTAACTGTCCACAAAGCATTTAGAAATCGGGGGATGATTTGATGAAAGAACCCGCCCTGTTGCACCTTGTTCTTATCCTAATTCTGACGCTAGTCACACCAGTATACGCTTCAGTGGAGCTTAGGGCGACGGTAGATCAGAACATCAATGTTGTTCTCGATATCAGAAACATAAACTCTACCGTTTACGAGAGGATTAAAGATGAGAATCTTCTTAATGAGACCAAAATTCCGGGAATCATAACGAGAAATCTTGAGAAACAAGGTCTGGAGAACGTGTATTTTGGTCTTCCATCCGAACCACTAGGTTTCAATCATGCAGAGAAGTCGATAACTGCAAGATTTTACTTGTCAGGCTCGGACATCCTTAACTCCACATTCAGTGAGGAAACTATGAAACGGAGGTTCCACGTCAGAACTGATTGGAGGAAGTTTGAATTGAACCTCACAAGTGATTTCTCGCTGGACTTCACCGAGTACTTTGGCAAGCCACTGTCTGATTGGAACTTCTCGAGTGAGATATATCCAACATACTATTATGAATCTGGTGAGACAGTTCCTTTTAACCCCCTGTGTTACTTCATTCTGCCGAGAGAAGCAACTGAAGTTCACATCGCTGACGACATGGAAACGATAGTCTTTGAACTTCCACCGGCGTTGGGAGAGTCTCTGCTCAACAGCCCATTCTTAATCCTTGGCACTATCGTAATTGCGATCATTGTTTCTTCTTTTTATCGAAGCGTAAGGAAGAGAAAGGAACAAGAATCCGAGTCTTGACCACGTCAACTGCGCTCGTCTCCGTCTACGCTGTTCCCGACTTGTCTAGATAGAAAAGCATTTTGAGAGAGTTAAAATAAGAGAATTCAAAATAATATCTCCCTTCCACCCTGATTTCATTGAGGATGTTTGCCGATGAAAACATACGATTCCACCAAAGACGACATCATCAAGCTGATTCAGGAAAAGAACATAAAGATCATAAATCTTTGTCACATCCCTGAAGATTGCCGCCTTAAAACGCTAAGTTTTACGGCTGAAAGTAAAGAAAGAATTCGTGAGATTCTAGAGTTTGGCGAAAGAGTTGATGGTTCAAGCTTATTCTCTTACATTGATCCGGACAGAAGCGACATTTACATAATGCCTAAATCAGAACCAGCCTTTATCAATCCATTCAATTCAATTCCAACAATAAACATTTTATGCGAATACCTTGATGAAAACGGAAAGCAATTGGATGTTGCTCCGGAAAGCATCTTGTCAAGAGCTGAAGAAAAGTTGCGTGCTTCCACGGGCATTACTCTTAAAGCTCTAGTTGAACTGGAATTCTACATAATTCACAAGCAGGAAGAAGCCGTTTTTCCTAATCTTTCAGAGAGAAATTATCACGAGACTACGCCTTTTGCTAGGTTTGAAGGCCTAAGGAATGAAGTTTTAGTAACACTTGCAGACATTGGGATAGCCACAAAGTATGGCCATGCAGAAGTCGGCAGATTTTGCTCTGAAACGGGTCATGTGATGGAACAGCATGAAATAGAGTTTCAATCACAAAAACTGGGCAAGATGGCGGAAACTGTAGCAATTGCAAAATGGGTTATCAGAAACATTTGTGCAAAATATGGAGTATCCGTTTCTTTCTCCCCCAAACTGGCTCTGGAACATGCTGGAAATGGGATGCACATTCACCTTTGCGCTTTAAGAAAGAATAAGAACATAATTGCAGATTCCAAGGGAAATCTGACAATCAAGGCAAAACAGATGATTGGAGGTCTACTGAAGTTTGCCTCCAGCCTTACAGCTTTTGGGAACACCATACCGATTTCTTATCTGAGGTTTATTTCCCATAAAGAAGCGCCAATGCAGATTTGCTGGGGAGCAAAAAACCGTCTAGCGTTGGTGCGCATACCCTTATGGTGGGGCTTCAGAGGAGACATCCAAGAGATAGATAGTTGTAGACAAACTTTCGAGTACAGAGCCCCAGACGCATCAGCAAACATATATCTATTATTGGCTGGAATCGCCGTCGCTGTGGAATACGGATTGCAAAACCCTAAAGAAGCTACGAAAACCGCTGAAGATTTGCACATCGAGAATGTAGCTAAGAAAGCAGAGGAGTATAAGCTTCTTCCACAATCCTGCAGTGAAGCCGCACAAAATCTTGAGAGAGATAGAAAATATTACGAGGCAGATGGCGTTTTTCCGAGAAGAGTGATAGACGGAATCATCAGCAAGCTGCAATCTTATAAGGATAAGGGATTGTGGAAGAGATTTGCTGACAAACCAGAGGAAATTGACGAAATGTTATGGAAATATTTGCATTTAGGATTATAGAACGCATAAGAAATATTGAGCCGTCATTTCCGTGCGCAGATTAGTGGCAAACTACGCGACTAGTGTGTTGATTTACCTAGCAAGGCACTCGGGTGGTATCGTCCCGCAAATACCTCTTTTTTCGAGAAGATACTGCGCGCGCTAGTCTTGGTTAATGTTCTCTTTCTTCGTATTCTTCATTCATGTAGGAAATGAAGCAGTAAAGCTCGCGCGCTAGATTTTGATTGAGACATCTAGCAAAAATTATTAAACGCTAAATTGAATCAGATATCATTAATGTAACAGTCCCATCGACTTGTATCAAAGGTGAAGCTTAATTGAGAAAGAACAAATACTCAAAAGATGGTTTTTTCACCCAATTTGAGACATTCGGGCAGTTCAAAGACGCCATAGAACTGATCTTCTCTCCTTCGGCAGCCTCCGTAATCCTATACACCGCGGCGATAAAATGCGGTGTACACCTCCACCAAAGAGTGAAGAAAGAATTTGACACGAAAGAGGAAGCGCTCAAACTTTTCTCTCATTTAAAACGTGAAGAAAACTGGGGCGATGTTACTTTTCGCAATGTTGACCTTAAAAATGGCTTGGGAAAAGTTATAGTTAGAGGCGCATTTGAATCTGTGGCGCGAGAAACGAGCGAACCGAGTTGTCATTTCTTCAGGGGCTTCCTAGCAGGTTTCCTCTCAGAACTCTTCAATAGCACAGTCGTGGTTACTGAAGAAAAATGCGCTAGTAGTGGAGACGCCAACTGTCAATTTAGATTCGAACAAAGAGAAACAGCGTCGAAGCCAAGATAAGTAGGTATAAATCAGAAAATGATCAAAAGCATCCTTCTTTGGCCTCACAAAATTCCTTTAATATGAGAGTATGGCTTCTATAACTGCAAACTGAGGCCCCATAAGTGCTGATTCAAGAGATCATCCTACAGAATTTCATGTCTTACGAATACGCTAGGGTGCCGTTTAAACCAGGTGTCAATGTTGTTTGCGGACCCAACGGGTCAGGCAAGTCCTCCATGCTGCTTGGGATCTCAGTTGCACTGGGACAATCATACACGGAACGATCCAAAAAGCTGAGCGACCTAATCAGGTGGGATCAGGACCAGGCGAGGGTCACCTTGGTTCTGGACAACTCCCCAAGAAGTGGACGCCGACCGGTTCCGAGGATACGCAAGGATCAGATTTATTTAACGAGAAACTTGAGGCGCGATGGGAAATACTGGTTCGAACTGGACAATAAGGCGGTAAACAAGAGCCGCGTTGTGAGGCTTCTCTCCAAGCTTGGAGTCGATCCAGAGAACATGCTGATAATCATGCATCAAAACATGGTGGAGCAGTTCACTGTGCTCTCACCTGAGGAGAAGCTGAGGATCGTTGAGGCTGCTGTAGGCTTCGAGTCCTACCGCCAAAACGTCTTGAGGGCACAACGAAAGCTTAGCCGAATCCTAAGTCAGGAAGAGTCCGTCGGCAAGCTCTTGGAATCCGCCGAGCAAACCTTAGCTTACTGGAGAGAACAGTACGACCGCTACCAGCAGAAGAAGCAGCTGAGAATGAAGCGGCTATTGCTGGAAAGGGAGTTGGCTTGGGCTGAGGTTGCGAAAAGAGAGAGAACGGTTTCCGATCTGAAGAGGCAGATGCAAAAGAAAAAGAGTGAGATTTCACGAATCGAGGATGAAGCAAAGAGTATTGATGGCCAACTGGAGGAAATTCAGGTAAGTCTTAAACAGAGTAAGGATGCACAGAAAGAACTCCTCGAGGAACGGCTGAGGCTTGAACGCGAAAAGGCAAGGCATGACTTGAGCGTTTCACTAGCAGCCCAAACTTTAGAAGACATACATTCTTGGACGGAGATGCACGAGAAAGGAACGAGCGAATACCTAGAAAAGACGAGGCAGCTAGAAGCTATGCTCCATGAGGGCACAAATCCTATAGACATTGGGAGTCAGCTTTCCGAGATCAAGAGAAGCTACGAGGTCGCTGAAAACGCCTGGGCTGAGCGAATTAACCTGAAAAACAAAAGTTTGAGGCAATCGATTGAAGACTCTAGTCGGCAACTCGAGAAATTAGATGCTCAAATCTCAAATATTCAAGTTAAGACAGATAGCTTGAACCTCCAAATTGACGACATTCATGATAAGATAATAGATCATAGAATCAACCTAGCCTTGCTGCAGTATCGGAAGAAAATCCTTGTAGAGAATGTAAAAGGGCTGGAGAGGGAGCTTCAGGTTTCGCTTAATGATCTCGGTGAGGCTGAGAAGAGAGCTGGGGAGATGGGACCGCGGTTGGTGCCCATGAAGACCGTTGAAGAGATACTGGATGAAATGAGGGTGACCGACGGGCACCTTGCTGCTCTCGTGGACGTTTCCGAAGACATAGAACGCATGTACGAATCCTACTCAAAGCTCTATCTGGAACTGAAGGAGAAGGCACGCTTAGTCGCGGAGAATCGTGAGAAGGCTTTGGACGAGGTCAAAGAGAGGATGAAAGCTTGGAGAGACGTCGTTCAAAATCTCTTAGACCGCGTCAACCTTCGGTATCAGGGAATCCTGTCGCGCGTCCAAGCAATTGGGGAGGTTCGGCTGATGAATGAGGCTGACATTGAGGAAGCTGGCCTCCAGATACTTGTGGGCTTTAAGAGAGCCAAGCCGGTTCCTCTTGATGCTTATACGCAGAGTGGTGGGGAGAGAAGCACTGCAACGATGAGCTTTCTCTTGGCCCTGCAACAACACGTTCGATCTCCGTTCAGAGCTGTTGATGAGTATGATATTCATCTTGATCCGAGAAGTAGGGAATTGATTGCGGATATGATTGTTTCCACGGTTGGTGGGCAGGAGCAGTTCTTTGCGATCACCCCGAGTCAGCTGACTTTTAGTGAGAAGGATGTTCACATAATCACGGTTCAGAACGTTGAAGGCACATCGCTCATTAAGGAGGTTGTTTAGTTGTCCTCAAGAGGGCGTATGAAGAAACTTGGCAGCGAACGCCTTCAACGCATCATCGACTTATGCAAATCCGTCGAGGATAGGGGACTTGACCCATTCATCGTTGACGTTGACGATGTCATAACGGTTGTGCGGAAGTATTTTCCGGAGTGGGAGCTCCCTGAAGAACTCTGTCTCGACGCTGAAGCCATTCATCGCCTTGCCTCAGTCATAAAGCTCCAGAGCGACTGGGTGAAACATCAGTCAACTTCCTTATACACAGACCCATTTCTGCTTGAGGAGAAAATAGCGCGAATGAGCAAAGATGAACTCGCTGGCCTATTCCTCAAAACTTGGCATCCAATAGTGGAGCTGGAACAGATATCTCCTCACAGTCTGGCTGAGGCCATGAGATACTGGGAGAACCTGCTTCCATTAAGCGAACGATGGCGGAACCCATCTCCCTTGGAAAGAGAGGTGGGGTTCGCAACTCGGGAGGATATGATTAGGCAGAGGATACTCACTGATGAATCGTTCTCGCGAGAGTTGGAGCGTTTTTGGGAGGAGCTGAAGCGTAGAGTTGGTGTTGAAGGAAGGCTTCGATACTGGGATTTTGTTGGGGCTGACACGTATTCTGAAACAATAACAAGAGCCTATCTTGCAAGCTTTCTTGTGACGTATGGATATGCAACTCTCGAGGTGTATCGGTTAGAGGACGAGACCTTCATTAAGCCACTAGAGAAGCCTCTGTCTATTCAAAGTGGAGAACAGTTGATTTCGATCCCGATTTCGGTTGGTTTTGACGAATGGATGATGTGGAAAGAGGGTGAACAGGATTGAGTAGGAAAGCTTACTACACAAGGCAGATCAAAAGAGCCGCGCACCTGCTTTTCTACAGACACCACAGAAAACCTGGAGTGAAGGGGTGGGAGCTTAAGAAAAAACTGGGATCAGACTATCCAAAGGTGCTCACGGTACTAGATAGACACCTGCAAAAGCTCGATTTACAGGTGAAAACTGTTTTGGATGGTGAGAAGCCTGCGGAAAAGCCTACTCTGGAGCAACTGAACAAGGCTCGATTCTTCATAACTCTTAGAGGGGAGCTGACGCCTAAGGAGACTAAGATGATGGGTTGGCGCATTGATGACATTGCGGGTTTGGCTACATCCATCTCTTACATTATATCGAAGAAGGGGAAGGCTCCACGTGAAGAGGTGGAGGAAATCTTGCGGAACAAGCTTCCTGGTTGGCGAGTGGGCACTAACATTGAACGTTACATCCGCTATGGCTATCTAGCTGAGGACGAGAATAAGCAGTTGTACCTCGACTGGAGAACCCGAGCAGAGATAGATCAGAGAGCTTTGGTAGACCTCCTTTTAGGGACAGAAAAGGAGGAAGAAATTATGACCGAAGAAACATGAAGTACTGCCTCTGAATCGATAATATGAGGTCAAAGATAATTTAAGCCTATCAGATTTGGGTTCATTCAATCCTCTAAGACATGGCACAAAAGAACACCATTTGGATCCTGATGCACGAAGAAACGCTGAAAAACAAATTCTTTCAAGAAAGCTAATCACACGTGCATAACTACAGAGTAGGCTTTACAATCTCAGCCATCTCATCCAACAAGCCACCTTTCTCCAGAGCCTCAAGAACTTCATCATCACCCACACCCTTCTTTATCTTGATCTTTGAGGGCATAGGCTCAATATGGCTTATGTTGGCTCTTCTACGCCTAACGCCACTCACCTTCATAGGACCAGTAACAAGCACAAAATTCTTGTCAATAACATCTACAATCACGCAACGCCTACCGG
>CAYGBA010000067.1:2903-7977 GCA_964347995.1 uncultured Candidatus Bathyarchaeia archaeon | reverse complement strand
TTCCACTCTACTCGCTCATCGGAATTTCATTTCACTCTGCCCTGACAGCAATAGTTTATGCTTACAGAGCAGCAGTGTACTTGCACGCAGCCGACAAGTCTAAATGCTAAGTTGAGAAAGCTTTGCTAAGATCACTTTTGAGGGTGATTCAAAGGAGAAACTGGCAATGACTGATATTACGGAGGAACTTCCATTAATTCCCGGCGGTGAGTTCCTTATGGGCTCGGATTCAGAGGGCGATCATAATCCCGTTCATAAAGTATACATTGACGCCTTTTATATGGATAAGTACGAAGTTACCAACGCAAAATACCTGCGGTTCTGCCAAGCGACGGGCCACCCGCTACCTGAGTTTTGGAATAGGGAAGGTTTCCGGTGTGGTCTGGACTACCCGAATCATCCGGTGGTTGGAGTGAGTTGGCGTGACGCCGCCGAGTATGCCGTGTGGTGTGGTAAGAGACTCCCGACTGAAGCCGAGTGGGAATATGCCGCCAGGGGAGGACTAGTGGGAATGAGCTACCCTAATGGTGAGACGCTTCGTCCGTCTGACGGGAACTACACCAAGTCCGGCAAGAGGGGTTCGGTCACGGTTGGCAGCTATCCGCCGAACGGTTTCGGTCTTTACGATATGCAAGGAAACGTTGTCGAGTGGGTCTTGGACTTTTACGATGCGAACTATTACTCATCAAGTCCATCGGTGAATCCGCAGGGACCCGGTTCTGGAAAATTCCGGGTGATCCGTGGGGGTGGCTGGCACTCGGGTCCGTACTGTAACAGGGTATACTACAGGAATGCGCTTCCGCCCAACTGGATGGATTTCAACGTGGGTTTCCGATGTGTTAAGGATGTCAATCTCAAATAAAGAAGATGACATGTGTTGGGTTCTGGAGTGGCAGCAATTTGTGGTCTCTTATATGTTGCCAAAGATTTCATGCTGGAAGCTGTGAGACGCCTTACTAAAGGTCTTTGAAGCAGAGCGCGCACCAGAGTCTATGAAGCATTTAATTAATGCTTTCTTTGTAATAATACCCTATCTTGAAAAAATATGTGCGCGTATTATTGTATGTTTTCTGGCTTGAACTAATAAGAATTATATTTAGAGTGAAGTCTTTTGCAGAAGTTGATGTGACGGACAACTGCAATCTCAGATGCAGACATTGTTATCATTTTCACGGTAAAGATGATTTCAAAACAGAAGAGCTATCCATACATGCTTGGGAAAAAAGGTTCAATGAACTCCACAAGTCAGGAATAAGGAATATTCTCTTGGTTGGCGGTGAGCCTGCGCTCAGGATTGATGTTCTTATGCTCGCTCACAAGATATTTCCTTTTATCTACGTTATTACAAACGGAACAATAAAGATACCCGAAGAATTCAATCATAGACTATATGTCTCAATAGATGGATCTCGAAAAACAAACGATTCACTCAGAGGGAGCGGTGTCTTTTCAAGAGTAATAAAAAACTATTCAGGAGACAAACGTGTTGTCATCAACATGACAATCACGAGTGACAACTACAAAGAGCTTGAGGCTGTAATAAAAATTGCAAAAAAGAATGGGTTCAAGGGGGTTGTGTGTAATATATGCGCAGGTGGAACCGATATTGCTATTCCCTTGGTCGTCAGAAAAGAAGAGAGAAAAACCATAGCAAAAGAACTGAAACGAGTAAAGACATTATACCCAAAAGATTTTCTCTTGAGCAAAGCGATGATAAAATGGTATGAATACCCAGATCATAGGGGATCATGCTACTGGGGCGATGAAGTATTACATTTTGATGTTTCATGGAACAGAAGACGGTGTTTTGCAAACAACGCGGACTGTTCCAATTGCGGGTGTCTGGCAGGGGCCTTCCAAAGTCCTCTAAAAATGCTAAGACACCCCAGAGAGATGATGAAAATAGTCGTATGTTCCTAAGCGAAACTTAACAACGCACGTCGCATCTCAGAATCCACGTCTTGATTCATGTTCAGATTCAGAGCCTCAGACTTTCTAAGCCCACTTGATGCATAGAAAAGGTGTGAAGCCCTCTCAAGATTTTTATAGTTGTATATCGTACTATTCGATATCGAACGATAACTAACTTGGTGGGTTTAGAATGGAAGAGAGTGAAGCGAAACGATTAAGCCTCGAATTGATGGACGTATCAAAGGCTGCGTATCTCACGACAATTGACCCGGAGGGGTTCCCCCACACACGGGCCATGACCAACTTGAGAAACAAAAGCCAAAAACCGCAACTAATATCTCTGTTTTGTGACCATCAAGAGGATTTCCTCATTATCTTTTCAACCAATACTTCGTCAACAAAAGTCAAACATGTCAGAGAGAACCCCAAGGGCGCTGTGTATTACAGTAATCCTGAAAAGTGGCAGGGCGTGATGTTCGGAGGAAAGATCGAAATTGCCCCTGAGGTCGAACTGAAACGAGCCATCTGGGAGAATGGGATGGAGAGGTATTACCCCAGCGGCTACGATGATCCTGACCACACAATTCTTCGGCTTCGTCCGCAAATGGCTAAAGGATGGAATGGTCAGAAATTCACAACATTCGCATTCAAGATCAGCTGATTACCATGATGCAACGACGAGAAGGCGGATTTCTGATTTCAAAAATCCATTACCTTGGACGAAGGATTTTCAACCAAATGCTCAAGCGCGATCAACTAGATGTCAATCCAGGTCAGGGACGGATCTTGTACGTCCTCTGGCAGAACGATGAGATTCCCATAAACGAACTAGCAAAACAAACAGCATTAGTAAAGTCTACCCTAACAACGATGCTGGATCGGTTAGAGGCTGAAGAACACATTATACGAGTTCCCTCCCAAGACGACCGCCGAACAATACTGATCAAGTTAACAGAAAAAAACAAAGCATTGCGCAAGAAGTATAAGCGAGTTTCACAAGAGATGACTGAGCTGTTCTACCAAGACTTTACGACTGAGGAAATCGACGCCTTTGAAGCGTTTCTGATTCGTATTCTGAAGAACCTCTCCGATCATCTGCCATGATCCACTTGATTCGTGCATGCCTTTGACTTGAAGGGCAAGTCATGGGAGCAGAAGATTCTCTCAAGAGTGATGTTCAACAAGGAACTAGTCCCTGCTGAAGAAATAACTGAGGAGTTTGAAAAGAGGTATGGAAAGTGGAGGGGACTGGCCTTTCACTACATCTTCACTGACGTATTCTGGAGGCACAAGAAAAAGAAAATTCCATGGCTCGAAAAGGAGATCAGATTATGACTCAATTTCCTTAGTGGAAAGAAGCGAAGCGTACGCACCAAAGCATTTTTAATCTCGATTCATTCATAAGACTGATCGGTGGAGGTTGTTGTGGAAATGAAATATGTGACAAGATGCTTGTTCAAGGGCCTCCACAATGCAAAGTGGTAGGCGTTCTTTCTCGTTTTGTTACTTGAAATAAGCCATTTTAACGCATATTTTAGCGAGAAATCTTTAAATATCGCTTATCAGCTGTTCTTAATCTAAAAATCGGTAGTAAAGTGAGAAAGATGCTGAATATTCGGCGTTTCGTCAAAGATAGAGATGAGCCAGCTTGGGTGGAAATATTGAACGCCGCCTACAAAGAATACGAAATTTGGTGGCGAGCCATTACTGTAGAGGAGGTGCGCGAAAGAGAGAAACGTCCGAATTTCGACTCTGAAGGACGATTTATCGCCGAGCTTGACGCAAAACCTGTCGGCATAATACATGCTCACGTTGACAAGCTCAGAACAGAGAAGAAGGGTTTTGTTCACGTTTTTTGTGTCGTCCCAGAATTCCGCGGTCTCGGCGTCGAAGAAAGACTTCTAGAATTGGCCATGAATGAACTTAAGAGACGCGGAATGAACTTGGCACAAGCATGGACAGATCATAGCAGAAATGAGCGTATACAGATCCTGGAAACAGCAGGCTTCAAGCTCGTCGATGTCATAAGCGACATGGAATTCGACTTGACTCATATTCCAACTGATATCGGAGAAAATAAACAGGTTTCGATTAGATCTCTTCGAAAAAACGAGGAGGAAGACATAAAAATGCTCAATTGGCTCAGCAACGAAAGCTTCAAAGAACACTTCGATTATCGCCCACGAACAATTGAAGAAACCCGTGATTCTTTGGCGAACGATCCATACCTAAAAAAACAAGAGTGCTTCTTTGCAATCCTCGATGGGAAATATGTCGGCTTCGTCCGTTTCGGTATAGATGAAAAATACAACGTTGAGAAGAATGTCAAATGTGGTCGAATCCGATCACTCGGAGTCTTGAAACCCTATAGAAGAAAAGGTATCGGAGTCAAACTCACGCTTTGGGGTTTGGAGAGACTGGGAGCCAAGCGTATGACCAAGGCTATACTAGACGTAGACGACTTTAACCCGACAAAGGCCATAAAACTCTACGAGAAAGTTGGATTCAATGTTGCCAAGAAATACCTGAAATATGAAAAAAGGCTCTGACCTGACACTCATGCTGTACACAAAAGCGAATGATGCATGTTTTGTGGTCAAACCTTCTCTGGTGAAAGAGCAAGAATTACACAAAACTTCGCATGTCAAAAGGATTGCAGGCGAGCGATCAATCATGCGAACGTTAATTTATGTCGCAGTGATCTTCTACTTGAAGTTGATATGAGCGACGTCGTCTTTAGTGAGTGGGTTCCAGCGGGATCTCTGCGAAGGCCATAGTTGTATTCGTTTCTTTGGTTGTTTTCTGTGTACTATCGATAGCCACCATGACAGGCGTTGCGTTTCAGAATCCCTTCTGGATCAGCGTTTTGGCGTCGGTCTTGGCATTCTTACTGCTCCTGTTCTGGAACTATCGAGGCATGCAAATACAAGTGAGCAAAGAAAGACTCTCCGTTGGCTACGGCTTTTTCAATCGTAAGACAATTCAACTATCAGACGTAGTCTCCTGTGAACCAACCAAAGCCTCGTTCAGAAAATATGGCGGTGTAGGAATCAGGCTTGGACTTGACGGTTCATGGGCCTACACAACATCTTTTGGCGATGCAGTCAAAATCAAGCGGATGAAGGGGAGACCATTCGTCTTCTCTACCAGCACCCCTGAAGAA
>CAYGBA010000067.1:0-2803 GCA_964347995.1 uncultured Candidatus Bathyarchaeia archaeon | reverse complement strand
TCATCGCTTAAGAGAGAAAGGAGAGGATGATAAAAATGGGCTCATGTGCACTGATCCGAGAGATATTATATGACATACGTCATATTTAAACATTACTTGCGCCATTGAAATTAAAATTAAAGAGAAATCATCGCATAAACAGTGATAGCGTGAACGATAGTTACAGCTGAAGGTGATTCTTCAAAAGGAGGGAGGGTGAGAAGAATTTACGAGTTGAAGAGAGACAGACTTGCGTACGCTGCACGCGCGAGACAAACCGTTTTATGAAAGCATACCCAACGTCTTATGAGATACGATGGACTTGAACTTGAGAGTAGACAACCCATGCATTGAAAGAAAAGATTTCTGTATCAATTGTAACAGTCACTTCATGAAGGTCCGACCTTCAATAAGAACGGTTGCTGTTTCTAGACGTTTTATCAAAGATCTAAAAGATCAAGAAATGGCGGATTCTATAATAAAGGATGTTCTTGACTGCTCTCATTTGGAATTTCATGAGCTGCACAAGTTTGAGAAGAACATTGATGGAAATCTGATATTCAGAGCAAAGAAAGAAAAAGCGCACATAGTTTATGGTGTAGACAGAAACATGAGAATTATCTTTCTGAGGGCAATGAAGAATTTTACTCAGTATAAGAGATTCCTAGAAGATACGAAGGAAATATTGAGAATGATTGCACGCACGCATGTAGTTGACTAGAACAAAAAAGTTCTCCTGACTCGCCTTTTTCAAACAGCAAATAGTGATTGATTCCTGAATGGAGAGGCCGAAGAGAACTAGGAGGTTAGAAAGAGATTGACTGGCGCACGGAGTGTGCGAAATCGTTAATAATTTGACTTCACACTGAGGGAAGTCAAACTCAGATTATAGGAGAATGGAAGCAGAATGCCAACATGGGTATGTACGGAATGCAAAACTGAATATACAGGTAGATGTCGCCAAGCAACGTGCTCGAATTGTGGCGCTCCGAAAGATAAGCACGCAAAGAAGGTATAGATATGGCGACGATAGACCCCGCAGATTTCGTCGGTTATTGTGGTCTCTATTGCAACGCCTGTGGAATTCGTCAAGAAAGAATCAAGACTGCTGTCAGCAATCTACGTGACATTATTGCTCATTATGGCTTCGACAAAATGATGCCCGAGCTTGCGAAGTGGGAACCAAGCCTCAAACATTACAACGAATTCAGCGAAGTCATGAACGGTTTGATCAAAATGTTCGGTGACTGCCCAGGATGCCTCCAAGGCGGTGGAGACCCAAACTGCAAAGTGCGATCATGTGCAAAGCAAAAGGGCTATCGCACCTGCGCCGAATGCAGCGACGCTGAAACATGTGAACCCCTCGCTCCTCTTCGCAAGGGTTACAAGGGACTTACACTGGCTCTTCAAAACATCAGAGAGAACGGAATTCGAAGCTATGTTGAAGACGTGCAGAAGAAAGTAGACGATGGATACAGCTACTTGGAAGAACGCAAATAAATTCACACCGTCTCTATCCGTGCGCGCAACTCATTTGACGAAAGGAATGGTAGCCCGGGGGAGATTCGAACTCCCGTCGGCGGGTCCAAAGCCCACCATTCAAGGGACCACACGTCCTTGCTTGTCCGCTACACTCGGCGAAGCCTCGGCTTCTCTACCGGGCTAGCGGGATCTCCGGGCTACATCTGCAACCTTCATAATTTCTCTAATTTATATTAACTTTCCCAAGCTTTACTTAGTTCTAAGCTAGAATGGCTTCCACCTTAGAATTAAAAAAGCCTGAACAAACCCACATATTTCATTCTGCCCCATCTAACCAAAAGTCCACGAGGAATGATTTCGCGGCAGGTTCCATTGCACGTAGAAGTTTCTTTCTTAGATCTTTAGTAGAAGTTATATGTATGTAATATAGAACTACAGAGAAAGTAGGTGCGAAGTATGGCTATCTCTTCTCAGATTAAACGGTATGTCCCCGGAATAGTCGTTCTTGTACTTGTGGTTTCGATTGCGCTTAATGTATATTATCACTTTTTCGCTCTTCCTCAGATAGAATCAACTGTGAACAACATGAGAGTTGAAGCATTCAACGCATGGAATAGTAAAATGTCGCTTGTGAAGCATCTTCTAAAACGGGCAGAAACCAACTTTGACATTGAAGATGTTGCTGTTGAAACTTCTTGGGCTAGACTCTTTGTTGATATTTATACGTCTGACATAAACATATTTAGACATCCTGAGAAATTGTACTACTGGGCAAGCATGGTAACACACCACCTTGACCTATCTTTGCACGAGATTTTTCTCGGGAATGAAACTGGAGTCATTACTGAAAAACCTCTAAATGAAGATGTTCTATCGATGATACAAAATGTAACTACAACTATGGAGAACTTGGAAAGCAAAACTGGGATACTGTCTCTAAATGGAGTTGACCCAGCTCAACAATTAGGGGCGGCAGGTGTTCTCACAGACATATTGAATTACCTAGAACAAATATACCAAGTTTCTGTCGATATGTATAACTACTACTGATTTTGAATTTAACTTTAGTATTCATTGGCTTATCTACCTTACATCCACAGGCTAATTGCGGTTCGGACAGACAAAGAAGATTATTGCTTCTAAGATTTCCAAATTGATTATAAAGTAGAAACTAGAGACTCTCATGAAATCCAAGGCTTTGGCTGAGGAGTCATGATGAACGTCAAAGAATTGTGCCGAGACATTGTAGGAGAGCTGGAGAAGAGAGCTGATGCAACAATTGCCTCAAAGAAAACCGCGAAGGCAAAGTATTTCGGAGTTGACTGCAAGTCCTATGGAATCC
>CAYGBA010000066.1:0-8249 GCA_964347995.1 uncultured Candidatus Bathyarchaeia archaeon | reverse complement strand
GGGGTTCAGTTTTCTCAATGCTTTCTGTGTTTCTTCTGTACAGCCTTTCTGTCAGACTTTAATATACGGGCTGATAATTTATTTTTGGCGAGTTTGATGTCTGATGTTTCCGGTTTGGCGTTGATAGAGTCTAAGATGAGGGGAAAGACTCTGCTGGTGTACTGGTATCTGCTGGGGTCTTCTAGTCCCAGAGTTGGTGTCCGTGAGGTTCAGCGTTCTCTGGGATTCTCGAGTCCAAGCGTTGCTGCTCATCACTTGAATAAGCTTCTTGATCTTGGCTTGGTTGACAAGAGCACCAGTGGTGAATACTTCTTGGTTGAGGAGGTTGACGTCGGCATCCTCAGGTTCTTCACCAGGCTGGGTCGCTTCCTTGTCCCTCGTTACTTGTTCTATTCCGTTTTGCTTACGACCATGCTGATCATTTATCTCACCTTTTGTGGGTGGTACGGTTACATCCCGAACCTGTTTGCTCTCATCTTCGGTTCCATAGCCTGCGGCATCTTATGGCTTGAAACAATGAAGCTTTGGAGGCAGAGGCCATTTTAGGCCCAAGAAAGACTGTTCTAAAACGTGGACTTAAGAATAAGCGATGTTCTTTATAGCCTTGGAAGAGAACGAGTCATGGGAAAGACTACAGCGTATGTAGTGACGGCGGTTCTGCTGGCTATAGTGGCTATGCTTCCAGTAATTACATTCACTCCAGAAAGGACAGAAATTCCCGGTCTAGTCTACTTTGACACTGATGACGATCCACGTCTTTTGCTGAGAGGCGATGTTGAACTTTTGCCAAGCCAGAAATATTTTGAAATACCATTAGTTCCCTCAGGTCCACTCCCTATGATGGTAATATTTGTCCTGAGTTTTGTCTTCGCCTTCGGGGTCTTCTTCTATTCTAAGAGGAAGATGCTCTAACTTTACCATATTTCTGGTCACGTTTTGAGGGTTTTTCTTGCGTATGTGATGTAGCCTGTATGTCCAGTCATCAGAGTCTGTGGTCGTGTCTTTCCTTTCTCAGTCTGCATTCCCCTCATGAGGCACTCTATGGTTTGGATGTCTACGAAGCTGTTGTCTTTGAGAGCTATCACAGTCTTCTGGACTTGGTCGATTGTGGGGCTGAAGGAGACCAAGAGTCCGCTGCCTTTGAGGGCATTGTATGCATGTGGTATGACTAGCCAAGGCGTTGCCAGATCTAGGATGACAGCGTCCACGTCTGCTTCGTCTATGCCTTCTGTTATGTCCTTGTTCTTGACGGTTACGTATTCGGAGACACAGGCTCGTTCAAGATTCTTCTCGGCTAGCTCGATGAACTCTGGTCGGATCTCGTAGGTGTAGACACGGCCTGTTGGGCGCAGATGATATGCTAGGGCTGTTGTCAGGGCGCCTGTTCCCGTCCCAGCTTCAACTATCTGGCTGCCTGGTCCCGCGTTGCTGAACATTAGTATGAGGGCTATATCCTTCGGATAGGTTATCTGCGTTTTTCTCCGTATCTTGAAGACGTAGTCTCTGAGGGTAGGCTTTAGGGCTACAAATTCTACGTTTGTGCTACTTGCTACTCGTGTCCCGTATTCTCTTCCTATTAGTTCGTCTAGTTGGATGAAGCCTTTGTGGGTGTGGAAGCTCTTTCCCTTCTCAACTTTGACGAGGTATGTTCGCTTCCTATCCAGGTAGAGAAGGACGTCCGCTCCTTCGAGAATTCTATGGTCCAAGCAAGGTTCCTCAAGCCTCTTAGACAAGTGGAAGATTATAAACTGTATTCAACGGCTTTCCTTGTCGTTGTGGTGAAAGTGTTGCCGCGAAGGTGAAGTAATGGTTGATGTTGACTTAGATCGTAAAGCCTTCTGTAGCATTTGTTGGATGCGTATGCTACTATGACTTTTCCGAGGCACAGGATGTGATCCTTAATCTCAATTACTTTTTCAAGCTTGCACTCAAGATGTGCTATGCATTCCTTTATGATTGGCGCTGCGATTTTGCGGGCCTTCATCGGTGTCAACCTTGTCTCTTTGAACTTGTCATAGTCTCTTCCAGATCTTCTTCCGCAGAAGACCAGTTGCTTTGCAAGGCTGAAATCGGGAATATTCACGGCGAATTCTCGGGTTTCCCTAAGCAGTTTGTATGAATGTCTTTGGGGGCGTAGGGTCAGGGCTATGTAGGGAGGAGTGACGCTTACCGGCATAATCCATGCCACTGCCATAACATTTGGTTTTCCATCCTCTCCTACTGTAGTTACAAGTGTTGCCGGATAAGGGTGCAGAAGATATGGAATGTCTTCTATAGCTACATCCTCTCTCTCATCCATGAATTCACGACCTGGGTGATGTAGAATGCGTTTTGAATGATTTATTATTAATCCTGCGCGCAGACAATGCTGAACAATGGATAGAACGAGCCTATGTTGCTACGATAAGACTATAGACGTCTATCCACGAATATCTGCTTGGACCTTTATTTCGCTAAACATCTCTCTCTTTGCTCTGCATATAGGGCAGACATAGGGTGGTTCCTCTCGGAAGCAAACGTAGCCGCATTGCTTGCAGTACCACATCCTCATCTCGACTTCAGAAGGTTTTTCGACAAACGAGGCAGTCTCTTCAGACGGCTTTATAGTATCAACTACTTCAGACCCTGCGTAAGCTCTCGCTTGTTTTTCCAGAGGTCTACGTTCTGGAATCGGCTGTATTGGAGTTTTTCCTTCGAACACATCCTCTCTAACATAAAGCGCGCAGTAGCAACATCCATATTCTTCAACATCGGGGTCGCGATAGTCGCAAGGACAGACAATATCTCGGTCAAACTCAAACTCTCCAGAGGCAAGTCTACATGGACATGACGGATATCCATATCGCTCTTCGTTTAGCCTGAGGCCCTCAAGGAGGTTTCTGAGAAAATCGGATTCAGTGTTTAGACGGTAGCCATGACGTCTTGCATCACTTTCAGCCCTGTGTTTCACGTTTTCCAAGGTTATCAAATTTCTAAGGCCTCCTTTATTCTATGTTCTTTAAAACCAGTAATCATAATCTTGCCGTCAACAATTATGGTAGGATAACTCAGATGTCCTCCACGGCTCAGAATGTCATTTCGTATTTTTTCTCGATCTTCCCTGCTGCACAGATCAATATCAACATATTCATATTCAATCTTGTTATCTTCAAGAAGTTTCTTTGCTCGTTTGCACCAAGCACAAGTGCTTATTGCATACATGAAAACCCGATGCTTATTGTCCTTACCCGGAACTTTTGTTGATTTCATTTTCTCATTCTCCTCTTTGGCTAATATCGCTCAGACATGAATAGCACATAATAGCACTAGACAATCATAAGAGTTTATTAGCTCTGATTCGATGTAGGCTGCGTATAAGGTTTCACTTTGCCTTCCTGCAACCTCTTAGTTCCCTTCAACGTGTGAGGAAGCTTTTTGGAAATTCGATGCGAACCCCATGTATTCAGATCGCACGCAAAATTAATGAACTGCTAGAAGAGCAAACACTTTCGCATCATTAACGAGATTTTCTACATTGGTATACTCGTCGGGTTGATGAGCTGTCTCGTCTATTGTGCTCCAAACTACAGCAGGAACCCCCGCTTTTCTGAAGAAAGCGGCACATGTTCCGCCCCCTATTCCTCCCACTTTGGGCTCAATCTTTCGAGAAATATTGATGGCCTCTTTCAGAATACGCACGACGGTAGAATTGGCATCTGTAGGTTTTGGTGCAGCACCTTTGCCCAGAACTTCAATCTTTATTTTTGCCCCATGCTTCTTTTCGAACTTGTCTGCCATCTCAAGAACATCATTCAGTATTTCGTCAAGATCGTATTTTGGAAGTATTCGACAATCGAAATGGATTATGTCTTCTCCAGGAATTATGTTAACAGCATCCACATTCCTATCTTTCTTGGTGGGTTCGAATGTGCTTTCGGGGGGAACGAAATTCTCGTCCATTGCAGAGTATTTCTTATGGAGGAATTCATCTAATGCCAAAGTGTATTCCATTCCTACACGGTGCGCATTTAAACCTTTACCAGGAGTACTCGCATGGGTTTGTTTCCCAATGGTGCGAACCCTAAAACCCATCATACTCTTCTCAGCTATTTCAATGAAATCTCCTATTTCATTTCCACCGTCGGGCACCACTATCAAGTCATCTTTGCCAAACAGGTCTTGTTTGATGAGATGCTGAATTCCATATCTGCTGCCCACTTCTTCATCAGCGACAAAAGCCAAGGCAACCGTCCGTCTGGGTCTCATTCTCAAGTGCTTCAATGCTTTCACTGCAAAAACTGACGCAACCAAAGATTGGCCATTATCTTCGCTGCCCCTTCCGTAAATCTTGCCATCAGTGACTATTGGTTCAAAGGGTTTCGTCACTTTCCAGAGGGACTCTTCACCGGGGGGAACAACGTCCAAGTGGGTGATAATCCAAAGCTTCTTGGCTTCGTCCTGACCATTGTAGTAGGCTACAATGTTGGGTCTAACTTTAGAAGGAACTCTCCCATCTTCAGCGTCATAGTGCTCTATTCTATCAAAACCTATCTCTGTCAACATCCGAGTTAGCTTCTCCGCCTTCTCCGACTCACCAGCCCCACCATTCTCAGGAGCTATTGCGGGGATTCTCACAAGTGCCATTAATGCCTTTACCATCTCATCCTGCAATTCCTCGATTTTCGAGAAAAGATGACTGAGGTTCATTGCTATCACCGTTGCTTAATGGTTGCGCCTTGACTCCATTTAAGTTTCTGCGTGTGCGCAGAGTGTCACGCAAAGAATCTAGCATTCTCGAGGATGGTTCCGACTCTCGTGAGGTTATTGATCAAGAGGTTGAGTCTGTAAGTGCTTTTGAAGGTTTTGAGAATTTCTTCCACCATGAAGCTTGGTCGGAGGAGGAAGTGGCGGAGATGTTCGTGGATCATCTTGTTAATCTCTTCCAAGGGGACGGCGTTTGGGGAAATTTCAGGGATCAAGACTCCTGTCTCCCAGTACTCGTCTTCGTGTAGAGTGCCATTTGTTTTTAGTTCGTCCCAGATGTCTACTCCTGGCGTGGCTGCGAGGATGTTGATTTCTGGGATGTCTAGTTGAAGCTTTTTGGCGAATTCCAGAGTGTTCTGGATTTCTTGCGGGGTTTCGTCCGGGGCGCCGACTATGAGGGAACCTATGATGACGTCGACTCCTGCTTTTCTTGCTGCTTTTATCGCGGTTATGGATTGTTGTGGGGTTATTCTTTTGTTGTAATAGTCTAGCGTGCGCTGGTTTGCACTTTCTATACCGAAGTGGATTATCTTGCAGCCTGCGCGTACGAGTTCTTTAAGCATTGGGTAGGAGCAATTGTCGACGCGACCGAGGCATATCCAGTCCACGTCTAGCTTTTCCCGTCGGATCTCCTGGCAGAGTTTGATGGCACGTTTTTGGTTGAGCATGAAGTTGTCGTCGACGAAGTGGAATTGTCTGTAGCCTCGGCTTTCCAGCAATAGTAGTTCTTCTAGAGCGTTTTCGACTGATCTGGGGCGCCAAATGTTGTGGGCTAGGGCTCTGATTCCGCAGAATCGGCAGTTGTAGACGCATCCGCGGCTGGTGACGAAGCTTGTGTATTTTTTCGGTGCGGCGTTTATTCCGGCGGCTAGGGCGTGGTATTCGGTGTCTAGTAGTGTGCGGTCTGGGAAGGGTATGATGTCGACATCTTTTATTAGTGGTCTGTCCGGGGTTGAGATCATGCTTCCGTTGTTTCTGAAGGTTATGCCTTGAACGTCTTTGAGGCTGCTGTCTTTTTCTAGGGTTTTTGTGAGTTCTAGGGCGGTTTGTTCTCCTTCGCCTCTGACGATTATGTCTATGCATGGGTATTTTTTGAGGATTTTTGTGGGGTTGTATGTTGCGTGGAGGCCGCCGAGGACCGTTGTCAGGTTTGGGTTTTCTTGTTTGGCTTGTTTGGCGATTTGGGGTGCTGTTCGGCTTGTGCATGTTAGCGTTGAGAAACCTACAATGTCTGGGTTTTCTTTTGTTATCCAGTTGGCTGTGGCGGTGGTTGTGAGATTTTTTGCTGTGGCATCTAGTAGAGAGACTTCTATTCCGTGATTACTTAGAAAAGTGGCTACGTATAGGATGCCCATGGGGGGGCTTGCCCCTATCATCTTCTTCTTTTCTCTTGCTGAGACTTCCTCGTTGAGGGGCGGGTTCACGAAGGAGAACTTCATCTATACACCGACTTTAAATGGTCATATCTTCTGCTGGAGCAATTAAATCTAACTATGTCTGGGTTTTTTGCACACGGCTTGCTGAGCGCTTTCCTAATCTCCGAGTCGCGCACAAAGACGGTTTCGACAGTTCAAATATTAACTTCATTTTGACAAACTGTCACTGTTTATTTACGCATGCAGGAAGAAGAAGCCCAGATCTTTAGGCACACTCACATATCTTAATATGTGACCAAGTGTATTACATTGACAGGTAGAGTTCTCCTAAGGAATATTGACAGAAGGCTTTCACTGCATTTTGTCGTTTATCTTGACGATTCTACCGAAAAAATTGAGGTGAAAACTGTGAAAATTGCAGATAAACAGTTAATCAGGTCAGCACAATCGTGGATTGACAGAGTGGAGAGAAAACATCAGCCCAAAGTAGACTACCGTTCCGAATTGAGAGATTGGGTGCAACATGTCATATTGGAAGCAGAAAAGAACCAAAACTTCAAGAAGAAGGATCAGTTCCTGAGTTTTCTGAAAGATCTTGACGTCGCTAGGCCAATTGCAGGTGCATAGGGGGCTTTATGATTTGTCTCTTTCCGGGCTTCAATTTAAAATGCGTTACAGAATTACTTATAGACTTGAGAAGGCGGGAGCCACTTCGAAAGAGAAAGCGGTGACGATTGAAGAGGCTGAGTTAGACTTGCAGGAACAACAATGGTTGAATTATTTTGTTGGAGGGTTCTTCGGCGAGATAAGGAAGACAGAGGACAAGCGATATTACATCTAGAAAAGCAAGTCATACATTTGGGAGGTAAACTGTTTTTTCCGCGTGCGTGCTCATAAGGAGTGACTAAGAAATGTGTGAACTTAGAACAGGTCAAGTGACTTGTAGAAGATGTCCTGCAAGAAGCTATTGTCAAAAGAGAAAAGGGAGAAAATAGAAAGCGCGCGCATTTGCTTTTCTAAGTTATTAGCTCTTATCCTCCGGGAGCACCGTGGAATGGAACATTCCGCCAGAGGACGTCCCACCAGTCTTCTTCTGTTATGGTTTCTCCTCGAACAAGAATCTCCAAGACCTTCTCTAAGAGCTTATGGTGCCTTGTCTCATCCTGCAATATTGCGCTTAACAGAAGCCTAACCTTCTCATTCTTAATGCTCGGTAGTTTCTTGCTGATCTTTTCAATAAGCTCTAATTCCAGATGTATGTGCTCCTCTACGAGGCTCTTCTGTTTGTCAAGATGCTCCTGTGTTAGGGCCGGAGAAACTTCCGTCAACAGCTTCACTGCGGCACCATACATATCCGCATGCTTCGCAGAGTCCAGCGATATGCCCTTCAAGACCCCCTTCACCGCCGGATTTTTCATCTCCACCAAGGAGCTATTCAGAGAATCCACAATCTTCTTCTCGACCTTAATCTGGTCCTTAAGAAAATTCAGCAATTCACCTTTTGAACTCAAAATATGCAACCTCCTTCCTCGAAACCTTGTCAGGTTAGAAGAATAAGTCTTTCGGCAATTTGTTTCTCCCGATGACGAGTCCTATCCAGTCAGCCCGTTGCTGTGCCGAGTGATCCGAAAGATACATTATGATACATGTCATATTCATACCTTGCGACTTGACCCTCCTTCTCAAGAACCTAAATGATCTCTAAGATTCTGGGTATACGGTCGTTCAACAAGTATTGGGAAAGTAGAAGGTTGAAAGAGTGGCGTTCTGTTGTATCGTATTAAGTGGATTCTTCTATTCAGGAAAAATAATGCCCAAAGACCATATGAGGCTGATCCCTAGAATGAACACGACAAATTGAAAGGCAGATTTCTTCAAACTCTTCTCTTTATGCAATTCTGGAATCAACTCCGCGGCCGCCAGATAGATGAAACCGCCTGCTGAAAAGGCTATTAACAATCCGCTCAACGCTTCTGTGGCTTCTAGGAAGAAAATCGCAGAGATCCCTCCTAATACAACTGCTAGTGCCACCACAAAATTGAGCAACAAAGCCTTACCCCGCCTGAAGCCCGCATAAACCAGAATCCCATAATCTCCCATCTCCTGAGGAAGCTCATGGAAGATCACAGC
>CAYGBA010000065.1:0-8415 GCA_964347995.1 uncultured Candidatus Bathyarchaeia archaeon | reverse complement strand
AAATGTACAGAGGCGTTACTACAGCTGCTTTTCCCAATTTCGTCACTCCCTTAGTATTAGTATTATTAAGCTATCTTATATCTTAAGGTTTACGCTACCGTTCAAACAGTTAACATGAAGCATTTAACCTTTATGAACGTACAAGATATGAGAATGGCATGACTAGTGGGAAGATCACAGTAAAAGCTACGTCCAAATCCAGCCACAGCAAAAAGAAGATATCTGTATCGCATTTTTCGATCAATCGAAGGGGTGAGTATGGCTAAGTGGACCCCGGAGGAAGAGGAAAAGCTTCTGGAACTGTATGCGAGAGACTACACATATGAGGAGATGGCAGAGGCTTTACCGGGCAGGTCTGTGGGCACTGTTCGGGGGAAGCTACGGAGACTGAAGCGTGAGAACCGTGAGGACACTTATATAAGGGGGAGGGGGAGTGCGCACACAGAGAAGTCGCCCTTTTATTTTTTGAATTTTTGAGGAAAAATAAACGGATAAACGTTCAGTATATATGAGAGTAGACCTAAAAACCGAAACAGGATAGCCGATTTCACCCTTAAAAATTGAAGCAGTTTGTGATTCGCCCATGGTCGAGAGTCTGAAGTTTGAAATCCCCACTTGGGACAAAATCTATGAATTTCTTCTGAATCTCGCTGAGAAAATCCGAGAAGATAATTTCAAACCAGACGTGATTGTAGGCGTTTCGCGCGGCGGCTGGCCCCCCGCTAGGGTTATGTCTGATCTGCTAGAGAATCCTGAGATTGCAAACGTGAAGGCAGAGTTCTACCTCGGAGTCGCTGAGACCAAGGGTGAACCCCTTATAACTCAACCCGTCTCAGTGTCGGTTAGGGATAAAAAGGCGCTTCTTATGGATGATGTGGCGGACACTGGAAAGAGCCTGCGGTTGGTGAGGGCGCATCTGAAGGAGAAGGGCGCAACTGAGGTCAGGATCGCGACCATCTACTACAAGCCTTGGAGCGTCGTCATCCCAGACTACTACGAGAAAGAAACAAGATCATGGATCATCTTCCCCTGGGAGCGGAAGGAGACCATCAGAAATATCATAAAACGCTACAAAAAAGAGGAAAAATCAGTCGAAGACGCCAAGGATAAGCTTGTGAGTTCAGGGTTAGACTCTAAGCTCGTCGAGAGATTTGTACGGGAGATTTCAGAGGGGGAAACTTGATCAGGAAGCTGGAGGAGTTTGGAAGATTCATCGCCATAGCCGGCTTCAGAGACGCCAAAATTGAAGACGTCAACGCTTTCTTTAATCTTGTTAGGAAGAAGGCCGCAGATGTGGAGATTCAGATTTTCAACGCAAACCTGATAGCGAGTTGGGAGCATCTCTACTTCGCAGCCCTAAACGCTCTAAAGGCATTTCAAGGCAAGCTAAACATATCAAACAGCTTAGCTATGGAGACCCTGCTCTACGCTTCTGCTCAACGTCAAATAAAAAAGGCAATAGACTTACTCGGAAAAAAGCCGCATTGCTCAAAGATCGCGGTTCTGGTCATAGCTAAGACGTTGAAGGAAGCAAAATCGGCTTTGGAAAACGTCTCGAAGTTGGTTTCAGGAGAACGTGACGACAGCGCTCTACGACTGACTGATGAAAAAATGGAGGGCATCAGGAGGCTGTTCGATATCTCTGATCTCGAATTGGAGTCAAAATTGAAGCGAAAGGGGCTTGAAAAGGAGACTTTGGTTGATTTAGTAATCGAACACGTAGCTCTTCTCATGACTCAGCGCTGACCAAATCCTTCCTTCATGACAGACATTATGTCTCCAGGCTCTATGACTGATATGCCAGTCAATCTCCCAACAACTTCTACGAGAATGATTTTATCCGGACTCTCTAAGTCCACTTGTCTCTCAATCTTCGAAGCAGCAGCCTCAATTATCTTTTGAGACGAAAGGTCTGTGAATCTCTTCTCAAGGGTTACTCGAAACGTTTCATTCTCCCTTATCTTGGAAGCCTGCTTTATAACTGCCCTTTGGATCTCTCCTAAATCTGTACGCACAACGCTTTCGATTGGAATTACTCTGAGCGTGTAGCGGGATTCCTCGGGGCGCTTCTTTAGTACATCTCGAAGGTTCTTGATGACGTCGAAAGGGTTTAGGACACTTTTTACCATTATTAGTCCAGTAATTCCCGTTTTTTCAACCTGGACAGCGTCATCTCCCATCTCTCTTAAAAGGTACCAGATTTCAGAGCACAGGTCCTCCTCATTCCCGCGCGAAGTCGTAGCGAGCAGGTTAAAATCTTCCAACAATCTGCTTCCCTCTACAGCCATATCAAGCTGACTACCAATAGATGGCATAGAAGTTGAGTCATGAGAGAGCTTCCAAAATGTCTTTAAGGGCTACGGGACCCTCACGCAGGATTTTTAGTTCTTCTGTGGTTAGGTCAGCCACTGTCGAAGGCTTTTCAAACAGTGCTTTTCCTCCATCCAAAACTACGTCTACTTCTTCTCCTAGCTGTTCTAAAGCCTCACTTGCCGTACACGATGGTTTATGCCCTGTCTTGTTGGCGCTGGTCCCTACAAGAAGGCCATCTGATAGATGGATTAGTTGAATCGCCATATCATGCTTCGGAACCCGCACCCCCACCGAATCCAAATCGTTTGTAACGATGTCTGGGAGGGCTGGCTTCTTAGGGACTATTAAAGTGAGCGGTCCGGGCCAGAACTTTGCAGCGATCTTTCGAGCGACATCAGACAGTCGAGCTATTTTTTCGAGATCAGCAACAGAACACGCCAGAATCGGCAACGGCTTCTTCCTGTCACCCTTTACTCTGAAAACACGCTTCACCGCCTTCACGTTAAAAGGGTCGCAACCCAACCCATAGACGGTGTCCGTGGGATACACAACAAGCCCCCCATTGCTCACTATTTGCGAGGCAACTTGAATATTTTGGGAAGTTGTTTTTAGCGCGCGCATATCTCTATTTTATTTTGAGTGGAAACGCCCAATATTAATGTCATTCTAAGGTTTTCTGGGAAGAACTAAACCATTCAATCTTAGAGGACGCCTTGTCGTAAAAACCCATTCTGGTTCGTTTCTAGAGGCGACCTAGCAGAGAATTTAAATTCTTAACCTAGGAATTCTAATCCTCTCGCTCTGAATGTAAGTGGTGATAATGGTGCAAGAACCTGTGATGGTAGTCCATGGCGGCGCTGGCATGTGGCGAGAAGAAAGGAAAAGTGCGGGGCTCGCTGGTGTAGGAGAGGCTGCGAGCGCTGGATTCGACATCTTGAGAGCAGGCGGCAGCGCTCTGGACGCGGTGGAGTCATCCGTGATAGAGATGGAGAACAATGAAGTTTTCAACGCTGGACACGGCTCAACCCTGACAATCAACAGGTGTATAGAAATGGAGGCATCTATAATGGATGGAAAGACCCTCAACGCCGGAGCCGTAGGGCTCTTAAGAAATATCAAGAACCCGGTTCGCTTGGCAAGGATTATCATGGAAGCGACTGATCACGTATTCGTCACTGGAGAAGGCGCCGAAAAACTAGCCGAGATCTTCAATTTAGAGACAGCTGACCCATTCACAGAGCTAAGGATGCGATATTGGCAGGAACTCAGGGAAAAACTCATGCACGGAGAACTAGATTACTTGCCCAAACTACATGAACTCATCAAATCGAATCCACAACTCTTCGACCTAGGAACTGTGGGTGCGGTGGCTCTGGACAAAGATAGAAGCGTGGCAGCAGCGACATCAACTGGGGGTTTCTCCCTAAAGCTTCCCGGCAGAATCGGGGACTCTCCCCTCATTGGATGCGGCACATACGCGGATAACGAAGCAGGTGCTTGCTCAACAACTGGAATAGGCGAAATAGCAGTGAAACTTGTCTTGGCAAAGAGCGCATGTGATTTCATGCGGAATGGAAAAATCGCACTGGAAGCTGCCGAGAGCTCGATAAGACTTGTGAATCGGAGAATGCAGGGGCGATCTATGGGTCTAATCACAGTTGATATGTTGGGCAGAATCGGCGCAGCCCACAACTCTCCGAACCTCTGCTGGGCGTACATGACAACAAAGACTCTTCATCCGAAGGCTGCTTTGAAGGCAATCATCATAAGAGAATCCGCTTAAAGCTTTTCTGCTTTTCCAGTTGTCGTATAATGAGTAGGTGTAGAAACGCTTAAAAGGAAACTATATGTTTCTAACTAAATTCGATTAAAGGAACTATGGCAGCAAAGGAGGTGAAGATCCGTGGAGGAAGAGGAGGAAGAGGAGGAAGAAGAGGAAGAAGAGGAATGGGAAGAAGAAGAATGGTAGCCGACGCATGAAACGCTTCAACTTTGCTTTTTTCTTTTTATAGCTTTTCTTAGTTCGTAGAGACTCAAGTTTATTACTTACCTTTCCACCTTACAGTGAAAGTGAACTGAAGAGATATGGTTCGAGTAGCTGTTCTTGATGAGGATCGCTGTAGACCAAAACGCTGTGACAGGGTATGCTATCGCTTTTGTCCAAAGGTAAGAAGCAATGTAGAGGCAATTCGATTTGAAGACGATAGACCCCTTGTTGTCGAGGCCCTGTGCGTAGGCTGCGGCATCTGCGTCAAAAAGTGTCCCTTCAACGCTTTATCAATCGTCAACCTCCCAGACGAGCTCGAGGAGGAGTGCAGCCACCGGTTCAGTGCGAACGCCTTCAAACTCTTCCGACTGCCCATACCCTCATCAGGCGTCGTGCTAGGTCTCCTAGGGCAAAACGGGATTGGAAAAACCACCGTTCTAAACATCCTTTCAGGGGAGACGAAGCTAAATCTTGGAAAATACGAAGAACCTCCAGATTGGCCAGAGATAATCCAGCACTTCCGAGGTTCAATTCTTCAAGAATACTTTCAGAGATTAAGCGACAATGAGCTCACTGTCGTGCACAAGCCTCAATACGTAGATAAGATCCCACGCGCGGTTTCGGGTGAGGTTGGAGAGCTTCTGGAAAACGTCGATGAACGAGGCAAATTGGATATTCTTGCAGAACAGCTTCAGCTCAAAACTGTGTGGGATAGGACTTTGGATGTTCTGAGCGGCGGCGAGCTACAGAGAGTTTCCATCGCCGCTACGATCTGCCATGAGGCAGATGTCTATCTCTTCGACGAACCTTCCAGCTACTTGGACGTCAAGCAGCGTCTCCAAGCGGCTAGAGCGATACGAAGCCTAAAGAAAGAGGAAAAAACTGTGGTTGTCGCGGAACATGACCTGGCGATCCTAGACTATTTGTCTGACAGCATCTGCGTTTTCTATGGTAGCCCAAGAGTGTATGGCATCGTATCCCACGTTCAGGGCGTGAGAGTTGGAATCAACATCTACCTGCAGGGTTTCATCCCCGATGAAAACGTTCGTTTCAGGGATGCCCCGATCATCTTCCACGTAAAGCCTCCTGCAGCAAGCCATGAAGCAGGTGAGACTTTGTTGAGGTGGGACGGAATGAAGAAGTCCTTTGACGGATTTGAGCTTTCCGTGGTGCCTGGAGACGCAAGACAGGGTGAGGTTGTCGGGATTCTGGGGCCCAATGGGATCGGGAAGACAACATTTGTGAGATTACTTGCTGGAATCGAGAAACCCGACAGCGCGCGTGTAGCACAATCTGAACTCGCAGTAAGCTACAAGCCCCAGTATATCTCGGCGGAGTACGAGGGCACAGTTGGGGATCTGCTGAAAAACGTTGCAAAAGAAGACTTTGCGACAAGCTGGTATACAAGCGAGATTCTACAGCCCCTGAATGTGCATCTGATTCTAGATCGCAACGTGGCCGAGCTCAGCGGCGGCGAGCTTCAGAAGGTCGCCATCGCCGCCTGTCTGTCCAGAAAGGCTCAGCTTTATCTTCTAGACGAGCCCAGCGCCTATCTAGATGTGGAAGAGCGCTTGTCCATGGCTCGCACAATAAGGCGGGTTGTTGAGAGCCGGAACGTGATGGCGTTCGTAGTTGAGCACGACGTGGTGACTCAGGATTTCATAGCCGATCGCCTTATGATATTCATGGGAGCGCCCGGGGTCTATGGTGCTGCAAATCCGCCGACTGATCTGCGTAGAGGTATGAACACATTTCTCACGGATATGGCGATAACCTTCAGGAGAGACCCAGTAACAAAAAGGCCAAGAGTGAATAAAGAAGATTCAAAACTCGACAGACATCAGAAAAAGATCGGAGAATACTATTACGTGCCTCTCTCGGGAAAAACGCGCTGATTCATCGCCTAAATGGAAAATAGATATAGGATTTGCATTTGGATATGTACACGTTAGGCGCTAGAAACGTCCAAAATTGTTTTTAACAGTTTAGACCATGCTATAACCTGTGATCGGCTTGACAAAGCTACGCACTCCTATAATCCTCATTAATTTCAAAACTTATGCGGAGGCTACCGGGAAGAAGGCGCTAGAGCTAGCCGAGACAGCGGCGAAGGTGAGTTTGGAAACTGAGATCTGCATCGGTTTAGCCCCTCAATTGACGGACCTTGCATCAATAGCTCGTCTTGTGGCTCTTCCAGTCTTTGCGCAACATATTGACCCTATAACTACTGGAAGCTTCACGGGCCATGTACTTCCAGAATCTGTGAAAGAGGCTGGCGCCACGGGAACATTGATTAACCATTCTGAGAGGCGTTTGAGACTTGCTGACATTGACGCTGCGATAAGGAGAACTCGCGAGGCTGGCTTGATCTCTGTGGTTTGTGCCAACAACCCAGATGTTAGCGCGGCTGTAGCTGCGCTTAGACCAGACATGCTCGCGGTGGAGCCGCCTGAACTGATTGGAACTGGAATTCCGGTGTCTAAGGCCAAGCCTGAGGTTGTTTCGGGAACGGTCAAGCTCGTGAAGGAGATAAACTCTGATGTGGTGGTTCTCTGCGGGGCTGGCATAAGTAAGGGAGAAGACGTGCATGCTGCTCTGAAGCTTGGCACGGAGGGTGTTCTGGTGGCGAGCGCAATTGTGAAGGCAAAGGACCCGTATACGGTTTTGTTGGAGTTTGCTGAAAGCCTCTTCGTAGCCCCATAATACTTCAATATACCTTATAGTTTGTTGATAATGCGCATGCATGTATGCAAGGAAATTTAAAAAGGCAACTCCGAACTTGATATTGTATGGTGTGCATGCATGCAAGTTAATATTGTATAGACATTATATCTCTGAGCAAGAAAAGAGGGAATTTGATCAGGTATTTACTTTTTTCTCTTTCAAGTGGTAATACACGATGATTAGCCAGCCTACTAGTATTATTGATCCTGTTGCCTGCATCGATTTCATTACAACCTGTACCTGTGGGCAAGGACTGCTCTTATAAAAAGGACCTGGCTCGTCTGATATTTGGTAGAACCTTTCATTCCATTTGAAGATAGGTTGCCTTTCTCTTAACGGAAAAGGTTCATTCAAGATAACAATGTCAATCCCGTCAGGGTCATCGTATCCATGATGTATAACTTTAGAAATCCCAAGTTCCTCGGGTTTAGAGTAATTCAAAGGCGGTGTTCCCTCGTATTTTTTTGCCCAGTAGACGACTTTCCCACCGATATCATCACTCAAGCGAGACGTATCAAAGCAATAATGAAGCCTACCCATAACTATCAAGCCTATTCCTGTACCAATGTAACCAGTTGTAAGAACTGCCCATAGAATCACTATCACTATTTTTTTCCTCAGTTTATCCACCCCAATTTCTTTCTAATTTGTCTGCATGCATGCGATGTATAACTGTAACTTATAAGTAGGAGTTTGCTGAGGCTGTGACTAAGACGTGAGGGACCATGATTGAAGGTTGAGGTTGAGTGTGCTACATGTCTGCTTCATCGGGGCGTGTTCGAGATTGCAGAGGCAACAAATGATTCTTCTCTTCAGTTTGAAATCGCATCAGCATTACTTGGGCTATTGGCAAAGGAGTTCAAGCCGACAGCTGTTCCTGCCTATGTCGGCACCGAAAGAGACCGGCTGATAAAACGGATGACTGATAACGCGGACCCGTATGCAGAGATAAAGCGGCGAAGTAACCGGAAAGCTCTAGAATTTCTCCCATTTGCGAGGGAATTGGTTTTGAATGAATCGTCTCCAGAGCTCAGATTCAGGAAGGCTTGTCTATGCTCAATTGTGGGCAACGTCATGGAATTTGACATCCCAGGTCATACTTTCAAATGCGAGGACATTGGAAGGCTAATTCAGAGAGCGGAGGATGACTTGGCTATTGATGAGGTCGCAGAAATCTTTGACGCAGCTAAGAAGGCGAGGAGAATTCTCTATCTCACAGATAACGCCGGGGAGATAGCCTTTGACAAGTTGTTGGTGGGCGAATTGAAGACGGTTGGGGCTCAGGTTGTAGTGGCGGTAAAAGGCGGACCGGTAATCAATGACGCCACTATGGAAGACGCCAAGTATGTTGGGATGGAGAAAATTGCGGATGATGTAATTACGACGGGCAC
>CAYGBA010000064.1:8195-8504 GCA_964347995.1 uncultured Candidatus Bathyarchaeia archaeon | reverse complement strand
ACGCTGGCGAAAAGGTCGTCTACACCTATGAAGTCACCAACCCAGGACCATACCCGCTACACAACGTCAATGTAACAGACGACATATACGACACTATTTCCCCGGCACCATTCGACCTAGCAGTGGGAGAAACAAAGACCTTCAAACTCGAAGCCTGGCCCATAGACACCGTAACCAACTGGGGAAACGCGACTGGCCTGGACCCATGGAACTACCCAGTTACCGACCTCGACGACGCCACAGTAGAGGTCATCACTGAATGCACGGTTACGTTCATCATTGATCCGCCCGAAGGCGGGAACATCACCA
>CAYGBA010000064.1:0-8095 GCA_964347995.1 uncultured Candidatus Bathyarchaeia archaeon | reverse complement strand
ACGAGCTAACCTTCCACATCAAATGTGGAGGCACCATCAAAGCCACCTTCACACCAACTGAATGCACGGTTACGTTCATCATTGATCCGCCCGAAGGCGGGAACATCACCATCGTCGGCGGCCAGACCTATCTCAACGGTCAATCTGACACCTGGGATTACTGCACCACTCTGACGGCCATCGCCAACGCTAATCCAGGCTATGAATTCGTTGGTTGGGAGGTCACCGGCAACCTCGACGTCATAAGCGAAGTCGGCAACGAGCTAACCTTCCACATCAAATGTGGAGGCACCATCAAAGCCACCTTCACACCCGTCATTACACCGGAGCCTAGGACCATTGGATTCTGGAAACACCAAGTGTACGTGTACCTCTTCAACAGAGGAACTGCACAAGTCACAGAAGACGAATTGCTGGACTATCTTGAGCAGATCAGCCTGAGGTCAGCCCTCACCCTGTTCCAAGGAATTTATGAGGGCGACAACGACGACACCCTTTGGAATGCATATAGAATCCTCTGGAGTCGTAATGGATGGTTCGTCACGCGCAGGCATTGGATGAAGGCTAGAGCAGAGGCACAACTGCTGGCAACCTGGCTGAACATGGTCAGCGGCAAGTTATCAATGGGTACACATATAGACAGTGCGATATACGGTGGTTTGGAGACCGTCGGCGAAGCCATAGCATACTGCGAAAACATACTGATGAACAGCAACAGCACGTTCCACGACTATGAAGAAGCAAAAACAATCTGCGACAACATAAACAACAACATAGGAATAATAGGATAACCCCCACCTCCCTCCCTTTTTTTTACCTATACACCTTTTCCGTCTAGTAACGCGCAGGCACTAAAACACAGACGGAGCTTATAGCACTTTTTGAAGAACAATATTACGATTAAAACAGTATTCCCGTTTACTAAGAAGCCATTTTAGTAATGAGAGAAGATGAAGAAATGGGGAAAGCGACGAATGAACGAAAGCAATATCAGCGAAGCTAAGCGAACTAACACTACAAAACTGCAACATATCCTCTTTGGCGTACCCTTCATCTTAGCATACCTTGTATGGCGATGGTTCCCCATTCTCACCGAACATGCTATTATCCACGGCTTCGGCTACACTCCAACTCTCCAACCAACCCACTGGCTATGGCACACAACAGCAGCGTTCTTCTACCTCTGGTACACCTTCCTCTCAATAGCAATCGGTGGAAGCCTCGTAGTCGCCGCATGGATCTGGAAGCGAAGACAGGCAAAAGAAGAAAGCAACTATTACCCCACGGTCTCCTTGGTTATCCCCGCCTACAACGAGGAAAAAACCATATCCAAATGCATCGCAAGCCTTTTCAGAAGCGTAATTCGCTACCCCAACTACGCCGAAATCATAGTAGTAGACGACGGAAGCACCGATCACACAAACGAAGTGGCACAAACAACCATCAAGCTGAACCAGAGAGTTTGGCCTTATATCCACGGAGAAATCATCAGACACGAAGAAAACCTAGGCAAAGCACAGGCCATAAAAACAGGCGTCGACAAAGCCGCCGGAGAAGTAACCGCAATAGTAGACGCAGACTCACGATGGAAGCCTGATGCCCTCAAGCAGTTATCTAACGCGATGGACATAGATGATAGAGCTGCAGTCACCGGCTACATACACCCGTCAGACGGAAATACGCGCGCGCCAAAATTCTTCATCATCCTCCAGCAACTAGAATATAGCCAAGGGCTAGGGATATTTCGTTGCGCACAAGCCCTCGCAAACGCGGTTCTCGTAGTTCCAGGACCCATAGGCTTGTTCAAGACCCATATATTGCGAAGAGTTCTTTGCGAAAAGAAGGCGGAGTCCATCACGGAAGATCTTGAGATAACGTTGGAGATTCAAAGGAGAGGATTCCGTGTTGGTTATCTGGACAAGGCTCGAAGTACAACGCTAGCACCCGATTCATTCAAGACCTTCTGGGATCAGAGAATACGATGGTTCCTAGGTGGCCTCCACAACATACTTGGCATACACAAGAAATTGCTTCTACGCAGACGATGGCTAAGCCTCCTCTTATGGTACTGCCTAATCACGGGATACGGAGGTGCCGCTGTAGAACTGACCGCAGTCTTAGGAATCCCTCTGCTCTATTGGTTCGCTCCAGATAGACTATTCTTCCTCTACAACCTACTAATGTTTCTGCCACTTATGCTAGCAGTTGGAATCATACAGCAAGCCGTCGCCCTGAAGTTCACCTACGACCGTTATAACCATAAACGACTACTCTTCTACACACCGCTCTACAGCATCCTGAGGTTCATCAACGTCTCCGCCCGCTTCGACTGTATGATCAAGTATATCCTTGGAAAAAGAGGCCCTTGGAAAAAACCTGAAAGCCCGTCACTATCTCGACAATGAAAATCTCTATCATATGAAGAGATGATAAAACAATTCGAGAATCGCAATAACAGCAAAAGGAAATGACAACACGAAGATCGATGGTCTTTCCGGTTTCTGACGCGTTCTTGTTAGATCAGGCGGCTCGGTGGGAAAGCAAACATAGTAGAGAATCTGGCAGCGGGGACAACGATAGCGCACGAAATGAACTTCTCGTGATCTCTTAAGAGCGTCGCCGCAAATCCCACATTCAACAATCATGTTGCGCGTCTCCACGGTCTAGATATATGGCATCGTAAGATATGCCAAACAACTATCCACACCACATACTTATAAGATTATTGACAGAGTTCAACGGCGATTTAGAAATACACTCGTGTGCAGCAAAGCGCAGAACAAAGCTAGCACTAAACTTATAATCTGCCAAGTTGTTCACGAGTATTGAAAAGGTAATGTCTTCAAACAGTTTTCTCACCGAGCCCGATGCTGAAATTGTTCCATTTGAACAGTTACGCAGCATGGTTGAGTCTGAATTTCAGGTGGAAGACGGCTTTGTTGAGTACGGCGTACCGACCTTCCACATAAGAGCACAAGAAGACTCAAAGAAGGCTTTTCTGAGGCTTGTGGATCGTCTAGATCCCCTAGGTTTTGTTCCAATTCTTAGAAGCGAAGAAGGGAAAATCGTGCTGAAAGCTATGCGCAAACCGGCTACAAAGCCCAGCCGAAAAACCATAAATATGGTGTTGCTCTTTGCCACGCTGGCAACCGTGTTTCTTGCCGGATACCTGCAATCGATGTTTTTCTATTCCGACTTGGGCATCACCAGTCAATCATGGTATCTAGTTGGAGCGGTGATGTTCACGGCCGCAATCATGGGCGTGCTGGGATCTCATGAGATGGGCCATAAGATCGCAGCTGACAAACACAAAGTAGAAGCCACCTATCCTTACTTCATACCAGGACCCCCTCCGATAGGCACGTTCGGAGCCGTCATCCGCCAAAAATCTCTCCCGCCCAACAGAGACGCCTTATTTGACATCGGTTCCACTGGCCCAATCATAGGTTTTCTCGTGGCAATCGCTGCTACGATCATAGGCATTCCCCTTTCAAGTTATATTCGGATTCCTGAAGGAGCCCCCACGCTTCCAATCTCACCGTTGTTTTTGTTGATTATGCGATACATTCAACCCTTAGGAGCTCCACCAAGCAATGGCACAGGAATACTTGCGGTATCACCACATCCAGTTGCCTTTGCGGGTTGGATTGGAATGATCGTTACGTCACTCAATTTGATACCGGTGGGAATGTTCGATGGCGGCCACATCGCGGAAACCTTCCTTGGAAAAAGAGCACGCACCATCATGTCGTACCTTGCGATCATAGCTTTCCTAGTTTTGGGTTTCTTTGTCTGGGAGTCGTTTATCGTATGGGCAATGATTGCAATCTTCTTTTCGTTCATGCGACACCCAGGTCCGTTGGACAGCGCGTCAAAAGTTACAACTTGGAGGAAACTGGCTGCTCTGGGGATGGTTGCAATATTCTTTATGTCGTTTCCTTTCTTAATCTAGTATCGAGGCCAATACTCAGGTCGAACGGAAAGAAAGGAGGCTCTAGGATTTTCTTGCTTGGACCGCTGTTAGGGTTTCCATTGTATAGTGTGTCTCAAAACCCACTTTCATGGTGAAGTCCATAGCCTCGCTGGTACTAGGAGCCTCGAAGATTATTATGCCGTCGTATCTCCCAAAGGTGAAGTATATGTCACGGATTTTGATTCTCTTCGGAGCCTTGAGTTCCCTCAAATATTTTACGGCCTTTGCGCCTTTTCCCTTTGGCACCAAAAGCGTCACAAACAACATATGAATATTCCCTTCTTTAAGATGGGAGACTTGGTAACTTAAGGTTTCGCCCTTTTTCATTGTAGATCATCCAAAACTGCATCTTGTCGATCGGTTAATCTCACATCTCTCGACTACTCTTGCGCACTTTATAGTATGCACGCTTTTGCCGTTGTTGCAATACGTGTAGAAACAAGCATGCCCCTGCTTTCGCTCATTTAGCGCACTTTGGCGTTTTCTTCTTACGAATTAGCCCAAGCTTGAGTGTATCGCCTTCAATCTCGTATTCTGCTACATATGCTTCCACAGGTATTGCCCTTGCTGGGGGTTCAGCCTTTCGTATGGATGTAGACAGGGTCTCTGAGGCTATGTAATCTTCATAAGTTCTGAAGACCTCTGTGGGCCAAGGTCCGGCTTCATAGTAGGTCTCGATCTCATCGGCTATGTCAAAACCTGCTTCTTTGCGTTGGTTCTGTATGCGGCGCACGATGTCGCGGGCTGCCCCCTCCTTCTTCAGTTCTTCCGTGAGCACCGTGTCCACTCCAACGACGACACCTTGCTCTTCCGCTAGGGCGTAGTCTTGTTTCGGTCGGGCGCGTACTTCGACTTCCTCTAGAAGCACGCTGACAGTTCTATCGTCCACTTTTACCTCAACCCTCTGATCTTCTTGAAGCTTCTGAAGGAGATCGTCGGTGTCCATGTGTGCCACGGCTGCTTGCAGTTTGGGAAACAGTTTTCCATACTTCTTTCCGAGTATGTGTGGTAACGGTTGTATCTCATAAGTTACCAATTCCTCCTTTTGCGTCGTCAAGACCAGCTCCTTCAGATTGAGCTCATCTTTGATCAGTTCTGTGAACCTACGCAGTCTCTCCAGTGAGAGCTCATCTGACACAACCTTTGCCCTGCACAGAGGCTGCCGTAGCTTTATTCCAGCCTTGTTGCGAGCTGAACGCCCTAGACCGCAGACTGTAACAACCAAATCCATGTCTGCCATCAGGTCTATGTCAATGAGAGACTTATCAGCCGCCGGCCAATCGTTGTGATGCACACCCTCAGGAGCCGCAGATCTCACAGTACGCACCAAGTTCTGATACATATTTTCAGCAAGGAAGGGAAGAAACGGCGCCAGAAGTCTCACAAGAGTCGTCAGACAAGCATATAAGGTTGTGTACCCAGCCCTTTTGTCCACATCTGCCTCGCTCTTCCAGAACCTTCGCCGTGAACGGCGGACATACCATCGCGAAAGCTCGTCCACGAACTGCTCTAAGCTTGCCGCGGCATCATATGGATCGTAGTCTTCCAGACGATCGGTGACATCTTGAATAAGGGTTTGAAGCTTTGAGAGGACCCAGCGGTCTAAGAGTGAGCACGGAGTCGTAGCCGCTTTTGGTGTCCACTTGTCTAGGTTGGCATATGTCACAAAGAAACTGTAGACGTTCCACAAGGGGATCAGAAACTGCCGCTTGACCTCGTTCGCCAATGTGTGACCGAAGAGAATATTGCTTTCAGGTCTACTGGTGCAGTATATCCACCGCATAACATCCGCGCCCATGGTTTCAGCAGCATCGTCAAACCAGATCACGTTGCCGGAGGACTTGTGCATCTCCTGCCCCTTCTCATCCAGCACGATGCCGTGACCGAAGCATGTGCGGAAGGGCGCGCGACGCTCCAAGATAGTGCTCATGACTAACATGGAGTAGAACCAGTTTCGGAACTGCCCTGGCAAGGACTCGCAGATCAGATCAGCGGGGAACCATTTCCCCCAGTAGTCTCTATCATGGCGATAGTCGAGCGTGGAGTAAGCAACTATACCCGCGTCCAGCCACGGGTTGCCCACGTCTTGGATGCGACAGATGACCACTCCACACTTAGAACATTTGATCTTCACCGCGTCTATCCAGGGTCGATGCGGGGTGTGCCCCTTGAAGCCCTGCCAGCCCTCGACAGCCCGTGACTCTAACTCTTCCTTGCTGCCTATCACATCGAAGTTTCCGCACTCCTTGCATTCCCATATCGGCAGGGCCAAGCCCCAGTACCTCTTCTTGGAGATCATCCAATCATCCATGTTCCGCAACCAGTCAAGCTCATGCTGTAGACCGAAATCCGGGATCCAGCGAACCTGCTTGGCCACGTTCATTATCTGATAGCGAAGGTTATTCTCCTTCTCCTGTTCATTAACCTCTTCAAGCGGCTTGTCGAGCTTCTCTCCCATGGAGATGAACCACTCGTCAACGAGGCGGAATACAAGCTCGCTGTCACAACGCCAGCAAACTGGATAGCGGTGGGTGAAATCCTCAGCGTTAACGAGTAGCCCTTTCTCTCTGAGGTTCTCGATGATCGGCTCAGCCGATTCATAGACATGGGTGCCCGTGAGCCAGCTGAAACCCTCAACAAAGACGCCGAACTCATTCAGCGGGGCCACAGCAGGCAAGTCATATTCTCTACCAAGCTCGAGGTCCTCCTTTCCGCAGCCCGGCGCTATGTGAACTATGCCTGTGCCCTCAACCTCGCTTACCTCCGTCCAAGGTATAACTCGGTGAGCAGCAACAGCGCCCAACTTCTGCTCGGCAGGAAGTTCATCGAATGGACCATCGTAGGTCCAGCCGACCATATCCTTCCCCAAAAGCTCTTTGATTACCTTGTAGTCTCCGTCAGAAAAAGCTTGGTTTAGAGCGGCCTTGGCTAGATAAAAGACTTCCCCGTTATGACGAACCTTCACATAGCACATATCGGGATGAACCGCCGCGGCCACGTTGGAAGAGAGCGTCCAAGGAGTCGTCGTCCAGACCAGAAGTGCTTCCCCAGGTCGTTCGCGAAGGGGAAACCTCAGTGTGAGCCCTATATGGGTCATTTCTCTGTAGCCCTCCGTCACTATCTCGTGCTCGGACAGAGCGGTTGAGCAGCGGGGACACCAAGGCATCACGTCTCTGCCTTTGTATATCCATCCGCGTTCGTGGCATTTCTTGAGGACAGCCCAGATTGTGTAGTTGTTCTCGTCGGAGAAGGTGAAGTATGAGCCGCCCAGCTGAGGTGTTCCCAGCCTGCTGACAAGACTCTCAACTGTATCAGACACGGGACCCTTGGGTCCTTCAATGGTCAAAACCTCTTCCTCATTCTCAAGGCCATCTGCCAACCTGCGTAGGAGCTGGGGGTCATCCCAGTTCATCCAGTACCCTAGTCGAATAGACTGCTCAACCTGCATGGCGGCGTAGCGAAGGGCCCTCTGTTTACACCTTCTAACGAATTCGGCGATTCCGTAGGCCTCGATGTCACGCTTAGACTTGAAGCCGAGTTCCCGTTCAACCTCAACCTCAATCCAGAGCCCTTGGCAGTCGAAGCCATTCTGGTAGCGTTCATCGAATCCTCTCATGGCTCTGTAGCGCTGAAAAACATCCTTGTACGTACGTCCCCAGGCGTGGTGGACACCCATGGGGTTGTTCGCCGTGATAGGTCCATCCATAAAAGACCAGCGTCTCTTGTCTCGGTTCAGGGCTACACGCTTTTGGAAGGCATCCATCTTCTCCCAGAACCCTAGGGTGCGACGTTCAAGTTTCGGAAAGTCAACCATAGGCTCTACTTCTTTGAACAAAGCCCTCTTCATCCTCCAGTTTCAAAGCTTATATTGGTAGGATTTCTCGATTTTATAGAAGTGTTATATTCTTTTCCGATTCTTGAGCGGTTAGGGTCCAGTGTGGGCAAACGTCTAGAATAAGCCTTGAATTTCGCGGCCACCTCTCATCGTGACACCAACTTAGGGTGAGGTGTAAACGGACAGATATAAGATTTGTGAACGGACACTTTAGTGAACGGGGCGAATTCTAAGTTTTTTATCATTCGCATCTCTTAAATACTCATTTCACAAAGAAGAGCCAAAGA
>CAYGBA010000063.1:0-8521 GCA_964347995.1 uncultured Candidatus Bathyarchaeia archaeon | reverse complement strand
AAATCGCTATTTTCATTTTCTTAGCTATGGGAGTGTCGATTGCCAGGTTCAGACGAAGGTTCATCCAACATGGGACGACTATGGCTATTGCTCTGGTCTTGAACACGATTTCTATCGCGGTTGTTATGATTCCATCTTTACACGGTTTTCGGGGCGTACTTTCCATGCCCTTCACGCGACCAGCATTCATAATAATTGTGCACGCCGCTGCGGGGACTTTGGTAGAAATATTGGGAGTCTGGCTCGTGGGCACATGGGCTTTCCAATACCGTGATATCAAAGCTTGCGCGAAGAAGAGGAGCATCATGCTAGCTACCATCTTTTTATGGCTAGTTGAGTTGCTTCTGGGCATATACGTGTACATTATGCTATATGTGCCGATCTAGAAGATCCATGTGAGTGCAAGATTTTTGATATAATAAGAGCGGGATATGTATTATTGGGTTGTCAGAAGCAGCTACAAGAAGAAAAAAGAATGTTAAGCCATAGATTACCTTAAGAAATCTCAACCAATTACTCTCGCTGTACATTTGGGCTTTTCAATAGGAATAGAAGTTTCTATCTCAAATCTTTAGTAGAAGTTGCATGTATGTAGATGGTTTTTAATATCAATCTTACTCTATCCTGTCTTTTAGGTGATGAATATTGGATATACCATCTATATCAGCAGTAGTAGCAACTATAGGAGTGCTAGTAGGTGTTGCTCTCGCTTATCTAGAGGTGAGAAGTCTGGTTGGAACCAGAAGAACAGACTTGGTAATCAGCTTGTATCGGCATTTCGGTAGCAGGGATTTTCAAGAAGCGTGGCAAACAGTCATATCAAGTGAATACAAGGATTACAGTGACTATGTGGAGAAGTATGGTTTAGACGAAGCATATCAAGTAGTTATGCTCTTTGAAGGCATGGGAACTCTTCTACACATGAAACTGATAGACCTTGCTCTTGTTCAACACCTCATCAGTGGACCAACAGTGAGCACATGGGAAAAGATGAGACCTATGATAGAAGGTCATAGACAGCAGTTGGGTCAACCACAATTTTGTGAATGGTTTGAGTATTTCTACAATGAGATGCAGAAGAGAGAACAAAGCCTACAACAAACACAACAATAAACCATTCATTGAATACTAGGAATATACAAGAGATTACATAGGGTAGAGTAGTTTCTTCCACAAGTCATAAGTATTTCTAGCATGTTCTGAATAGAAGCACCAAGCTGGTGAAACAAAGTGGAAGATGTTCTAATAGCACCTTGTGGCACACATTGTGGATTCTGTGTTTACTACAAAAAGGAAAGAATGCCCCATTGTTCTGGATGTGGGACTCATGAGGGGCATCCTTTCTGGGGTGATTGCAGACTCTATTCGTGTGCTAAGGATCATGAAGTTGAACACTGTGGAGTGTGCAAAGAATTTCCATGTGAATTATTTGTAAATCAATATGACCCAGAGCATGGACAGAAGAGTGCCATAATGAGAGCTGGGTTATTGGCGTATCGGAAAAAAGCTGGGACAGAAAAATACGTTGAAATGGTCAAAAAGCTGAAAGAAGAAGAATCTTGATTCATTTTTATCCTTTATCTGCTGTTCATAGTATCAACACTACTAGCAGTCATAGTCTGCAGAAGAAAACATTCTATGTAACTAAACTAGCTCAAAAGCCATGAACTCTTTATCTTCTGGATATGTTTCTCTAGCCATTCTACTAATTGCTCTCAGGTCAAGGCGGCTGGTATCAAAAACTTGGCTGCGATGTGCGCGCAGGGATATAGAAGTGCGCCTTCAGCTTCAGTCAAAAGTCTATTGTTTCTGGAGTTTTCTTTAGCTCGTTAAGTGAATTCCTTAAGCGTCGAGATTGTGGGCAATCCTTCTCGGGCTCCAACTTTCTGTAAGCACCGAGAGGCAACAAAATTACCCAGTTTTCCACACTCGTGCAAGTCTTCGTTTTTGATCAAGCCGTACAGAAAGCCTGCGCAGAATGCGTCTCCTGCACCAGTCGTGTCGACCACTGCTACTTTATACGGCTCAACCAGATGCGTTTCTTTGCCGTCTGTAACGTAGCATCCTCTTCGCCCCAGAGTAACCACCACGATGCCAGCCCCCGCATTCAGGAGAACTTCCGCGCCCCGTCCATAGGTCTTGCCCGTGAGCAGTTTCACTTCATTTTCGTTGGGGAACATCACGAAGCTTTTCGCAATCATCGGCTTCAAAGTGGTGAGTCCTCGTCGTGCGTAGAGTTCTCCGGGATCAAAGCTTATCTTCACATCAGAAAGACGGTTTAGAAGTTCTATTTGAGCGTGGAAGGGTGTGTCTGCAACGAAGGATGTCAGGTGCAAGAATCGGGTGCTCTCTGCATATTGTAAATCGATTTCTTCATATTCCAAGGAGTCGTTGACGCCAGGATCTACGTACAAGCCGCGGTCACCATTTTTATCAACGTATCCCATGACGGTGCCGCTTCTGCCGTGCTTCGAGACAATTATACCATGAGTTTCAACGCCTTCATCTTCAAAGTCTTTGAGAAGCAGCTTGCCCTCGCGGTCCTCCGCAACCTTTCCGATGAAACCAACCTTGAGGCCGAGTCTCGCTAAGCCCACCGCTGTGTTTGCCGCTGAGCCCCCGGGGCACTCTTGGATGTCCATGATGAAGCTCTCTTCGTCTTCTCGGGCGATTCTATTCACTCGGTAGAGTTTGTCCATGTTCAGTGCGCCAAAACAGACGACATCGAACTTCATGGGAACAACTCTTTGAGATATATCTTGTACGCGCCCAGTTTTCCGCCATAGTTTCCAGCAGCGATTCCTAGCACCCCATCAACTTCCCTCGCAGCGTTTATGCCGGTCTTCATTGCCTCTTTCACAGCGTCAAGCGATACACCATTAATCACAATTTCTGGAATGTAGTTGACCCCTTCTGGAACCTTCGATTCCTTTCCAAGCTTTTTCTTCAGCGATGGACAGTAGGGATGATTGGTCGTGGGGCCTATCCAAGGAAATTTCGTTTCTGGTTTTGATCCAGCGGAGCATATGTCAAAGGGTGTGATTGTCCCTTTTACTTGTCCTATGGCTTCAAGAGCCTTCCTACCGGCGTCCATGACGGCCTCTCTAGTTTTGCACATATACCAGAAATTCCCACCCATCACTCCACGTCCGTATCCCAGATAGCGTTCTATCCGAAAGTCAGGCGCCATAAGGGGAACCACAATTATATCGCGTCCGTAACGTCGCTCCGTCCACTCATAGCCATCCCCGCAGTGGCCGATCCGCTCCATCGTGTCGATCTTTCCTTCCGGCTTCGGATGAGCGTCAAAGAGGGCTGTGAAAGGTTTTACAAGTATGTCTTGGCGGATTCGGTATGACAACTCAACCTCAAATTTCTTGATTACATCTTTGAAAGGTTTCCTTTTGTCAATTCCTCCCCAGAACTGTAAGATTGTCCCCTTGCGTTGGTCAGGTGTTTCTTCCTCACGTAGCCATCGTTCAACGCCGCCCTCAACTCTGCCGATGACGATGGAAGGGGTTGCTGTCGCATCCCTGGCAGCCCGTCTCAAAACTTCCACATCATCCGCCGTAACTATTACTCGTGAAAACAAGCCTTCGAACGCTTCGGCGTACGTGTCTTCTATCTCAGTCTTCATCCAAGCCCTCCCACAGCTTCTCCTCTGACAGTCTTGCGGAAAGCAGAGCTTTCCTCTATCAGCCGTTCTCTATTGGTCGGGTTTATTAATTCAACTTGCGGAAGCGCTTTGGGATACAGCTCAACTATGCGACTTTGTAATGCTGGAGAGCAATACCGCCTCAACGCAGAGTAACTCCACTCTTTGACTACTTCAATAACTTGCTCTTTGCCTAGACGGCTGAAAACTTCTGCGAGGACTGAGGTTATGATCGTATGTCCAGAAAGGACGGCGATTTCAGCTTCTCTCACGGCGTAGTTGTTGCCATTGAAGGAGACGGTTAGCCCGCCATGCTCGTTCACCAGTCGAAAAGGCTCTACGTCTGTGATGCTATCCCCAAAATAGATGGTTTCAGAGATATCAGTGCCCGTTCCTCTTGCGATGCGTTGGACTGCGCTAGCCTTTTGAGATCCGCCGAGTGGGTTAACCTCCTCCAGCATCCTTCCAGAAGTCATTCCAGAAATCTCTTCCCAAAAGATCTCATCCAGTCTTCTGATGGTTTCTTTGTCACTTGCTGAGAAGTCATCGATTGATGCAGCAAAAGATGGAATTTGTATCATGGGCATGGCTACTATTTCCTTCTTGAGCCTTCTCAGCGTCTCAGTCTCTTTCTCATCTATTCCGTAGTCGTCGATATCCACTAGGGTGCAATGAACAGCCGTGTATGGAAAATCCAGAACTTCACACAGGGCACGCATGTACTGTTCATAACTTGTGCTAACGATGAAGGACGGCATCAAGCCTCTGACGAACCTCAACGTGTCCTTGGCGCCGGGAACCAAAAGAATATGCTGGGTCGAGAATTTCCTCATTTTCTCGTTTGTCACGCCGTACGCCTTGAAGAAGGGCAATATGAGCCTCAGAGTGTCGCCCGCCTTGTATCCACGCCTCTTGACAACATCCGCTTGGACGTCGTCATACTTGCTGATCAGAGTGAAGAACCTGTCTCCATCGGGAACAAAATGCGCCGTGAGTTCATAGGCGTTGTCGTTTTTGGATATGGGGCCTTCGCAGTCCGTGATGAAGAGTCTCCTTGGGTCCGTTGTCGATGCCATCGCCCTCTATGACCCTCTCAGCATCTTCATGTGTTCTATGCTTCTCATTATGTGCTCGCGTGAGGCGATGTCGCTTCTATACCAAAGCGATCCACCATGGATAGCGCGTATGCCCTCCAACGAGATCCTTCTGGCCGTCTCTACATCCTCTCCGATGCCGACAACACCCACAGTTCGAGATGTGAGCGCGTACGTCTGTCCATTTCTCAGCTCCATCGACGCAGGGTATATTCTTATGGTATCTCCATATTTTTCAGTCAGCTTCTTCGCCTTGCTCAAATCAATGGGGCTACCAATGTCCCCCATTTTCACGCAAAGGGGGAAAACGTCTTTGAATCCGGCGTAGTTCGGCGGCGCCTTGTAGGTTACAACGGTCGCCTTCTCCTCAAACTCAACTCGGGTTAGGTTTCCATCGAGGATTTTGAAACACACGTCCACAAAGTCGTCCTTCAGGATTGGCAGAAGGTTCATTATCTCAGGATCACCTGGTCTGCTGTTGTTTTCCAAGATTTTTGGTCCACTCTTCGTGTGAATGAAGGCGTCGTAGAAGGGCATTCCGCGCAGACCCGGGTTACTATCATTGCCCTTCAGTTTCCTGAAGATTCTTTCTACGAAGTCGATTTCCTTCGCCTTGTCAACTTCGGTCATGAAAGGCAACAAGTCGCCGGCGTCTTTGTAGGACCCCATTCCCCCAGTATTGGGTCCCCTGTCATCGTCAAAGGCTCTCTTATAGTCACGTGTCTCCGGCAATGGCACCAGGTGTTTTCCGTCACAGAAGGCTTGGAAGCTGGATTCCTCTCCCGCGATCTTCTCTTCTACCACTACGGGTCCGTGCCCATAGTCTGACATGAAATACTCGAGCAGCTGTTTGCGGGTGTTGAAGTGGTCGCCCCAGACTCCTACGCCTTTTCCTGCGGCTGGGCTGTCGGGCTTGACTGCAACCTGATTCTCAAGTTCGTCAAGCCAGCTGTAAACATCTTTTTTCACGTGGTCCAAGCTACTGTAGTCTTTTGGATGAAATATCTTGAACCGCGGATTTGCCTCGGGTACTACTTCTTCGAAGAGGTGTCTTTGGGCGACTTTGCTGCCTTCGATGGCGTACTCTCTTGTGGGGCAGATCACAGGTATGTTCGTTTCTGCTTCGATGAGGTCTCTAATGCCGTTGATTATTGGTTTCTCGGGTCCAACTATCCCAAAATCAATCTTATCTTCGTATTTCTTGGCAAAGCTACAAATCTTTTCAACATCAAGGTCAGGAACCACCATGTGCTTTTCTGCTGCTTCTGCATTGAAAGGGCTTCTTTGCTTATCTGCAACATAAATCTCAGCATTGTAATTTCCGCTTCGATGGAAGGCGTCAACCATTGCGACACCTCTTGAGCCGTAAGAAACGACTAAGATGCCCACCTTTTCCATGGCAATCACTGCCTAAGGTACGACTTGTTCGCTCGCCAGCTCGTAGATTCTCCTAGGTTCCTCAAGCCCCTTTTCAAACCTTTCTTTCATCTCACTAGCCAGCTTTTGAGCCAATGGCGTCGGATATTCACCAGTGACGCACCCCATGCACAGTGCGTCCTTTGGAAAGCCCGTCGCTCTGATGAAGCCCTCAAGTGACAGATAGTTTACCGTGTCAGCGCCAATTATCTTGGCTATTTCTTCGGCTTTGTGCCTAGACCCGATTAACTCACCGTAGCTCGCCATATCGATTCCGTAGAAGCAGGGGCCGATTATCCTCGGAAAAGTGACAAATAGGTCGATCCTCTCTGCCCCCTTCCTACGTAGTTTTCGAATGACTGTTTTGGTCGTGTCGCCTCTGACGATGCTGTCTTCAACTACGGCGACGTTTTTTCCATGAAGCCTTCGATCTAGGATGTTAACCTTCTTATCAATCGTTGAGTGTCTCTCTCTCGGCAGGAGAATAAACGCTCTATCAGTCACGTATCTGTGTCTTCGAGACGCTCGCTCCCACCTTATTCCAGTCTCCTCGTGAAGTCCGTAAGCGGCATCATTAGAGGTTTGTGGTATCGAGATGATTATGTCTGCGTCTTTTGTGATTTCGGCGTATTCCTTTCCGAGATTCCTTCCAAAGCCCTCTCTGACCTCGTAAACGTATCTGTCTCCGATTCTCGAGTCCGGTCTGGCAAAATAGGCAAACTCGAAACCACAGAGCGCTCTCCTTTTGCCTCTGACAAGCCGCTCTCTTGTGAACCCATCTTTTGATGCGACAACAAGTTCTCCCGGTTCCACTTCAAAATCAAACTCGAGGCCGTTGATGTCTAAACCGACAGTCTCAGAGGAGGTAGCGTATATCTTGCTGTCATCACTGCGGCCGCAGCAGAGCGGTCTTATTCCGTACAGGTCTTTAAAAGCAAACAATTCTCCCTGTTGAGTTATTCCTGCTACAGAGAATGCGCCTTCTATCTCCGTCATACAAGCTGTAACGGAAGAAGCCAGATCACCCTTTTCAATAAGCCCGAGAACAAGTTTCCTACAAAGCAGCTCTGCGTCGCACTCGTAGGAGAAGCCTGGAAATTCCTTTCTTATTTCTCTCTTCAGCCGGAAATTATTGACGATATTGCCGTTGAAGGCCACGGCAATTTTTGCTTTGTCTTTTTCTGCCAAGAACGGCTGAATACCTTTTCTCAATGATTCTTCGTCTGTTCGGCCAGATGTAGTGTATCTTATGCTACCTATCCCCACGTGTCCCGGCAATCTGGTGAGCCAGCTTTGGAGGTCTTCTCTCTTTATTTTGGGAACTAGATCTAAATCTCTGTGCATATTGAATTTTCCGTCAAATGTGATGAAGCCATGTGACTGGTGACCACGATGATTTTGTGATCTCAGCCCCCAGTAAATGTGTGGGAAGACGGGGCCCTGCTTGAAATCTTGGGCACCGAAGACGCCGCAGGCTTCTTTTAACAATTTTAGCACAAACTGATGTATATTGCCAAGTTATTTATACGTTTTTGACAGAAATCTGTTACACAGTGGACACTTGCTACTGAACCTAAGATCAGCTCTATTCGTGATTGTTCGTTCACTTTCTCTTCCGCACACGCGAAACGAATTGGCTTCAGATAGAAGATAGAAGTATCACCACAGCTGTTGCCTGGGACCTTTTGGAGAAGTATGGAGAAGGTTCTGACCTATCCGCTAGGACTCTTACAGCCTTTCTCTATATCATGGCAGTAGTAGGTAACGTACTGTTTCTCTTAATAGTCATCTGGAACACAATTAACATACTTGGAATACTCAACATACTCTAGAAATACTACATTGACATTTGATTTTAACAAACTGTAACTTCTTCATTCTACAAGATAAGTCAACCTATGGATTATCAAGTTTCTTCTAAATGGAATCGGCGGTACCCAAAAACCTATGAGAAATGTATCGTAAGTTGTCAAACGAAACTTCTGATGAGAAGAAGAAATTACAATTACCTCGCCCTTTAGTCCTACGAAACGGGCAATTGCATACCTGAGCAAGGAATATATTTTTTTGAATCAGCCAAACAAAGGTTCGTATGAGACCTATGATCCTGAGACACTCAACGAATATCCAGAATATGGTCTCAGGCATTCCAGATAAACTATGTTTATGTGTCTTGTCCTTATTCTTTTCTATTTTTCTCACCTTCAACATTCAATTCCCTATTCATAGTGCCCCACATTAAGTTTTTGTCGGTTCTGTTCAACATCACTACGCAAAGGCATACCATCTTCTACTAAAGATTTAAGCCCAAACCCAAACCCAAACTCGAGAAAAGCCGATGGTCTCATTAGTTCAT
>CAYGBA010000062.1:0-8564 GCA_964347995.1 uncultured Candidatus Bathyarchaeia archaeon | reverse complement strand
CAGTGGCCTATGGGGTGCTTGAAGACAAGTACAAAGAGGATGCAATGATTGGTGATTTACTCTCCGTGGTTGTGAGTGCTGTCGATTCCGCCATGAAAAGGAACACCGCAAGCGGAGACAGTTTTGACGTATCTGTCATAGACCAAAAAGGCTACCGCGAACTAAGTGATGAGGAAAAGGGGAGTATACTGGGAGGCTCGTAAGGAGCGATAAATAGGCGTGGCGCCCCTCGACAAGACCAAGGCGGAAATCAGCCAAACAATACTTGAAAATATTCCGAAAGAAGCAGAAGTCAGCCGCATTGAGTTTGAAGGCCCTGCGTTAGCGGTCTACACAAAAAAGCCAGAGATCCTGATCGAACAGAGCTACATAATCGCAGATATCGTCAACCTTATCAGAAAAAGAATTGTTATTCGCTCCGATCCTTCTGTAAGATTACACGAGAAGGAAACAGAAAGGGCCATCTATCAGACGGTTCCCGAAGAAGCTAGTATTTCAAGCGTGAGCTTTGATCCAAGTCTCGGGGAAGTTATCATAGAAGCTAAGAAACCGGGCTTAGTTATTGGAAAAAACGGCGCCATCTTACAGGAGATTATTAGAAAAACTCGCTGGAGACCCCGTATCTTGAGAAGCCCACCGATACCGTCAAAAATCGTGGCTCATATGAGGCACTATCTTCACGCTGAAAGCAAGGAACGAGAGAGAATACTTCGTACAGTCGGAGAGAGGATTTTCAGACTCCCAGTATATGGAGTCGGGGACATCCGCATTTCAGCGTTGGGTGGATTTCAGGAAGTTGGAAGATCCGCCATTCTCGTGCAGACGCGGGAGAGTCAAGTGTTGCTGGATTGCGGCATCAATCCAGGCTCCAGAAATCCGCTTGAAGCCTTTCCAAGACTTGATGCGCCCGAATTTGATATGGATACATTGGACGCAGTCGTCATAACTCATTCACATCTGGATCACTGCGGCTTCGTTCCCTTTCTATTCAAATACGGGTACGACGGCCCAGTCTATTGCTCAGCGCCCACTTCAACTCTCATGACCCTACTCCAGCTGGATTATCTCGATGTCATGAGCAAACAGGGAGTGATTGCACCCTATGATCAGAAGGATGTGCGGGAAACCGTCTTGCACACTCTTCCATTGCGATATGGTGCTGTAACAGACATAGCCCCAGACGTGAGACTGACCCTACATAATGCGGGTCATATTCTCGGCTCGTCTATGATCCATCTGCATGTCGGAGAAGGTGTACATAACATAGTATACACCGGGGATTACAAATATGGCAGAACTATGCTTCTCGAGTCTGCCGTAACAAATTTTCCAAGGGTGGAGACAATAATAACTGAAACCACGTATGGCGCCACGGGAGATGTCATGCCTTCCAGAATGGAAGCCGAGGAGAAATTTTCGTCAGTCATGAATGAGACACTGAGTCGGGGAGGCAAGGTATTGATTGCGGTTCCAGCTGTTGGTAGGGCTCAGGAAATCATGTTGGTAATTGATGGGTATATGAAACGAGGGCTAATTGAAGAGGCCCCTGTGTTTGTCGAGGGAATGATTTCTGAGGCGACAGCTATCCACACGGCTCATCCGGAGTACTTGGCGAAGGAGGTGCGAAACAGTATTCTGCATAGAGGAGTGAATCCTTTCAAGTCTGATTACTTCACAATTGTGGAGCATCCCAGCGCGAGGGAGGAGATCGTGGATGGGAAGCCAAGCATTGTCATAGCGACCTCTGGGATGCTGGAGGGGGGACCCGTGATCGACTACTTCAAACGTTTGGCACCAGACAAACGCAACAAGATGATATTCGTGAGTTATCAGATTGAAGGAACCTTGGGGAGTAGGGTACAGAAAGGATTGTCGGAGGCACCCATGATAAGTAGTGAAGGAAAAATCGAAATAGCAAAGATTAACATGGAGGTTAGCTCTATCGATGGGTTCTCCGGTCACTCGGATAGGCGGCAAATCCTCAGTTACCTTCGTCGAGTGACACCGAAACCCGAGAGGATAATTGTTTGTCACGGCGAGAGAGGGAAGTGCCTGAGTGTGGCAAAGACTCTTCAGAGAAAGTATAGGGTTAAGACATGGGCACCGGAGGTCTTAGAAACCCTTAGGCTGCGGTAGGCGTTTCTTGCTCTCGAATTGTGGTTTTTCCTCTCCAGATACGAACAGAAGAAGGCGTGATCACCACGCGTTCCTCACCTAGACGTGCGATGTCTCCTCCGATCAGTTCAGTGAAACGGCATAGCTCATCCACTGCTTGTTTGACGTCTTCAGCGCTCTTTTTCGCCAAGGCGCTTATCCTCAGAATGAGGATGTTTCCTGCTTTCACTTCTCGTTTGACGGTTTCTACGTCTTCTAGGCTTCGCAAGAGCAGAGCTCTTAAATAGAATTTGGCGGGGGGTCTTGCGGAGTCTTGCATTGTCGTTATCCTCAACTAGAGTTGTATGATGCAGTTTTTAATTTTTCCTAGTGATTACCCCATTGAAGGTTCTTAAGACATCTTCTTCAGTAGGTTCCAGAGCTTGTCGCCTACGTAGTGGATGTTCTTCACGACTTTTCCACGCTTGAGTTTCCTCATGTATTGCAGGTCGAAGAGGGCAATGCCTAGGGCCAACGGTTTCTCATATCGTTCGTCTGCTATCAGGAGAATATCGTCTTCGTTGAAGTCTCCATGGATCTGAACGATTCCGGGGGCCATCAGATCTGCTCCACTGCAGATGTAAGGTATGGCGCCCATGTCTACTATGATTTTGGGGAGTAACGGTAAGATTTCTTTAAAGAGCAGGGTTGGAGAGAGGGTGTTGTGAAGCCTTGCCAGTATTGGTTTTCCGTCGGCGATGAATATTTCTGTCGATTGGATTTCGGCCAGTTCTATGCTTGGTTCGGAGCCGAGTAGTTGTTCGGTGTCTACGTTGAGCTTGTGAGCAAGTTCTTGGAGGATTCTTTCTGTCTCTTTCTCCCTTAGAAAGTGCCTTTTGATGGTCTTTGACATTGCTGACTATTATTGTGCAATAACCTTTAAATGATTCTCGCTTGCACCTATAGGTGCTAAAGATTAGCGAGATGGCAATATTATGAGTGAGATGACCACTGAGATCTTGGAGAGGAGCCTTGGGAAGACCGTTCTTGTGAGGCTGAGGGGTGGAAGGAGTTTACGTGGGAAGCTAAAGGGCTTTGATCAGCATCTTAACTTGGTGGTGGGGGAGACGGAGGACATGACAAATATGGAAAAAGTGAGAAAGTTGGGTACTATTATTGTTCGTGGAGATAACGTGGTGATCGTCTCTCCTCCTCCTGGGTGAGGTTTTTGGGGAAGACGAGTAAGGGGACGTCTTCTTTTGGGAAGCGTGGAAGGAAGACGTTGCACATTAGGTGTAGGCGTTGCGGCAGGAGGGCGTATAATGTCAAGGAGAGGCGGTGTTCGGCCTGTGGTTATGGGGAGTCTGCAAAAATTAGGCGTTATTCTTGGCAGAACAAGAATGTGAGAGGAGAGCAACTTCGGTAATCCTGGTGTACGACCTTCTAAAAACATTGTTTAGTTGACCAGAAATTGCATATCAACATAACTGTGTCTATTTGGGAGCGCCTTCTCAAATAACCTGATACAATACTTTTCCCAGTTGCGTGTAGAATCTCAGCATATTTGGAGCCTGCCTGTACACGCAGCAGACCAAGTCTCTGCGTACACAATTTAAACCCCACCGCCATTAACATATCATGATGAAAATGAGATGAGAAGAACAGGAACGGCAAGGCTTCCACTGCACTACGGAAAAGCACCAAGATGGCTATTTAGAAGAATGACGAAGCTGGCAGAACAGATAGTCGCAATAGTAATCAACGAATATAGCTCGGAAGAACTACTCAGAAGAATCTCAAATCCCCACTGGTTCCAAGCCCTAGGCTGCACACTAGGCTATGACTGGCACTCCTCAGGCCTAACAACAGTCCTCACAGCGGTTCTGAAGACAGCGATAAACCCAGCAGAACAGGGAATCGCCATATGCGGTGGAAAGGGCAGATTCTCACACCAGGCACCAGCTGAAATAGTCGAAGTATCACAAACCTTCGGCTGGACAGCAGACAGAACCAGCCGCCTACTATACGTCAGCAGAATGACAGCCAAAGTCGACAACACAGCCATCCAAGCAGGATATCCCCTCTACCATCACACCGTCCTCATAACCGAAAAAGGAGAATGGGCAGTTGTCCAACAAGGCATGTGCACAAAAGACAGAACAGCCCGCCGATACCACTGGCTCTCCCAAAACGTAGAAGAGTTCTTAATCGAACCTCACGACGCCATAGTGGGCGATACAAAAAGACAGATAGCACTAAACATGACCGCCAAAGAAAGCAGAGAATGCCAAAAGACATCTACAGACATCGCCAAAGAAAGACCCGGAAAAGTCATGAGGATGCTGAAGTCAATCCGCCCGAAATACCAAAAATCCCTGCAGGAATGGATGCCCAAGATCAAATGGAAGGATTACGCTATTGACACACTCTACATGCCCCTAAACCTAAACTGGATGGCCGTCAAAAAGGCCTACGAATTCCAACCCAGAGACTACGAGGAACTCCTCAACATAAAAGGCGTAGGTCCAGCAACTGTAAGGGGCCTTGCCCTCATCTCACAACTCATATACGGCAAACCACCTAGCTGGAAAGATCCAGTCAAATACTCCTTCGCGTACGGAGGAAAAGACGGCGTACCTCACCCAGTAGACCGGAAAGCCATGGACAAATCCATCCGAATCCTCCAAAACGCCGTAGAAACTGCCAAAATAGGAGAACGGGAAAAACTTAGAGCACTGCAAAGACTCAGAGGATACGCGCCGCCAGACGGCTAGATAGAATGTAAACAGACGAAGTATTGCGCACTTTAACTTGAGTTTGAAACGTGGAATCGCCACCTACCTTCTTCTTTTATTATCATATCCTCTAAAATGGAGGCATATGTTTCTGAAGGAAGAGTCCTCCTATGTGCTTGCATATTCTTTCTATCCCGAGCCCCTTTCGCCACTCATCGCAGTTGTGAGTTAAGGTTCTCTTCTCGCAAAAGCGATCTACCTCTTCCTTGTAGCTCCGGCCGGAAGATCCAAACAGAAGGTCGTTCAGGGATTTCACCGTTGCTTTTTGGAGTTTAGAATTTCAGCTACCTCGTTGATGTTATTATAGGTCTTTTCGGGAAGTTTCTGGAGCATGTATGATGCGTGCGACCTTTTGTCTTTTGTTAGATCTATGAGCTTCCATCCCTGATGGCGAATGAGCTCTTTCTTGCTGCTCGGGAATTCCGCGTCCTCTTTGAGCACTTCTATGAGTGACTCTTGACCAGTAGACTTTGTGACCCTGGGGAATTTTCCAGTCCTCTTGTACATTTTGAGACGTGCGGCGTCTTTGTACATTCTGACGAAGTGAAAGGATATAGCAACTGTTTTGTGATCCCCTTTGGAGGCTTTTCCATCGATTTCTTTGAGTTCGTCATCTGTTGGTTGATAGATGTTGTGACGACCTTTTCCGAAAAGTCTGGAATATAGGATGTCTGAGGTGTAGGCGGGTTCCTCGTCTTTGGAGAGATCCACACAATGGATCATGTTGTGGTCTTGCATGATCTTGACAAGGTCTGGGTTGAGAGAGCGTTTGGCTCCTCTTATCTCTAGGGCGAGTCTGATACTTTCGAGGTCTGCGGAAGAAAAGAAGTTGCGCATATGCTCGACGCTATCCTTCGTAGTCTGGAAAGTTGTTGGAGTCTGCAGGTGCAATATATCTGCTTTCAGGATCCTGCAGATGTCGGTCATCGTTTTCAGGATCTCATAGGCTTGTGGCATCGGCTGGAATTTGCATTGGTGAGTGAGCGCTTTGTTGCATCTTACCGCGAACTCGAAGTTTGGGGGCACTAACCTACGCCAAGATTCAACTAGCCTGAGGCGGGGTATTTCATAGAATGTTGAGTTCACCTCGACGAAGTCGAATGCTTTTGAGTAGGCTACTAAAGGGTGTTGCCCTTGGACATGAAAATAGGCCCATCCACCGGCTCCTATGAGATACCGCGTCAAGTCTTGGTCCTCATGTCTGAATTACGCTTGACAAATAGAATAAAGTGTTGGTGAACCATTGCAGACTTTTACTTAGCTCTCTCCACTTGCATAGAAGCTTTTTCTGCTAAATCCTTATGAGATGCGGATTCGCCTTTTCTATCCCGTCTACGTCGTGACCACGTTGTCCAGAAAATCCAACAGAGCGTTAGCCTTCGGCATCCCAAAGATCGATAAGGCATTTCTAGGTTTTCGCAGAGGCGACTTTGCGGTTTTATTTGGGCACTCGACATGTAAGAGATTGTTGTTCCTTCTCTGTGTTCGTAGTCAACTATCGCTGAAAAAGGGAGGACTCAACTCCACAGTTACTTATGTCGATGGCGGTAATAGTTTCGATCCGTATGCTGTTTCTACCATAGCTTGTGAATATGGCTTGGACCCAAAACGTGTGTTAGAGAAGATCTTTGTTTCCAGGGCTTTCACAGCATATCAACTCAGTGCCTTGGTGTTTGAGAAACTGGAAGAGACGCTGACGCAGCATAGATCTAAAACGGTGATTGTTTCGGACATAACTGGACTATTCCTCGATCAGGATGTCCCTAAGCGCGAGGGACGGAACATCTTCATGAAGATGGCAAAGCATCTATCGGAGCTTGCCTATACGAGAAAAGCTGTTATTGTGGCTTCGTGTTTTCCGTGGCATCGTTCAAAAATTGGCATGTTTCTTGAATCTGTTCTTTTTGGAAGGGCAACCACCCTTATAAAGCTGAAAGAGTTCAGGGGGACCTTGAAGTTTGTCTTAGAGGATCACCCCAATCTCAAGCCTTTTGCCATCGACTTTCCCTCAAATCCTGTCACGATAGACATGTTTATGGAGGACTAGCTGGATGGGGAAGACTGTTCCCTCATATCGTCAAGCATTGGAAGGCGAAATTGAGAAGTGGAAGGGTTTCCGAAAGGCGTTAAGGGCTAAGGATGCCGAGACCTTCGATAAGATGATGAACGCGTGCAGAAATTTCGCATCTGCAGGGAGCATGGCAACCAGACCTGTTCTGCTGGAGGCCATGTTGATGTCAATTCTGCTACATCAAGAGAAGACCCTAACGGAGATCCAAGAGAGACTTGAAAGATTGGAAACGTGACTTCACCAGCCTAAAGATAATTCGAGGCTGGCTTCTCGATCTGTATCCCTCAGATCCGGGCGAGATGACCGTATGGGTTATAACAGAGAATGGTGACCGTGTGAAACTTTGCAACAAATTTCAGCCGAAAGTCTATGTTTCAGGCAAGATGGCTGACCTGTCAAAGTTGACCGATCATTTTGTAACTAGCACGTCCGTTGCTAAGTGGCGCTACGCTGAGAAATATGCCGATTTCATGGGAGGCAAGAAGTCGAAGGTTTTGGAGATTACCACCACAGACTGTAGAAGGATACCCCATTTTTCTCGTAAATTAGTGAGACATGGGGGATACAGGAAGTTTAGGCTGCACAATGTAGACGTTCCATACGCTCAAACATACCTTTATGAGCGAGGTCTTTTCCCTCTTGCCCATGTCGCGGTGATAGACCAGGGGGAAAAACTTGCTTACTGCTTGTTAGATTCTGTCAAAAGTGTCGACTATGAGATTCCTCCTCTTCGTCTGATGGCAATGCGTGTGGAAGTGGATGCCGATGGAGTCATCCCTGGCTTCAACGATCCAATCAAAAGTATAACGCTTGAATCGCATGGAAAAATCGTTATCATTGACAAAAGAAGTGAAAGCGACAAAATCCTCAAGATGGTAGAAGCTATCCAAGAAGAGGATCCAGATATCATTATCACCCACGGAGGAGATTCATTTCTCTTCCCTTATCTGGCTCGTAGGGCCTTCGTGAACGGGGTATTAAATAGACTCGTGCTTGGTAGAGAAGATATCCCGTTGAAGGCGAAGAATAGAAGGGGCATCACATTCTTCTCCTATGGAAGAGTCTACTTCAAGGCTACCATGCGTAGGCTGTACGGCCGAATCCACATAGACAAGAAAAATACGTTCATTTATTCCGCTTGCGGACTGCCCGGTTTAATCGAAGTTTCTAGGACATGTAGGGTTCCATTTCATAGGGCTGCAAGGGCGTCAATCGGGACGATCATGTCCTCTCTGCAGCTCTATCAAGCTACAAAGCATGGTATACTCATTCCTTGGAAGAAGAGCGAGCCTGAGACCTTCAAATCAGCTTGGGAGCTATTTGTGGCTGACAGAGGCGGGTTCATATTCGAGCCGAGGTTGGGCATCCACGATGGCGTTACTGAAGTCGACTTTTCATCTATGTATCCCACGTTAATGGCTAAATGTAATATTTCGGCCGAAACCGTGCTCTGCAGGTGTTGTCCAGACTCGAAGTTGAGGGTGCCCGAGCTTGACTACAATGTCTGTGAGAAGCGGAAAGGCATAGTTCCGAGAACGTTGGAGATGATTCTTGAGAAACGGGCGACCTATAAGCGTATGAGAAATGAAGCTCGAGATTCTAAG
>CAYGBA010000061.1:0-8793 GCA_964347995.1 uncultured Candidatus Bathyarchaeia archaeon | reverse complement strand
TTAATGAGTTCCTTTAAGGATTGCATACCTTCTCTTGTAAATGGTGAGATCGTTGGGAAACCGAAACCTTTGCCTCTAGCCGTCACGGTCAATTGCAGGAGGCTCCGATGCGAGCGCCCAAAGTATGTGGTTAATGGGCGGATATTTCTTGATTGCAAGCATGAGAAATACATAAAAGGTATAACAATGCTATATTAAGGTGCGGAAAAAGAGAGGATGGAGAGGAAAAGAGCATGAATCTAAAGAGTAATAGAACTGGATTTGCACTGTTCCTAACGATTGCTATTGTGATTGGTCTTGCTTTGACTATGAATGCTGCTGCACCAACTGACACGGGTCCGTATGTTGATGAGCTTTGGTGGAAGACAATTAAATCTCCGGACGCCCGGCTGATCTCGTTGATAACTCATGATGTCGATTCAGGTGAAGTGCCATTGCCCGAGTACATTCCTGAGCTGAAAGCTGCAGGGTTCACCATTTGCAGTACCGTAAGATACGGGTATAACATGTTGTTCATGAACAACCTCGTCTATCCCGCTGACGACCTTGAGATGAGAAAGGCCATAATCCGGCTGTGTGACAAGGCCGCGCTAGACGAACTCTTGTCGCCTGTCTCGAGGCACATTGAGTACTGGCTGCCTGAGAGCATGCCACAGTGGATCAACCCAGACGCAAAGCTGCCGTTGTACGATCCTTTAGAGGCAGACGCGATCTTGAACGCTGCAGGCTACGTCTACAGCACGGTGCCAACCCCCGCTGGTTGGCAAGATCCTGACGTGCCTGGATCGCAGGGCTTCTACAGAATTGACCCAGACACTGGACTGCCTATGGAACACTTTGAGTATGCGACGAGGGTTATTCATGGGAGCCCGATTGAATTGGAGTCCGCTATGATATTAAATGACAGGCTTCACGCGATGGGAATCCCGTGTGATCTCACGCCAAAGGCCTGGACTGACATCGTCTACATCCTGATCAACAGAGACTACTACGACTACAGCTTACTGTGGGGCGTCGGCGTCGTCTGGGACTCGCCAGCACCAGACATTTTGTACGACTTCCTTGAGTCAACCCAACGGCCCCTCTGGAACGTATGGAACTTCATAGACGAGGACTGCGATGATGCGTGCCACGCGATGAAGGCCACCCTAGACATAGATGAGATGAAGGCGGCTGTCTTTGAGATTCAGGCGATAGCAAATGAAAACATTCCGTTCATACCCATGATGCAGTACGCAAGGTATACAGCCCAAACAGGACCATACCTCGGGAATGCTGATGGCGCTACCAAAATCGTAAACTCGGTGGGCGCGGGTGCTGAAGGCAGCTGTAACGAGTTTGGAAAGGAGTTCGGCGAGGCTGGCAGGGTGGAAGGCGGAAAGAACCTCTACAAACACTTGCTTCGTGAGGAACTTGACACGCTCAACCCGTTGATGGCAGAGACTCCTCCCGACTGGCAGGTTCTAGATTGTGTCTTTGGCGATTTCTTCCGGCTGAACCCGTACACTCAGGAGTATCAATGGCGAGCCGTCGAGGGTATGCCTACCTTGGCGGAGTGGACGGGTCCAGGAGGCGAGGCGGGCATGACGCTGGAGTACACCTTGCGAGACAACGTCAAATGGCACGACGGCGTCCCGGTGACGGCTGAGGACTGCGTCTTCGCCCTCAACCTAATGAGATTCCAAGAGAACGAGCGGTATCTATCCACCTGGCAACCCATCTACGACGTCAAGACAACCGGCACCTACAGCTTCAAGATATGGCTCCTACAGAGGTACGTCTTTGCCCACGAATGGTTCGGCATCTCCCTACTTGCTCCCAAGCACATATGGGAGCCCTGGGTTGACAGCCCAGAGACGGGTGAACCTCTGGTCATCAGCGAGGGTACTGGCCCAATGGGTGGAGACGTGTGGATCCTTACGGGAAGACACCACAGCCAATGGGAAGGGTGGGAGTATGAAAACCCAATTGATCCAAGCCTAACTTGCCTTGTAGGAACCGACAACTTCGTCTATCGCTATGGCGGATGGGATCGAGTGAGCGCAACCATCTACGTGGAAGCCTGGAAGGATGCAGAAAACTACGTGGAGCGAATAAACCCAGGCGACTGCAACCTTGACCAAATCGTAGACATGCGTGACGTCTATTATGTACTCCACCATCAAGGAATCTTCACTGGCCAGTGTTACCCCGTAGCCATAGGTGGTGATCCTAGATGGAACTCAATCGCAGACATAGCACCGCCCGCCCAAAAGATCATCGGTGACGAGATAGTTCTCGTACAGAGCAACTTCGGCGCAACCTGGGGACCATAAGCCGGCCCTCAACTAGAAAAACTGCCCAGATACCCCTACTCAGTGCAGCTATAGAATGCAACCTATGCATGCATGATGAGACCAATGAATATCTAGCGAATATTCAGAATAATGGTCAAAACATGACAACTGTGGTTGGCTATTCATCCAAACTACTGGCAAGTCTAATATATGGCATGACTATATCCGCAATCACGGCAGCGTTTGTTTCAGTGATCGTTGACGTTATTGAGCGATTTTAGGCAATTACGTGGTTTGGTTTAAATATCAAGTTTTAATCATGTAAGCAATGGAGCTTTCAATTGGAAGTGAAATTATTAGAATCGCAGAATAATATTTCTTCATCTCCAGATATTAAAAAAGTCTTGTTTGTATGCATTGAAAACGCTCGTAGAAGCCAGATGGCGGAAGCCTTCTTCAACAAGTTAGCCAAAGGGTATGCTGTCGCAGTTAGTGCGGGTGATAGACCCGCCTCAAAAGTTGATCCAAAGGCTATTGAAGCTATGAAGGAAATCGGAATCGACATAACCAACCGGAGACCCAAGTCGCTAACCCTGAAGATGATGGAAGAAGCCGATGTTGTCGTAACCATGGGTTGTGGAGCAGAAGTATGTCCAGTGATTCCCAAAAGAGTAGAGGAATGGAAGATAGAAGACCCTGCCGAAAAATCTATGGACGAATTCAGGGAAGTAAGGAACGAAATCAGAGAACGAGTTGAAAGATTAATCAAGACCTTGGACAACACCGGAAAATAATCTTGCCAACTCGGATAGCGAGCTAAAGTTCATAGCTCAAGATCTTTGGCGAATCTAAACTGGCGTTAGACCTCGAAAGCGTAGTCATTTTTGGGCGGTAAGTTTCATCCATTTTGCCGCCTCTCTCAAGGTGGGATTCGGACTTACGTCGATTACTGGAATGTCCAGGGTGCCCACTCTGATGGGCGATCTGTATTCAGGCATCAAGGCAAATATCACGTCCGTCCAGTAGAGGCGGCCTTCCAAAAACTCTTTCATCAAACTATCGGTTGTCGGCGTCAAAAGTGAATACGAGAATGTCACGCCCTCAGCCCATTTGAGGATGACCGGTTGCCCTGCCCTAATGATGGTGGCAATAGTCATCGATAGGGCTTCTATCGAAGGATACTGTGTGCATTCCAGAATCACAAGCTGCTCGGGGGCACGGCAGACAATCTCAACCATAACCAAGAGTCACCCAACTAGACTCTCTTAATCTTTCTAAAATCTTTTTTGCACCAGAAAAACTAGTGCCCACTTCAGAGTATGAGATTGTCAAAAAGTGAGTTTGATAGCAACAAAATACGGAAAACTCATCTTTCGTGCACACAAACGAAGCATTTCTGAATGTCAATTGATGGATCTGAACGTTTGCATAGTTCACACAACAAGCGTTTTCGTCTGATGATCTCACAGATTTCACAGAATCTTCCTGCAAGTTCGTATCTGGAGATGTTCCTATTGGCCAGCAGCACCACTGTCTCCTTGAATATCGGTCGAACCTCTTCTATCTTTTCAATCTCAATGACTGCGCCTCTGATGTGTCGCGTATATTTGCTCACGGCCGTCTGAGTGACGCCCAAAAGATTTGCCACTTCCGTTTGCTTCAATCCATAGGTTTGCGTCAGTTCTATTGCTATAGCGGATCGAATAGATGGAACGAGGGATTTCACCGCCACTTCGCATGGGATCAACATGTTAGCTTCACTGACCGTAGCATTAGTACAGAAATGTATATAAGTATGACGTATGTCATGATTGTATGACGTATGTCATAAGGCGTGCCTAACGCATCACTCCTTGAAAAGGGCCAGATACGATGACTTTCATGATGGCCTTATGACATGCGTAATCAGGTGTATCAGCCATGGTGATCGAAATAAAGTCTCATGAGTGGTTGTTGAAGGCAACAGACAACGCAGCAACATTGGTCGAAACACTAAGACAGGTAGACAGCATTTGCCAACACTGCGAGCCTGCTTCTCCGATGGTTTGCGCTGAACGATGTGAGATTTGGAAGACAAAAAACGAACTTCTGGAAATGAATGGAACGCTTTGCGAAGACAACTACTTTCGAGGTTTGCTGAATGCTGTGAAAAATGGCAGAAGACGAGAAGTCATTGACGCACTTTCTGAGTGGCCCCATAGCATTGAGGATCTACAAGAATACTTGCGGGATAAGGGATACTATCATAGTCGTCGCACCATAGCCAACTCATATGTTGAACCGCTACTAGAGGCAGGTCTTGTCAGGAAAGACAGCAACAAGTATAGACTGACGTTGTATGGTCGAAAATTTAGGGACGTCCTGAGCAAATTTGATGTGGAAGATTCGCTACCATCCCACTCCCGCTGCTACGAAGAAATCCTGTTGAGAAAGCTGAAACATGGACCAAAAACCTACGAGGATCTTGTCGGACCTGTGCCCCAAAATACTCTGTCTAGAACTATCCAGAGACTTATTAAAGAGGGATTAGCAATCAGGACCAAATCTTCCGACTACGTATTCTACTTCAGAACCAAAAAAGCTCCGAAAAAGAAGTTTTCGCCGACAGAGAAGAAAATCTATGAAGCCATCCCGGAGGCTGGCGCATCCGCTCGCGAGCTTTCCAAAGAGGTCGGCATAAACCTCAGGAGAACCTACAAATATGTGCGCAGACTCAGAAAGAGAAGACTGGTCTTTAGACGAGAGAAACCTAGAACCTATGAACTCACTTCTTCGGGAGGAGAAGTTGCAGATTTCCTAGAAGAAATGGCAAATCTTGTGTCAGACGCTTCCAAGGCATCAGCTTCTCTGCTAGAACGCAGCAGACAAACCATGGCTGCACCAGATCTCAAGAATGGTGGATTTGTAGAAGAAGCAGAAGGCAAGTATAGGCTTTCCAAGAATGGAGAAATACTCGCGCAGTAGCTTCAGCGGAAAAAGGAACTAGCCGGCTCCCCCCGTTTTATGCCAATTTAGCGATTCTTAGGCGTCATTCTACTAGGCTCATATCCTGTCCGCAGCAAACCAGCGTCCCGAAGCCTGCTTCCAGCACCTGCACCTTGTTACCGCATATCTCACAAACGTATGTTTCACCCTTCTTGGTCACATTCTTCACCTCCCTCCAAATCTAACCGCCTCTTCCTATACCTTCAAACGCACAATCTGCAATCTCAAATGTGTGCATTACATACAGATAAAAACTGCTACCTCTCTGAGCGTGGGATTCCTATCCATCGTGGAGTTCTATTCATGTATTCACGATAGACGTCGCCGTAGTGCTTAAGGCAGCCCTGTTCCTCGAGACCTATAAGAACGACTACTCCAACCGTAATTATCATTGCGATCAACAAGAAAATCCATGAAGCCGCAGAGGAAAAGTCAATACATAGGGAAGCATGAAAATCGAAGCGTTCCATAAGCCCAACTCAAAATCGGGCATAAGCGACATAATTCTACCCCCCTTCAGATATACACTACTACGTACCGTTCCAGTCGCATAAAACCAATAATGTCAAAAAATGGTCTTTTCACGAAATGAAGCTCTGCTAAGGGGAAAGGGTTATCCCTTCCATATCCCCAGCGCAAATCCAACTGCAAAACTCGAAGCGAATGGCAGAAGGGCAACGGCGGTGGAAAGGAAGGCAGCGATTTGAGGGAGAGATGTTGAAACCGCATCTATGAGTTTTTCATAGTTAATGCTGACGATTCCTCTTTGGCTCAGGAACAGGAGGCAGAGAAAACCCAACCCTAAAAAGAACACGATGATCTTCACTATCTTCTTAATGACGAATCCAGCCAGAAATCCTCCGAATCCGCCTGTGCTCAGCTGAGCCAACTGAGGAAGGAGGAGAGTGATAGGTTCTACCATTGTGTCTCAGCGTCACCGCTTTTTTACGTATCTGGAATCCTGATATCTCTTATATATTAATAGTTAATAAACCTTCTCATCGGTAATATTGCAATCCCCAAACCATTTTTAGACAAATAGTCTTGAAGCGGAGTTCTGCAAAGATTTTAAGCCTATCGGCTTCACTAGATGAAACACTATAACACAATTGTGTGAGAATAATGAGGCGCCTTCAGAGTCTTCGTGAACAGTTTCCTATAGTCAAAAACAAGGTATTCATGAACCATGCCGCTATTTCTCCGTATCCTAAGCAAGTACTGGAGACCATACAAAGACACATAAAAGAATTCTCCGAGTTTGGAACGATCTCCGGTAACTTAGATGATTTGAGAAAGCCTTTTGCGAATCTGGTTAACTGCAAGTCGGATGAAATAGCGCTAGTTCCCAACACCTCTACTGGACTAAATATTGTGGCTAGCATGCTAGACTATCCTTCAGGGTCAAACGTCGTTGTGACAGACATCGAATATCCCTCTGTGGTTTATCCTTGGTTGAAAAAGAAGCCTGGAGTAGACATTAGGTACGTCAAAAATGTGGATGGAAGAATTCTTCTCAATGATGTCAAAAAGGCAGTAGATGACAAAACAGTAGTCATCGCCATCAGCCATGTGGAATACGCCAACGGCTTTCGAAACGACCTGGCCTCCCTAGCACAAATTGCACATGAACACGGAGCCCTCCTCTTGGTCGACGCCATCCAATCTGCAGGTGCTATGCAAATCGATGTAAAGCGAGACAACGTAGACTTTCTCACCGCAGCTTGCTATAAATGGCTTCTCGGACCTGCAGGAGCCGGCTTCCTATACATGCGCAAAGAACTTGTTGAAGAATTTGAACCCCCCTTTGTGGGATGGGCAAGCGTTAAACAGGAGATCTTCGAGACCATCGATCTATGGGATGTGTGGAGCCTTGATCTGTCAGAAACTGCCAGTCGCTTCGAGGTTGGGAGTCCCAGCATAATCAGCTTCATCGGAGCTGCAGCTGCTATCCAACTCCTCTTAAATGTGGGAATAGCAAGCATTGAGAGGCGTATACTTCATCTAACCGAGCACCTGATGGACGAGATGGAGCAACGCGGCTTCAAGTCTCAGACACCCAGAGATCAAGAATGCAGATCGGGAATCACAAACTTCGTCATCGACAGACCAGAGGAGAGGGTGGAGCAACTGCTCAAGAAGGGAATAATAGTCTCTGCGCGGGCGAACGGAATACGAGTTTCACCCCACTTCTACAACACGGAAGAGGAGATAGACCGGTTCGTCGCAGAACTCTCTTCGTGAATTTTATCAACATTGTATACAACGCCTGTGCGCACGTAATTTGGTTGTGACCGTGAGGCTATCAGCTGCCTGCTTCAACCTAGTTGCAGAATAGTCACAGATCTTTTCTCAATTTGAGGATCTTAGCGATGTTTGCCTCCCCGTCTATCCTTGGCACAATTTTTCCATCATCACAAGTGAACAGGGTAGTAACTCCTGGCCCATGTCCAGAGATTACGCAGTTACTGTGCACCACAATCCCTACTGAAACGGCGCCTTCTCTGTAGATTCGACCATATGAGTGGTCTGCATTCATGATAGCCACTAAGTCGCCCAGCCTCAAATCGTCTAAGCCGTATTTCTTTCTCATATTTTTGTCGAACAGCTGAATGTCATAGTCACCAGAGTAGGTTTGGTCGGCTCCCAAGCCTGAACCCATGATTGCGGCTGGAATCCTATGCGTCACAGGGATCTCCAGCTTGTCGTCTCTGGGTGTGGTTGATAAGGCATGCAAGAAGCGTGGATCCATATTCATCACTTTTACCTCGGGATAATCCAGCAGCTTTAACCCAACGCCAAAGGCCTTAATCAGAATTTTCTCGCTGATCATTAGCTTGTCCATGACTTCGGGCGGGAAATCCACCAGAACATGTTCGATTCCGCCATGCTTCCCTGTAACCACGCCCGTTTCCCCTTTCGCGCTCTCAGAGGTGACGGCTGCCTCGTTTCCCACACAGGCCAAGACGTTCAACGCTCGGTTGGCTGCTTGGGGAAAACGCTCGTCCTTCTCTTTGTTTTCGATGCTCACGCCAGGCTCCACATGGTCTGCTTCCCATCCGCATGCGAGGTCTCCCACTCTTATGTTGTAGGTGATTCCGCCAACACTGGGCAACACAACGGGATGCCCGTCCGCAGATATGCGGTATGGTGACCTCCCAAAAACGGGGCTCGCTACCTCTCCGACAACGGAGATTTTCACTAATCTGTCTTCGTTTGTTCTTAACACTTTTTGGTCCCTTCTTCTTGCCAACAACTAGAGATCAACAACATTTAAGATTTTGTTGACTGAAAGAACAAACGCGTGCATAGGAGTCTCTTTCTAAAATTCTTGGCCCAAACATAAACCCAAGCGAAACGTACGCGCGCAAATTTATAAGCAACTTTAAGGTAATCATTCCAGAACTAGTGCTCTGATGAAACTAGTTCTTTTAGGGAATCGGAGGTGTAATCTAGATGTCGTATGGAAGAAGAGAACCGAGAGAAATGCATAAGGCAGTTTGCGCTGATTGTGGCCAGGAATGTGAAGTTCCGT
>CAYGBA010000060.1:0-9143 GCA_964347995.1 uncultured Candidatus Bathyarchaeia archaeon | reverse complement strand
CCCTGAAACGTGACCTGCTCCTTCGCCTTCTCTATCCATCGACACAGCCCTTTGTTGTAGAAAAATTCCTGAAGGATTACGTCATCAAGGGTGTAGATGTCTTCCGGCTCGCCTACGAGCGAAGTCCACCGAAACGGACCTCTCCCTTCGCAAAACATAGGTCGAACGTATCGCTTCACAAAACCCGGAAAGGCGAAGGCCGCTTGGAACCCCGCGTCATAGGCTTGTTGCCGAAGGTTGTTACCGTACTCAAAGGTGACTGCTCCCTTGCGCATCATTTCCACCATAGTTTGCACTTGGATGCGCATGCTTATCCCAGCTTTCTCGCGATACCCTGTAGGGTCATCTTTCCGAAGTTCATCAGCCTCTGGCTTTGAGAGCCCCGCAGGATAGTACCCATTCAGAGAATCATGCGCAGATGTCTGATCGGTCAAGACATCGGGGATGAAGCCTCTCTTGATCAATGCTGGATGCATTTCCGCAGCGTTGCCAAGTAATCCGATGCTTGTAGGTTGGCCGTTTTCTCTCGCACGCTGAGCCATAGTAAGGGCTTCGTTCAGGTCATCGGTCCATGTCTCAAGGTATTGGTGTTTCAGTCTTCTTTCGATGGCCCTCTTGTCAATCTCAACGACTAACGCGACACCTTCATTCATCGTGACTGCAAGGGGCTGAGCACCCCCCATCTCGCCTAGTCCAGCGGTTAGAACCAGTTTTCCCCTGAGGCTTCCCCCAAAGTGCTCCTTGGCAACGGCTGCAAGAGTCTCATACGTTCCTTGCAGGATACCTTGCGTCCCGATGTACGCCCAAGAGCCTGCGGTCATCTGTCCAAACATGATTAGGCCTTTTTGCTCGAGTTCGTAGAAGTAGTCCCAGGTTGCCCACTTTGGCACCAGCATGCTATTGACTATTAGGACTCGCGGAGCCCACTTATGTGTCTTGAAAATCCCTACGGGCTTGCCGCTTTGAATCAAAAGGGTTTCGTCGGTCTCGAGTTCTTCAAGCGTTTCCACGATCTTGTCGAAACACTCCCAATTCCTAGCTGCCTTTCCGGTACCACCATAGACAACTAGGTTTTCAGAATCTTTCGCGACCTCCGGGTCTACAACATTGTGCAACATCCGGAGAACGCCTTCGATTTGCCAGTCTTTGCAGCGCAGTTTGTGACCAGTTATACATTTGACAGCAGCATGTTTGGGGTCTTCAGAAAGTATCTTTGAAGTCTTTCCTGCCATATCTGTTCCCCGTATTCCTCTCGGGTCTTGAAAAGATAAAGTCATCTGGATTTTTAACGGTTGTCAACTACTCATACAACGGTCAGATTGCACCAATCAGCAATGCGCGAATTCCCATTTGAGAGAGTTCTACATTATAATAACGTTGAAACCGAGCGGCAAACTCTCTCAAAATCCGTAGTCTGCATGCATGAAGGCATGTGAATCACCAGGGAGGGAACGGCCACACGTTGTACGGCCACCTCCGCCAACCATCTGGCGGCTAGTGTAGGAGCACAAACGGGAGTGACAGCACGAGGAAAATCAAACAGTAGGCGGCGAAAGCGCCAACGATCTCTTTCCTGCTTTCCGGTTGGTTCTTCCCGAACAGAATTCGGATCGGCGCGGTTGCGAGAGACGTCGCGAACTTGGGCAAGGGCAGCATAAACGGTGCACTTTCCCCGTACTGCCCATAGACCTCCTCATCTTTATGACGCATGTCAATCTCTTCAGCCCACGCCATGCATACCACGATGAGCGACGAAATCAACCAGGGCAAGCTCACTCCAGGATATGAATCGTATTGCCGAGATGCTCCTAGCATGACTCCATAACTCCAAAGGATGTAGCCGAGGTACTGCGGGTGTCGTGAATACTTGTAGATCCAGAAGGTTACGATCTTCTTTTTCTCTACTTTCCCGTACAACCACGCGATTGTGCCTAAGAGGAATGTGGAGAAGCCCGACACCCAGACTCCCACGACCAAGAACGCTGCAATCGCGTGCGCGTCTAGGCCGCCTAGGGCGGAGAGATACGTGGGGATCATATAGGGGACGTAGGCGATGTCTCCGAGATGGAGCAGATCTACGGACTGGCCCCAAAACGGGATCCACAGGACCTTCAGGACTCCCAGGCTGGCAAGGAAGAACCACATATAGCCGGCGAAGTAGCCGAAGGTGGGCAAGAAGAAGGACGCAACCCCCAACGCTGTCAGCTTCTGCCGTTTCGTGATGAAGCCCGCCACGATCAGCCCGATCACCGCCGCCAGACACACGTACCCTATCGGCCTGGCAGCGTCTACGAACTGGTGCAGAGGCTCAAAGCCCATCCCCGTCCAGGGATTCAAATCGGGGAATAGCCCCCGGAACACCCACCGATCCAGCAGCTGAATGATCGGCAGCATGCCGAAGAAGGAAGCCACGGCAAAGATGATGCTGAGGACCGTCACGAGACTGAGAACAGGAACTTTCGTCTCTTCTGACCGGTCGGGGGTTCCGACGATCGCGTCCTCCCACAGGCTCTATCTCAGCATGGGCCTCTAGGCCATTTATAGCTATGGTTGAGACCCAATGAACCACAATGCATGAATACAGCAGGCGTGCAGCAGAAATAGGGAAAAGAGGGCATTTTGAGGGAGAGTTTGAGCGCGTTCAACATCAATGGATGTTAGATCTAGCTATGCGCGCGCCACGAAAAGGCTGTTAAACCGTTTTCTTCAGACTCGCCTTCTTGACCCATCTGTTCCCCAAATTAAACACTAACCATACAATGAAACCGTAAGTCGCTCCATTTACGACTGCTCCCAAGAAAGTCGCAACGTACGGATCTGAAAGACCGCCCCAAATGGACACCATGTTTCCAGGAAATAGCGGGACAGGGACTGCCGCGGAGACCAAAGTGAAGAGGAGGAAAAAGGAGAGGAATATCGCGCGCCCTAGCAACCTATCACCTTTGCTATGTAAATTTTGGAGATTGCTCCAAGTATTTATTGTATCGTAATATGTAATAAACTTTTCCATCTCTTTGTTCAACAAGCACACAATTCCAGTTAAAAAGTGAATACTCGCGCAAGTTACAGCCCCTGAGCATAGCAGGGAATCTCAGACAGAATTAAGTTGCATAGTACGTCTTCGTAGTTCGGATATAAGTTATCAATTCACAAAGCTTTTGTTAAAAAGAAGCAAAGGAAACGTCGGTTGGACCGACCCGTGAATTGGCCAATCTTTGTCTCCGACATAGCCTTTGCGTTGGCTGCCGTTCTCGTAATCACAATAGGGCTAAGCACCTTGAAAGCTGTTAAGCATCTCGGCATAGGCAAATCGTTTTGGATACCTGTGTCTGCATCTGGTGTTCTCTTCTTGGTCGGTTCTCTCTTCACCATCCTAAACGCGGTTGCAGTTGAACTGAATCTGTCGCCAATGACGTGGACAGATCAGCTCGTCCATTTTAGTTGGGTCTTTGCTCTCTGCTTCCTAATGGTCAGCATCTTCAGCTATTCTAGAAAAGTGAAGACAGAAGCCCGCACCGTCTACTACGAGGTGGATAGTGAAATGCAACCTCAGCTCAAACCGGAGCCGCCAAAAGCAGAGAAAAAGAAAAAGAAGAAACTTCTAGCCAAACCCCCATCATTAGAGGCAGAGAAAGATATCCCATCGTGCCCGCACTATTTTGGATATCTGTCCAAGATCCCAGAAGGTGCTTCCGTCCCACAAGAATGTCTGACGTGTCAACGAATGTTGGAATGTAGAAACCAATCAATTCTGGCCAGATCTATGCACGAGGCCTAGGCCTCATTTACACGAGGCCAAGTGCCTATTCCGTTAAGAAACCCTGTAATCGTTTCCAGAGGCAACGTCAATCTCAATTGACTGTTCGGCCGTCATCTACGACGAGTTTTCCTTTTTTGATGACCTTATCTACGAGGTTTACACCAAATCGGTACCCTAGAAATCTGTGATTCGGCATATCCAATATGATCATGTCTGCACTTTTGCCAGCCTGCAGACTTCCCACTTTTTTCGCGCGGTTTATGGCGTGAGCCGCATTGACAGTCGTAGCTGATATCGCTTCTGCCGGTGTCATACCCATTTGGTGACAAGCCAATGCGGCTATTGTCTGTTGGTTTTCCACCCAGCAGCTAGGGTTGTAGTCTGTTCCCAACGTAACGGCCACGCCTTCTCGAATTATCTTTCTTGCATTAGCATATTTCCCGGTCATGAGGCTGAAGGAGGCCCCGGGGAGCAGAACAGCTATAATAGACTTTCTCGCCATTGCTTCGATTCCCTCGTCAGACGCAAAGAGAAGGTGACTTGCTGAGATTGCTTGGATTTCCGCAGCCAGTTCTGCTCCTCCAAGCCCGGTTATCTCATCCGCGTGAATTCTAGGCATCAAACCATGTTTCTTAGCTGTTTGGAGAATCCTTCTCGACTGCTCTACATTGAAAACGCCTTTTTCGCAGAAAACATCACAAAATTCAGCCAACTTGCGAGCTGCAACTGCGGGTATCATCTCGTTGAGAATGAGATCCACGAACTCATCGGGCTTGTCCTTGTACTCCCAGGGTATGGCGTGTGCTCCGAGGAACGTGGGAACTATGTCGATTGGATGTCTCTTATCCAGGATTCTGATGACCTCCAGACATTTCAGTTCCTCCTCGGTCGTCAATCCGTAGCCGCTCTTGGCCTCCAGTGTTGTTGTTCCGTGCTCCAACATGGTATCAAGCGTCTTCTCACAATCTTCAACGAGGCGTTGCTTGCTGGCGCTTCTGGTCTCTCGAACGGTCTTCAAGATGCCTCCGCCCTTCTCCAAGATGCCCATATAAGAGACGCCCTCGATCCTCATCTCAAACTCGTCTTCCCTCGAACCGGCGAAAACAAGATGTGTATGGGGATCGACAAAACCAGGCATAACCACCTTGCCACTCGCATCGATGGTTTCTTCGGCTTCAACTTCCCCATGTAATTCAGATGTTTTACGCACATCAACTATCTTGCCGTCGTCGACAGCTACGCCACCATCCTTGATTATTCGGAGATCCTTCATCTGCTCGCGTACTAAGGGCTTCTGACCGCCTCCGCTAGGGGTGAGAAGTTCAGCGGCGTTTTCAATAAGCAGGTCCACTTCTCTTCTGGTCACTTTCCACTCGCCTTTTCTTCCAAGAGCTTGTGTACAGCCACTTCAAGCACATTGTCCTCGCTGAAATCATCCAATTTCAGATAGTATCCAGCCACGTCCAGAATAGCTCGCAAGGGGGCCAACCCACAGAATTCTGACCCGATGATCGGAACGTTATACCTCTCCGCCTCGATCTTAATCAGCTCCAAGACCCTGTACAACGGCGTCCTCTCGAAATCCGTTATGCTCATGCCGATTTGCGTTATGTTTCTCTCAGGGATTTTCGCCGCCATTGCCTTGACGAACGCTAGTCCACCCTTCTTGGCATGCAATGCCTTGGCGATCTTCTTAGCCAGATCAATATCTGGGGTTCCTAGGTTGACATTAAGACCTGCCATGATCTTGCGGGCTCCAGTTATCGTTGCCCCCGCAGTTGGATGGGGAGAAGACGGCCCGAAATCAGGTTTCCGCTCCGGTCGCTTGATCATTTCCGACAAGCCTTCGTATTCTCCTCGCCTTATCCAGTCCAAGTCCCTTCTCTCCCGTGATGTGGCGGCTTCTGCATAGAGATACACCGGGACTTCGCGTCTCTCAGCCAAGACCTTGCCGAATCTTCTCGCGACGTCAACGCATGCTTCCAGAGTGACCCCTCGAATCGGCACAAAAGGTACAATGTCGACGGCGCCGACGCGGGGATGTTGCCCTTTGTGTTTATTCATGTCAATGAGGTCAACGCCTTTTTCCGCTGAGTTGATGGCGGCTTCGAAGACCGAATCTTTGTTTCCTACGTAAGTTACGACTAGTCTGTTGTAATAGCTATCATAGGTGTAGTCAAGAATATTGACGTCTTCAACACTCCTGATCTCATTCAAGAGGGCTTTCACAACTTTCGCGTCCGATGTGCTGAAGTTCGGAATGCATTCAATCAGCTCTCTCATCACTTGTGCTCTCCACTCTTCAAACAATCACGACGGTCTAGAGTAGGTGTGCTTCCAGAAATATGGTTTTTACTCAGATCTAATTGAGAAGCAGCTCCACTAGTATCCTGTCAGCGTACATCCCGTCAGCAAACCTGATATCCCGGGTAAATCTGCCACACTCTTGATACCCACATTTGCGATAGCCGTGAAAAGCCCGCTTGTTCGTTGCGTAGACTGAGAGCTGAAGAATCTCGATTCCGGCATTCGTATGAATGCATGCAAAGTGAAACGCGCATGCATCTCAAGTTGCATGCAAACATCGCGACTTCATGTTTGTTTGATAAGCTTCTTGTACCAGTAGATTGTGCTATTGTTCAACCATCCCGTATGATATTGGCTTCCTTCTATCCAGCTGGCATGGTTTCTGCCGAAATAGATGGGGAGTTTGGGATGCTTCAGAATGCTCTTGAGGTCGAGTTGCGTATCTTCTAGCTCTTTTAGGGTCGAGATCAGCTCTTCAAAGTAGCTTCTAACTTTGGTGATGTACTCTTTACCCACTACCTCACCATGACCTGGGATAACATGATCAATATCTAATGTTTCCCAATGCCGATACGTTTCTAGCATTTTTTCTCCGTTTCCGAAAAGCTGCGCATAGCATGTCAGCAAGTTGTCTCCTGTGCATAGAACTCTCTCAGAAGGTGAATACACATAGGCTGACCCCGATGAATGTCCTCCAGTAACTTGAAAGATGACCCCGTTATCAGAACCTAATGTGAGCTTCTCCTTGACACCCATGTTTGGCGAGAATAAGTTTGCACTAATTATCGCCTTTGCTATTGCCTTGTTGCCGATGACCCGTCCTGCCCACTGTTCTTTTCGAGATTTGGTGTTCTTAAGGATTCTCTTCACGTAGGGTATCTCCTTCCTTGAAGCCACAACGTTGACGTCTTTGAATGCCCCCATAGCCCAGTAATGATCTCGATGCAAATGTGTCAAAAGGAGATGCGAAGTTTCTCTGTGGAATTCTTCTTCCATATCTTTCCGAAACTTTGCTGCGAATTCTGAAGATAGGCCACAGTCCACAAACACGAGTTCATCGGATAGCCCTATGCACGTCACATTAGAAGTAGTTACAGGTTTTGCTTCACCAGCGCGAATAATGGAAGAGAATGAACTAGTGAATATGTTATCTGTAACCTTAGTATAAGGCATATTCACTCGTCGGTCTTAACTCTGCGATAGTATTTCTGAGTTGTGGTACAAGCTGCATGCATGCATGGCTTGCGTAGAGGTTTTTTCGGTTGTGTGGTTCGTGGCTGTCTGGTATTCGCCATATCTCAACATGGAACTAGAAGTGAAGGTTGCGACTCCATTCATTGTTGGGGGCATCGTCTTCATTATCGTAGGATTGTACATGATGAAATCTGGTGTGAAGAAGAAAGAAGAGTGAGCCGTCAGGCTAGTTGCCTTTTCTGGGTTCTAACAGCTTCTCGCCTGCCGTTAGTATCCACGCAAATAGCAGAACAATCCCTGCGACGAATATGATTCCTCCACCGTTCCACTCCCAATATACTTGCGCTAGACCATAGTCAACGATAAGTCCACCTTCCGCTTCAAGTCGTTGCTTTTCCATCCAGCATTCTTCATAGAAGTCTTTCACGTATCTACGCCATTCTTGTATGCTTCCGTAGCACAAAGCGCCCCATATCACTGTGGCGACCAGTAGCGTAGCCAAAAATATCCTAAACCTCTGCACGATGCCCCACTGCTTCTTCTCACTACATACTCTCGATATGCTGTGCTATAGCTTTTCCTCTACGTGCATGCATGCATGTCGAATATTCAACAGTTGAATGCTGTTGGAAGTAGAGAAGGCATCAGGGAGAAACCATCTCGTAGTTTTTCTCATGAAATCAATTGCTGTATCGATCAAATAATAGAGACAGAAAGGTGAGTGTTCAAGGCTGACTTATCTTTTGCCCAATATTCATGTTTTCTGTTTAGACTTCCATGCGTACCAGACAATCAGTGCTGCAGCCACCGTCTTCGACCCCGCCACCAGGGCAATGGTTAGCCACCCCCGACTCAAAGTGTCACCCAAATCGATGATGCCGAAGGCCACCCAGACTATGCCCAAGATAATGTTTGCCCAGCGGTTTGCAGAATCCTTCAGGGTCAGGGAAAGGAAAGCCATGGTCAAGGGAACCAGCCAGAAGACCGCAACAGATAACAACAGCGCATCATTAATCGCCATTCCCTCTATCTCTCCTGCGATTATTTGCTCTATTCCACCTGGCGTCACAAGGCCCAACAACACAACGGCTGTGAACCCCACTGCGTTAAAGAGCCACAGCATTGCAATTTTTATCTTCCAGTCTTCCAAAAACCTTCACCTCCATTAGAATGAGAATAAACAGTGCTGCATGTCTGCTGATTCAGTTTTTATGACTTGTGGAACAGACTTTGATTGATTCTGAATGACTCATGCCGAAGTCTTAGATAGTCAACGGCACTAACTGTAGAGAGGGAAATTATGTCACTTATACCAGAATTTGAGCTAGGCTTATGGAATGCTTGGATTCTCATGCTTCCACTTCTTCTATTATGGTTATCCTTTCTGTTTCTTAACAAGGAAAGGATGGAAGACGAACAAGTCGCCTGGAAGAGAGTAGATAAGAAGATGAAGAAGTCAAATATCACAGTGCAGCTGATTTGGTTTGGTGCTCTTATCTACAGCGTTTTCTTGCCTTTGAAACTTGAAACCACTTTGTTATGGATTGGGTTATTTATCTACATGATAGGTATTATTTTCTTAACTATGACGGTGCAGGTTTTTACTGCTACTCCAAAGGACAGACCAGTCACAAAAGGAATCTATCGGATTTCAAGAAATCCCATGTATTTAGGGGGGTTCATGATATTCTTCGGAGTCGGTATAGCTTGCGTTTCTTGGGTCTTTCTGATATCTGCGATTGTGTTTATACTCTTGATGGCGAAGTTTGTTGTCTATGCATGCATGCTAGGCACAAGGAAAATGGACATTTCTAGGAGATGTTTCCATATATGACTAAAAGAAAATTTCATTTAATAGGAATTGGTCCACTTTTCGAAGATC
>CAYGBA010000059.1:0-9343 GCA_964347995.1 uncultured Candidatus Bathyarchaeia archaeon | reverse complement strand
GACGCCATTGACTTCTAATTTCCCTTCCAGACTGGTTTCCTCTTCTCCAGAAAAGCCTTCAGACCCTCCACAGCATCTTCCGTATTCATGAGCGAACCTAGGTAAATATCTGTCACAGCCTCCAGCGCTTTTTCGAAGTCTAAGTCATACGCACTATGGATGGCCCTTCTGGTCAACCTAAGCACTAACGGGCTTTTCTCCTTCAGCTTTCCGACAAGCTCATCCACTGTCTTCTCAAGCTCCTCAGCTGGAACTACCTTGCTCACTAGCCCCATCCGCTCAGCCTCCTTTGCACCAAATCGGTCTCCAGTCAGAATTAGCTCCAAAGCTTTTCTCCTGCCAACAAGTCTCGGAAACAACACAGTGGCGGGGGGCGGAAAGACCCCAGCATTGATCTCGGGTTGTCCAAACTCGGACCTTTCTGAGGCTATGACCATGTCACATGCAGCTGCAACCTCGCAGCCTCCGCCTAGGGCGTACCCGTCAACAACGGCTATGGTAAGTCTGTCCAAGTCATTCAGTGAATAGAAGATTCCATGGAAAGCTTTGAGAAGTTTCTCAACCTTCTCAGGCATGTGGTCTCTGATGTCAACGCCAGCGGAAAAAGCCCGATCTCCAGCGCCTTTTAAAATTACAATGCTTACAGTGTTGTCCTTCTTGATACTCTTGAGTGCTTCGTTCAGTTCTCGCAGAGTCTCTATGTCTAGAATGTTAAGGGGAGGTCTGTTTATCGTGATCTCCGCGACTCCATCTTCCCTCTTCAACAAGAGACTTTCAAACTTCAAGACTTTCACCTTCCCGACGCTATTATCTAAGTCCCTAGACACTTTTCAACCGCCCACAGCTTATAAGCGTAAATCGTGCAACTAGAAAACGGTGTTTACTATGAGTAGCGCGCCCGACAAGATACAAACATGGCAGATGATGAAGCCTTGGGGAAAAGACCCAGAGATGGAAGAAAAAATTGAGGGCATCCTGAAGAAGACGGAGATTCCTGTTCCGCCACTCCAACCTGGCGAAGTCTTGGTGGAGATTGCAGGCTGCGGTGTCTGCCACACAGATCTAGGCTACTTTTACGACGGGATTCCAACAGTCACCAAGCCACCTCTCACTCTGGGACATGAGATAAGCGGTATAGTGGTGGCTGGCGATGAGGGATGGATAGGTAAGGAAGTGATTGTGCCCGCCGTCATGCCCTGCAACAAGTGTCCCATCTGTGCTGCTGGGAGGGGCAACCGATGCCTAGCCCAGAGGATGCCGGGCAATAGTCTAGGAATCTATGGAGGCTTTTCCAGTCACATTCCAGTTCCTTCCGAAGACCTATGCGTGGTTAAAGACCGTGTCGATTTTGAACTGGCTGAGCTGGCGGTCGTAGCTGATGCTGTCACAACTCCATATCAAGCATGTGTAAGGGGAAGACTGATGGAGGGGGAAAACGTGGTCGTCGTCGGCGTCACAGGCGGCGTAGGCAACTACATGGCCCAGATGGCAAAAGCTTTCGGCGCCAAGACAGTCATAGGCATTGCTCGAAACCCAGAAAAGCTCAAGAGAGCTCTCAAGTATGGCGCCGACTTCGTCATCAACTCAACGGGTAAAGACGCGCGGGCCATCCGCGAAGAGTTCAAGGATATCTGCAAGGCCAATGGGCTTCCCCACAACTACGGGTGGGTGATCTTTGAGGTCACAGGATCTTCAGCTGGCCAGGAGATAGCACTTACTCTATTATCCTTCATAGGTAGACTCGTTTGGGTCGGCTTCGGGATGCAGAAGAACGAGTACAGCCTTTCGAGGCTTATGGCCTTCGACGCGGAGATAATAGGAACATGGGGGTGTCTACCTAAATACTACCCCAAAGTGCTGGAGCTAGTTCTGAACAAGACGATCAAGATAAAGCCCTTCACCGAGAATAGACCGCTGAGTCAGATCAAAGAGGTCTTTGAGCAAGCTCACGCCAGAAAACTGATGAAGAGGGTTGTCTTAACACCAGACTTCTAATGAACCAAAGAATGTACGAGAGCTCTGCTTGAACAACAGATTGTTTATGGGAGATTTTTGCCGATACAGAAAATTCTACCCGCTTCGAGTTGCGGTTTAGTGAAGGTGAAGCACTCGTAACAACTCACAAGCTCCAGTCCTGCGTCTGTTAGTGCCCCTTCTATTTCATTAGCTGTGTACCCACGTTCGGTGTGCTCCTCAAGAATTCTCTCAAACAGCTCATCCTCTCTCTTCACGAAGAAGGTGAAACTTTTAGTTGTTGTCCTCCTCCCCTGGTCATGAACATTGCTTTCTATGACAAAGATGTCGTCAGTCATCCAAAACACACTAAACCTGTTGTCCCAACCGTACTTCATGTTGTATAGCGTGTTAATGTCGAACATAAAACACCCATTCTCCTTCAGATGCTCTCTTACTCTCACGAATACAGAAACCAGTTCTTTCAGCTTTACGATGTAGTTCAACGAGTCGTACAGCGAGACAGCCAGATCCACTTTTTCTGGAATGGTGAAGCTCCTCATGTCAGAAAGCAGAAACTCAACGTGGACCTTCTCTTCTGCAGCCTTTTGCTTGGCTATTTCCAGCATGTGCTGTGATCCATCGACCCCGTACACTCTGAGCCCCCTCTTTGCTAACAGTATGGCGGCAGTTCCGGTTCCACAAGCCAGATCAAGAACGCTCTGTGGCTGAATATTGAGGCGCTCCAGTTGTTGATCTATATAAGGTATCATTCTCTCACTGAAAGAAGAGAAACCCGCTTTGTCATAGACTTGAGCGAATCCCATGCCGTAGGTGCTGCCTTGCATGGCGACGACTACAGCAGGTTTGCTTATATGATAATTGTTGAAGTTAGAAGAGTCGTTCTTCATTTACCCACTTCGGGAACCATTGATAGTATTTGAGTGGCTTGGCCTTTTTCAGTCCCTCATAGGTGGCTCTTGCCAGTGCTATTCTTCCCCGTCTGTCTTGATGAAGTTTGGCAAGGCCTTTACTCTCCAGCGACTCCAGCAGTTTGTCTAACTCTTCGTCTTCTATTGAGATCCATTCTTTAACGTCGTCGCGGCTCATGTAGAGGCCCGGGTTTACTTTATAGTTTCTTGCAAGTATCTCAAGCACAGTTTCTTCACTAACCATAGTTGTGATCGATGGCTTGATAGTGGAAATCGGCACTCCAAGCTTCTCGTGTACACGCCTAGCAGGCATCTTCAAGTCTTCAGCCATGGCTCTCAGCCCCCATCTGAAAAGCACTAATCGCATGACCTCGCTCGTTCCCGCTCCTATCTCGTTGCCTTTGGAATCTCTCGCAAAACCTTCAATTGGGTAGAACCGGGTCCAGCCGTCTCCGCCCATGACCTGGATAGCCTCAGGCATCAGCTCTCGATAGGCTTCTGATGCGTAGAGCTTGGCCACGGTCGCTTCCAAGACCGGGTTCCGCTTCATATCCATCAGGTTAGCGGCCTGATATGTTAGCAATCGGGCTGTGTGCAACTTCGCGATCATATCGGCGATCTTGAACTGGTTTACCTGATAATCGATAGTGCGCTGTCCGAACTGTATCCGTCGCTCCGCGTGGTTAACCGCGTATCGAATGGCCTCGCGCATGGGGCCTAGCATTCCAGCCGCGAAGAGGTTTCTCTCGAAGTTGAGCCCGTCCGCGAGTATCTTCCACCCGTCTCCTTCTTCACCAAGCCGGTTCTCTTCTGGTATCTTCGCCTCATCAAAATCTAGGTAGCCGTTAGGAAGAGCTATCCATCCGCCTAGCTCATTGATTCGTTCCACGGAAAATCCTGGCGTGTCCTTTTCAACGATGAATGCGCTGAGATGCCGATACTTGGCCTTGTCCTCGGGCTTGTCGCTGGTTTTAGCGTAGAGACAGTATATACCGGCAATGCCTGCGTTGGTCGTGAACCTCTTCTTCCCGTTGAGCACGTATCCCTCGCCTTCATGTCTTGCGGTAGTTTCTATCCCAGCCGCGTCCGAGCCAGCATAGGGTTCGGTTATACAGATGCCTCCCAAGATTTCCCCCTTAGCGATTTTCGGTAACCATCGTCTTTTCTGCTCCTCGGAGCCAAACTTGAGAAGCTGTTCCACGCCTCCAAACATGGTCACACTGTAGCAACATGCCAGAGCTGAACACACGCGGCTGAGTTCTTCAGCGACGATGGAGCATCCCGTTATGCCTATTCCTAAACCTCCATACTTCTGTGGAATGGCAGCTCCAAACCAGCCTTTTGCACCCACCGCCTTCACGAGGTCTGAGGGAAATTCCTTGGTCCACATGACCTCTTCTCCCCTCGGCAGGTTCTCATCCGCAAACTTCTTAGTTTCCTTGGCAATCTCTTTCTGTTTATCATTCCACCAATGATAGGGGTCCATATTTTTCACACACTAGACGTTACAAATAGCTATGAGAACTTTAAACTTGTTGGTCATCCTGTGCCTATTTCCTTCAGAGAATCAACAACAGATTTCAGCGAGTTTATATTTACACTTGATGGAATCTACTATGATCGGTGGGTGAATGCGGGTGATTAAGGGAGTAGACCATGTCGGCATAGCAGTGAAGAACCTAGATGAAGCGCTGGAAATCTACGAGGGGATTCTCGGTCTAGAAGTTGAAAATGTATGGGCTTTTCAGGAGCAGAAAGTTAAGATAGCTTTTCTTCTGGCTGGAGAGAACAGAATCGAGTTGCTTGAGCCCCTGAACAACGAAGGACCCGTCGCACGGTTCATTGAGAAGCGGGGAGAAGGTGTGCACCACTTGGCCTTTAGTGTCGCTGATATCGAAGCCACTCTCAAAAACATTAAGCAGAAAGGGATAGCGCTCGTGGATGAGACACCGAGAATTGGCGCTGAGGGCTTCAAAATAGCGTTTCTACATCCAAGAAGCACAAAGAATGTTTTGGTGGAACTGTGCGAGAAATAGTTGATTTCGGCTAGGAGTACGATGTGGTGTCTGGAAAGCGCTGGATACAGCCAAGGAAGATCAAGGAAGGGCTGAAAACGGAGTTCATAGGGCAAGAGATCAATCACTTCGCCGAGGTGACATCAACCAACGATGTGGCTAAGGAACTGGCCAGGAAGGGAGCAAAAGAAGGAACCGTTGTGATTTCCGAGACGCAGACTCTCGGGAGAGGGCGGCTTGGCAGAGTATGGGTATCGCCGCAAGGAGGAATGTGGTTTTCGATAGTTCTGCGGCCGCGTGTCACTCCTAAAGAAGCCTCTAAATTGACATTTGTAGCCGCCGTGGCGGTTGCTCAAGCAATTCGAGAAGTGTTTGGGTTGGATGCTAATATCAAGTGGCCCAACGATGTTTTGATCGGTGGAAAGAAGGTTTGCGGCATTCTGATAGAGACGAGTACGAAGGATGGAGTAGTAGATTTTGTTGTTGTGGGGATTGGCATAAACGCGAATGTCAGTCTTGATTCTTTCCCTGAAAGTCTGAGGAACCCACCGACTTCTCTAAAGGAGGAGCGAATGATAGAGATCGAGCGTGAAGGATTCTTGCGAGCCTTGCTTGAGGACGTGGAAAGGTACTACACTATTCTTGTGCGCGACGATTTTGATTTGATACTTGAGAAGTGGCGGAGACTAGCAAGCTTTCTCGGGAAATATGTGGAAGTCGTGAGTTTCGACGAAAAGATTAGAGGTCGGGCGGTTGATGTGGATTCAGATGGAGCACTAATTGTCAAGCTGACAGATGGGCGTATAAAGAAAGTGATGACAGGCGATGTAATTGTGGAGAGATGATACTCGCGCCCGCAAGGGCTAGGTAGTCATGTGCATTTTGGATGCTTAATAGACTAAATTTAATATCTCAGTAAGACATGCTTTTGACATCACGGAAAAGGATTTGAAGCCATTGAAGGAATCCACAGTAAAAGAGAAAATAGAAAAACTCACAGAATTGAAGGAGGAATCAAAGCTCGGCGGTGGAAAGGAAAGAATAGAAGCCCAACACAAACGGGGAAAGCTAACGGCACGCGAAAGAATAGATATGCTCTTGGATCCAGGCAGTTTCGTGGAGCTAGATCCCTTCGTGATTCATCGATGCACGGATTTTGACATAGACAAGAAGAAAATATTGGGAGATGGCGTCGTTACGGGCTACGGAACCACCGACGGCCGATTGGTTTTCGTGTTCTCCCAAGACTTCACTGTTTTTGGAGGATCTCTTGGTGAGATGTTCGCGAAAAAAGTGTGCAAAATGATGGAGCTAGCCATGAAATCTGGCGCGCCAGTAATCGGACTAAATGACTCCGGCGGAGCCAGGATTCAAGAGGGAGTCGCTAGTTTGGCAGGGTATGGCGACATATTCTTCAGAAACGTCATGGCTTCGGGAGTGATCCCCCAGATCTCAGCCATCATGGGACCATGCGCAGGCGGCGCAGTCTATTCTCCAGCACTCACCGACTTCATAATAATGGTCAAAGAAACCAGCCACATGTTCATAACCGGTCCACAGGTTATCAAAGCAGTGATCGGGCAAGAGGTCTCCTTCGAAGACCTAGGGGGCGCCCTTGTTCACAGCCAAACCAGCGGAGTCGCACATTTTATGGCTGACAACGAAGAAGAATGCATTGAGACCATCAAAAGGCTATTGAGCTACCTGCCATCGAACAACATGGAAGACCCTCCAATAGTTGACACTGAAGACGACCCAAACAGAATTGATGAACACCTGACCGAAATAATTCCAGCAGACCCTGACAAACCATACGACATCAGAGACATCATTGCAAGCGTGGTGGACAATGGTGATTTCCTCGAAGTCCATCCGCTATGGGCTCCAAACATCGTAATAGGCTTTGCAAGGCTAAACGGACGCTCTATAGGCATAGTTGCAAATCAACCAAGATTCTATGCCGGCGCCCTAGACATAAACTCCTCAACCAAAGCAGGTCGATTTGTTAGATTCTGCGACACATTCAACATTCCTATCGTAACATTCGTCGATGTTCCAGGTTTTCTTCCTGGAATCGATCAAGAACACGGCGGAATAATACGACATGGCTCAAAACTTCTATATGCTTATTGTGAAGCCACAGTGCCGAAGATAACGCTCATCGTTCGCAAAGCATATGGAGGAGCTTACGATGTTATGGGCAGCAAACACTCTGGAGGAGACATAAACTACGCATGGCCCACAGCTGAAATAGCAGTCATGGGACCTCAAGGAGCAATAAACATAATCTTCAGGAAAGAAATAACCAAATCGAAGAAACCAGATCAAAAAAGGGAAGAATTGATCGCAGAATATCGGGGAAAATTTGCCAACCCCTACGTCGCAGCCCAAAAGGGCTACATCGACGATGTTATCAAACCTTCCGAAACTCGACCGAAACTCATCACCGCCTTGGAGATGCTTGTGACAAAGCGAGAAACACGACCACCCAAGAAACATGCAAATATACCCCTCTAGCGTGATGATTTCTTCCACACAGAGTCCGAATACAGAGGATTCCATGCGCAGATTGAATGAAACAAGAAGTTTCAAAGACTGTTGCCCTAGAAACTAGACTCAACTTCCTCTGCAAGTCTTGTTTGTCTTGAAAGTATAGCTCTGACTAAAGCTACACTGATAATAACTACAGCAACAATCGCAAGGATCAACCAGTAGACGGGAATGACTATCAGCCTGTGCGTGCTGCTGTCTGCACCCGCATACTCTGAATCTCCAGACCAACTTGCTCTAACGTAATATATCCCACCCGAACTGGGCCGCCACACGTAAGAATAACTTCCATTAGCATCAGTCACCAAGGTCTCCCCGGCACTCCAAGAGGACCCTAGCCTGAAATAGACTGTGACATTTTTGTATGAGCGCAAAGGAGAAATCGACCCACTGATTATGACGGATTGGCTTTGCATTGTGTAAGTTGACGAGATAGTCAGAGATATGGAAGAAGAGACCAACGAAGTGTAGCTGGATGAAACTTCTCCTGGAGAATGTGGTTCACAGTTTTCAAGAGTGATTATGGTTACAGAAGCGCCTTCAAATTCTTCAGGACATTCTCCGACTCTCCACCCCTCTTGCCACTTCCCTCCTGTGCATTCAGCTACATAGTACTTCTTGCCCTGATAGCTGTAAGAATAGGTGTCAGATCTCGCATCCTGTGGCGCCTGTTGGAGATGAACACCCACATTCATATGGCTTTCAGCTTCATAATACAGCAAGACAACCTCCAATCCACCAGCTTTCATTATTGATGCGGCCAAACAGGAAAATGTGTCACAATCGCCCTCGTTCTCCACAATAGTCTCTACCGGATACTTTGTGTTACTCTCTTCGTAAGGGATCTGGTGAAGGATCATCAGGACACCGTTAGCGAAATCCTCCTCGTTCTCATAGATGCTCCAGAGATCTTCAGCAATGGGTTTCAAGGCGTTTGGAGTTACGAATTTCGCGAATTCAGAGAGGGGCAAGTAGTGATTCTTGCTCAAGTAATACTCGAATAGGGAAGAAGTCACAGAAACTGTTAAGCGATAGCGTGAAGAACCGCCTGGGTGATCTAGAAGCCAGTACGAGTAGATGTAATTCGCTGCCAAACAATGACAAGGCATGAAGAAAACAATCACCCACAGGGCTGCGACGACTCTTGGCGCTGAACGGCTGAAAGCCAAACTTCATTCCCGACACCCTCGTCTGCATGAAAGAATTTACTCTTTATGAATCTCTGATTATTAGTGTCACGACTGACGTAAGCTTAGAATCCGCTATACGAATTGCTCCAGCATGAACGGTCTTGGTCCCGTATTCCAACCCGACACCTTCGACAACTCAGCAGTCTTATAATCGCGTGCACGAAATCTGGCAGAGCAGGAATGTGCTGTTCCGGGTAGAGGTCGTCGGTTCAAATCCGGCCGGCCCCACCACAGGACGAACCGGCCCCACTTCTGCGAAGATCTTTAGGACGCTGTGGGAGCTCAAGAAGGCTGGCTATTCTGAGGATACTCTGAAGGCAAAGGGCCACCGCCTGAGGTATCTGGCAAAGCATGTTAATCTTGACGATCCAGAGGCTGTGACAGGATACATTGCCGCTCAGACACGCTGGTCCAACGCCTACAAGCAGGGAATGGCGTACGCCTACAACAGCTACGTAAAAGCCAACGGCCTAGAGTGGACGCTGCCCCGCTTCCGGATCGAGGATAGGCTGCCAAGAATCCCAACTGAAGAGAAGATCAACCAGATCATTGTTCGAGCCCGAGGCAAATACGTTCTAGTTTTCAGCATCCTGCGCGACACCGGAATGCGACCTATCGAGCTTGAGAGAACCCGATTGAGGGACATCGACCTGGAGAGAGGGACAATCACCGTCCGAACAGCAAAGGGCGGAGCAGCAAGGAA
>CAYGBA010000058.1:2552-9690 GCA_964347995.1 uncultured Candidatus Bathyarchaeia archaeon | reverse complement strand
CATCGGCGATAGACTCAGAGGCAGTCAGTGTACCGTCTGTGGTAGAGAATACTTCAGAACAAAAGACTACTGCGGGAAGTGTGGAAGGAAAAGCTTTGGCAAAATGGATGAAGTCGATTTCTTCTATGAGAAGGGAAAATTAGAAGTCTGCACGTTAATCAAAGAGCCAACAAATAGATTCACTAGGCTAGGATCGTTCATCTATGGTATTGTCTCCTTCCACGATGGAAAGGTGAGAGTTCCCGGTAGACTGACCGATCTCATCCTGAGGAATGAACAGATAGAACTATCCAGCTTCGAAGAGAGGGCGGTTGTTCCAAGGTTCAGGAGAAGACACGCCGTAGGACAGAGCGACATCATACCAACAATCTCCCTAGCCTTCACATTTGCAGATGAATACTATCCACACCAGAAATATGACATAGTCAAACCCAAAAAGGAGTATGATACACCTGGGATCGTGGGATACGGAGTATACGTGCCCAAATTCAGGATCAAAGAAGGGACTCTGGAGAGATCTATACCCTTCATGGACGAAGATTCCATCACGGCGGCGGTTGAGGCTGGAAAGACGGCGTTGATCCATTCGGGCGTTGATTCTTCCCTTGTCGGAAAGGTATACGTCGGCTCAGAATCCAACCCCTACGCGGTCAAGCCTATAGCTTCCAAGGTGGCTCAGGTGCTGAAGCTCGGTGAGGAGGAAAAGACGGATGGTCTGCAGAGTGTGGACGCCGTGGACACAGAGTTTGCCTGCAAGGCCGCCACAAGCATGTTCAAGGATGCAACCTCACTTGTATATTATCCTGGCGCCAACATACCCTACGCTATGGTGATAGGCACTGACAATTCTCAAGCCGCACCGAGAGATGAACTTGGGGGAGAGCTAGATCTATTCGTTGGTTGTGGTGGTTCCGCCTTCATCTTCGGTATGCGTGACGTCATCGCCGAGGTTGAGGCCTGGTACTCCTGCACATCAGACACACCAGACTTTTGGAGAAGGGACCTTGAACCTTACCCTAGGCACGGCGGCCGATTCACTGGCGAACCAGCTTACTTCAAGCATATAACTAAAGCATGCGGAAAACTCATGGAAAGGTTGAATCTTCAGCCAGAGGATGTCAGCTACTTCGTTTCTCATCAACCAAACATAAGATTCCCCGTCAAAGTGGCTAAGGAATTAGGGTTCAGAGAGGAGCAGTACAAGGCAGGGTTGCAGGTTGCCAAGTTCGGTAACACCTACTCTGGTGCTTCACCCATTGGATTGGCGGCTATTCTTGATAACGCGAAGCCTAATGAGAGGATTGTTGTTGTGAGTTACGGCTCTGGAGCAGGTAGTGATGCATATTCTCTTGTGACCACTAGCCAGATAGGGGAGAAGAGGCGTCGGCAGAAGTTTACCATAAGGCATCAGGCCGAAAATGAGTACATAGAATATGTGGATTACGAGACTTACAGGAGACTTAAGCTGGGACTTTAGAAGCTGTTATTAGGAGCACTTGAGTACTGCATCTTTATTGTGGGAGGAAACTCATCGAAAATTGTTCGCGCACGACGTTCTCAAGACCCTCTATTCGCCAATAAAGGCATTTGAAGAGATCACTAAAAAGCCAGATCTAAAAGGACCTCTCCTTGTTCTAATGCTGATCTTGATCATTACAGCTGGGCTCCAATACACCAGCTCTTCAAAGATTTTTGATGAAGAGCCGATGACTGACAGAGATGAATGGACAGAATCAACTGCGGGGATACCACATTGGGCTTCCAATGGAGAACTAACAAGAGACGCGGATGTGTCTGTCGACAGCGACATCGGCAATTATAGCATCGCATCTTCTGCTGCTAATAATACATACATCTGGATGAGGTTGACAGAGGTGGGACCATTCAATAGCTCGCGAAACGCGGAGTACGAAAGGTTGTCCTTTTGGATCAAATGGAAATATCCAAATGAAACAATAGCACCACCTAACGCAACTTTGAAGTTATTTTCGGACAATAGCAGTGATTGTCTCAAGTTAGACTTTGGGAAATGGTTATCGAATTCAAGTAATGAATGGAAAATCGTTAAGGTTGATCTTGGCCCAGATAGTGAAGGGTGGGAACGGGTCGGTTCTCCGGACTGGGAAAAAATAACCAGATTAGAATTCAGATTGGTTTGGTCAGTTCCCGCAAATCTGACAATGAAAATTGATGATCTATACTTCGCAAAGTTTGTTTCGCTGACGAAATATTTCTTTGCGGGATGGTTTGATTCATTGGCTATGTCTGCCTTCAGCTTCTTCATTCAGTGGGGCGTGTTTGGCGGTGTCCTATTGCTGGTTGTTAAACTATTTGGCGAAAGAATAGGCTCTTGGAAAGCATTGTTGGTGGTTGTTGGGTATCTCTTTTCGGTTAGAATAGTCTATCTCTTGGTTACGACGGTGCTGATACCAATTCTTCCTGATGTGCGTTTTGAAAATTTGGCCCAAATGTGGTACTCCACCTTGCCATATCAGACGATATTTTATTTCGGCTTTGTTTCAGAAGTATGGATGGCAGCGCTATGTGCGATCGCAGTGCGCAACTTCTACGCCTTTACATGGAAAAAAGCGATAAGTATTGCCGTATTTGCGAGCCTGCTCAACTTTACTCTGAGACCTTTAATACCGATCTAACTGCGCTCTAGTTTAAGCCTTAAGAAAAGCGCCATTCAGATCGCGCGTAATCATTCTTTTTTGAGCAAAGGTTATATATCGCGTTTGATATCACATACGATATCGCTGGTGATATTACGTTTGGGCGTCGCGGTGAGATAAGAGCACGGCTGCCTAGGATTATCAAGAAGTTCCGTCAGAAGGGAGCCATAAGCCCTGGTAAGGCCATGAGTGTTGAGGAATTAGGACTTCCATCAAGGTTCAAGGATTTAATGGAAGGTCGTCTACGGCGGTTAGGCGTCTTCGTAGAGGTCGATGGCAAGTACTACCTATCAGAGGAAAGGTTGAAGGAGGTTGAGGAAATGTTCGAGCATCCACCACCACTTTCACCACCGCTACCTCCATTTCGGCATATGATCAGACATACCGCAAGCGTTCCCAAAGGCTTTCTTAGATACTGTGTGCTTAGGCTCCTGAAAGAGAAACCTATGTCTGGATCGGAGATAATGGATGAGATGGAAAAAGAAACCAACGGACACTGGAAACCAAGCCCTGGCTCAGTCTATCCTCTTCTAGCATGGCTCCAAGACAACGGCTACACAAAAGAAATACCAACGAAAGAAAGCGTAGTTAAGCGTTACATGCTCACAGAGAAGGGCGAGAGGTTTCTTGAGGAGCAGACCAAATTCGGAGAAAGGCTGCGGAGAAAGTTGGAGTTTCTCGCACCTCCATTCTTCAGCGGATTCTGGCTTAGTCCTCATTCCAAGAAACTGCGTGAACTTCGAAAACCTGTTAGGCGATTTGTCAAAGCCCTTGTCAATCTTAAAAACACATTAGAAGAGAACTTGACAGGGCAAGCCTTGAAAGAGGTTGGAGAGTTCTTGAACAGCACTGCTGAAAAGATGGAAGAAATAAGCAGTAAGCTTAGAGAGAAGAAAAAGGGCTGAACTACTCACAATAATAGGAGGATTGAGCAGAATTAGCATCATAGAAGTCAAAGCGTTGACCAAGGTCTTCGATAACGAGATTAGAGCAGTAGATGGTATCAGTTTCACTGTGGATGAAGGCGAAATCCTAGGGTTCCTGGGTCCTAATGGGGCTGGTAAGACAACTACCCTGAACATGCTGGCAACATTACTGCGGCCGACCAGCGGCACTGCCACTGTGAATGTTCACGACATTCTTGCAGAACCAGACGCTGTCCGCCGTAGTATAGGCTACGTGTTCCAAGACCCCACTCTGGACTTGGAATTGACTGGTCGCGAGAACTTGGACTTTCACGGGCGCCTATATAGTCTTAAGCGAGATGTGCGAGGACAACGGATTGAAGAAATGTTGGAGTTGGTCCAACTCACTGATCGCGCCGATGATCTCGTAAAGACCTACAGCGGCGGCATGAAACGTCGACTGGAAATCGCCCGAGGGCTACTTCATCACCCTCAAGTCCTCTTTCTGGATGAGCCAACGCTGGGTTTAGATCCCCAGACACGACGCTCCATCTGGGAACACATCCAGCGCCTGAACCAAGACAAGAACATTACCATAATCCTGACCACTCACTACACAGAAGAGGCCAACTATCTCTGTGACCGCATACTAATCATCGATTTTGGCAAGATTGTGGCACTGGACACCCCAGACAATCTGAAGGCTCGCCTCGAAGGAGACATCGTTAGTTTGGCCTTCAAAGACCCGGCGGGGATGGTAAAAATCCGCCCCCTCTTAGAAGAAAAGGATTGGGTACGCCGCATTAGTGTGGTTGCTTCTGGCAATAGCCATGCCATGATGAGCCACATGATGCAGATGATGCGAGGAATGTCTGGTGGAGTCGGCATAGGGGGAATGATGTCCGGAATGGACTCTGGCAACGTTAGAGGGGGTGGCAAGATGCCAAAACGAGTGCGGCAAGTGCTGGCTCAGAGTATGGGTGGTGAGGACGACCAACGTGGTCTTGAAGGAGGTTCAAAACGCTTGAATCTATTGGTGGACGACGGTGGACATCGAATTCCCGAGATTGTCAAGCTGGCACACTCAAGTGAGGTGGTCCTCGAGTCGGTTGAGCTACATAAGCCAACCCTTGATGATGTTTTCCTCTCAGTGACCGGGCGAAACATACGTGACGAACGGGGCAATTTCATGGAAACCGTGCGACGCCATCGCATAATCCGACAAGCTCGTGGGCATCGGGTCAGGGGTTGAGATAGCTAGGAAAGGTAAGGTGGAATGTGAAATGGTTCAACCATTGTCTGGACAGGCAATTTATGTGGTCCTGTTACGCGAATTGAAGCGCTACTGGCGAGCCAAGGCGCGAATCATCTCGTCGATGGCGCAGAGCTTCTTCTTCCTTGCTATCTTCGGCTTGGGACTCGGGGGTTTCATCGGCGGATTTGGAGGCATCGATTACCTATCATACTTGGCACCTGGCGTCATAGGTATGGGGCTCCTCTTTGGCTCTGTGTTTTCTGGTGTCTCTGTTATCTTTGACCGCCAATTTGGCTTCATGAAAGAGATGCTCGTCGCACCTGTTAGCCGCACTAGCATCGTTCTAGGCAAAATCCTGGGGGGCGCAGTGACTGCATCAATCCAGGGGATAATACTAATGGTGGTTGCTGGGCTTATGGGCGCCTTCACGCCAACTCCGGCGCTTGTAGTGGGCGCGCTTTCAGCGGTAGGAGTTATGCTCCTTATCACCGCGGGCTTCGTTGGCCTGGGCGTCACCATCGGTTCAGTCCTCAGCGATTTTCATGCATTTCAGTTGCTGGCTACCTTTGTGATGTGGCCTTTATTCATGCTATCAGGGGCATTCTTTCCCATAGATGCTGCGCCCTTTCCGCTTCAGGTTGTGATGTTATTTGATCCTCTCTTTTATGGGGTTGAACTGTTGCGATGGTGTTTGTTGGGAGCGGGAACGCCCATTCTGGGCTCTTTTGGATGGCTGATTGCCTTGGCGGTACTGGTCGGCTTCGCCGCGGTCATGGTGGGCATCGGCACCTATCTATTCTCACGCGCCCAGGTCTAAAAGATGTGATATGTTTGACTCAAATTGTTAAGACAAGAAAATCTGCAGAGCCTTACATCCAAGAATGGAAGAGAATTACGCTTTGTTCGAGGAGACTTTGGATAGAATTTGAAAAAGAGTAATAAAGGGAGAAGAGATTGCTCTCGTGCTGATTGACAACTACTAGGTGATCATGTTGAGTCTGGTGATTGAGACGCAAAACTTGAAAAAGAGGTATCGGATGGGCGATGTTGATGTCTCCGCGCTCAACGGCATAGATCTGCGAGTTGAGACTGGTGAGTTCATGAGCATCATGGGGCCGTCAGGCTGCGGGAAGACGACCCTGCTCAACCTCATCGGCGCTTTAGATAGACCGACTGAGGGAAAGGTGCGCATAAAGGGAACCGACATTTCAAAACTCAACGACAATGAGTTAGCCGAACTCAGAAACCGCGAGATAGGCTTCGTCTTTCAGTTCTTCAACTTGGTCGCCCGAATGTCTGCCTTGAAGAATGTTGAGATGCCAATGGCTTTTGCTGGTGTCTCACCGGATGAGCGAAAAAGACGGGCAACGGAGCTTCTAGAGAGCGTTGGTTTAGGTGATAGAATCGATCACAGGCCTACAGAGCTGAGCGGTGGAGAACAGCAGAGAGTTGCAATTGCTAGAGCGTTGGTTAATAATCCTTCGGTGGTGCTCTGTGATGAGCCTACTGGAAACGTAGACTCAATGACAGGTAAAGAGGTTATGGAGATCCTTAGGAAATTGAACAGAGAACAGCAACAGACTTTCGTGATCGTTACTCATGATCCGCTAGTAGCTGAGTCCGTTGATCGCATAGCACATATGCAGGATGGCGTGATTATAAGGGAAGAAACAATCAAGTGATGAATCATGTCCAAAAAGATGACGTCGGTAGTTTTGTCGATATGCCTTCTGACTTTGTTTATGGTCTATACGCACCCTATCAACGCGTATTATAATCCTGTGCTAGAGGTCAAAGTCTTTGAATATAACCTCACAGCTGGAGATGAGAACGAAATGCGTATTTCCATCGATAACGTCGGGCGGTCATACGCCTACGACGTTAAGGCGAGTTTGACAGTTCCTTCAACTGTTTCAGGGATATCGATTGTGAATGGATCGTATGCGGTCTTTGAGAGAATACCTGGAAGTGCTGGTTACCACCCTGAAATGAAATGGATGTATCCAGTTTTGTATGTTTCACGTGAGTGCCCAATGGGCGCTTATTCTCTGATGCTCACGCTAGAATATACCGACAGTGAAGATAGAGTGTATGTGGACGACGTGCAGATTGGTGTTGTCGTCAACGTCCTCAAGTCCATAGAAGTGGATCTTTCCGTTGATGTGGAGGATTACCATGTAAAGGTTGGCACGGAGAATGAGATAAACATAAGCATGACAAACGTTGGCGAGAAGGCAGTTTACGATGTTGAAGCGATGTTAAGCTCAACCAGTTCAGGCATAGTTGTTTTGAGAGAATTATCC
>CAYGBA010000058.1:0-2452 GCA_964347995.1 uncultured Candidatus Bathyarchaeia archaeon | reverse complement strand
ACTCTGGAAATGGAACTGAAAAATTGGGGAGCAAACGCTTATGACGTTCAAGTGCAGCTGGCAATCGACTCTCAGAGTCCTTTCGTATCTCTCGATCCCACGCTTCTCTTCGTCGGAGATTTGAGCTCAAACCAAACCGCAAGGGTCATTTACAATCTCCGTATCAGTGGAGATGTGGACGCAAGTCTCTACGACCTTCAGTTGGTGATCTCCTATTATGATGTAGATGATCAACCCGAAAGCCTAAGTGAAGCTATATCAATAAGCGTGCAGAGCAAAATCGAATTCCGCTTGCTCGATATTCAGCCTTCGAGTATAACAGCGGAGCCTGGAGAAATGGTGACCGTCGAGGCTGATCTGCTTCTGCTGGGAACGGAAACCGTTGATTTTGTTGAGGCTAGGATTGTCGAGAACCGTTCAATTGGTCCTTTCATATCTGTTCCGGAAAGCTACGAGTACATCGGCCGTGTAGATCCAGACAGTCCAGTCTTGTTCACCGTCCAGTTCATGGTTGACCCGAATGCTACTTCTGGAGACTATACTGTTCAAATGAGAGTTGACTGTTGGGATGGATACAATCAGCAACGCCATGTCATGATTGAGCTACCTGTTGTCGTCAACGAGTTCTCAAATCAGAACCAAGAAACAAGTCTAACATTGTGGGATATGATCTGGACTGTAATCAGGATATTATTCGGTTTGCAGCCATAGGAGATGTGTGTATGAAGCTTGGGGATATAGTTTTCATGGCCGTGGACGGAATAAAGGAACGCAAGTCTAGAGTGTCCCTAAATGTGCTGGGTATTTTGATCGGAATCGCAGCCATAGTGGCGCTTCTCTCCATCACGAACGGGGTGAGCATATCCATAAGTGAGCAGTTGGAAGTTTTGGATCCCCAAACGATAGCTGTTACCCCTGGAAGCTTCATGGGAATGCCTGGACAAGGTGAACGACGTGCGAGGACAGGAGGAGCTACTCTAACTTTGAGAGACATCGACCGAATAGAGAGAATATCAGGCGTGGCTATGGCAACTCCTGTGATAAGCAAAACGGTTGAAATCCAAATAAGTGGTTATTCAGACTATGTAGCAGTTGTGGGCATGATCCCAGAAGAGTATACTCAGGCTTTCCGAACTGTTGAGGTGGAAGAGGGCAGGTTCCTACGGGGAAGCGATAGTATGTCTACGGTGTTAGGAGCTAGAGTTGCCCACCCCCAACACCTTGAAGAACCCATAGCACGCCTTGGAGATCGCGTAACGCTGGATATCATCGGACAGGAAGAAAAGGAGACAGTCACTCTTAGAGTGACCGGTATTCTAGAGGAGATCGGAGGAGGAATGATATTTGGCTCCGCAGATACCCAGATATATGCTACCTTCACAATCGCACAACGGATTTTCCACACTGGCAACACAGTCGATCAGATTCTAATAAAAGCCGAGAGCACAGGATCCGTCGACCAGATTGTCAAAGAAGTCCAAGAGGAACTCGGTGAAGACGTGATGGTACTGTCGTCTCAGGTTATCACCGACATGGTCGGAACCGTAATGACCATGATGGAGGCGATACTTGGTGGAATAGCCGCAATATCCCTAGTCGTTGCGGGGATTGCAGTCATCAACACTATGACTATCTCAGTTATGGAGCGGACACGTGAGATAGGAGTTATGAAGGCGCTGGGTGCAAAGAGCAGGGATGTGTTGACGATGTTTCTCACCGAGTCCCTCTTGACGGGATTAATCGGAGGAGTGATCGGCGCAGTCTTCGGAGTCTTCCTCGGCCAGATAGCGTCGACCCTCTTGACCTTTACGATGAATGTTTCTCTGATGGCTATGCCATCACTGGAAGTAATAATAGTTGGAATAGTATTTGCGGCAATAACTGGAACCTTGTCTGGACTTTACCCCTCTAGGAAGGCATCAAAACTAGCTCCTGTGGAGGCTTTGAGATATGAATAAAAGAGAAAGTCAAAAATCGAGTTTCATAAGAGACATCATAGGATGTCTAACCTCTCCTCAAAGTTCGTTCAACTCAATACTGGAGAAACCAAGCCTCATGAAGGCGACTGCAATAATTCTCGTGATAGCCATGGTTGGGGCTTGGGCAAGCCTCAATTACACGAGTAAGCTTCCTTCACTGGAAGGGCTACTTCCCGGCCAAGGAACCCCTGTCAACCCTGAGCAACTCCGCCCATCGCTGACAATCATGAGTGCGGTGACAGCGTCAACTGGCATTTTTGGAACTTGGCTAGCAAGCTCGGCTCTTGTTCACGGCTTTTCGAGGGCGCTCAGAGGAAAAGGGACCTTCAAAAGCATGCTGACTTTAGCTGGATACGCCTCAATCCCACTCCTAATACAGCATGTGCTCCGCCTCGCAGACTCGTTTATGATCAGCCAAGAAGCACTCCAACTTGCAACAAATCTTCAGATGTCCGGGATTGCAAAGGTTGCTG
>CAYGBA010000057.1:0-9819 GCA_964347995.1 uncultured Candidatus Bathyarchaeia archaeon | reverse complement strand
AGCAGGGATACAAATCATGCGGGCACACGAAGCTTGCACCCAAAAATAAAGAGCGGAGATGGTCCGAGCGTGCGACCGCTGGCGTCGACTCGGCGGCGCCGCGAAGCAATGTCCAAACGACTCCGTGCCAATGCCACAGCGAATGGTCAGCTAAACCGCGAACCACCACGTGAAGCTGTTGTTCAGTATTGTCGCTGCTGGTCCGTCACCTGTAGCCCCGCTGGGCAAGAAGGCCCATCCTTCCCCGCCGACGCCATTCCACACGTTGTAGTATGTCGAATTGCCCAAACCGCGAACAGCCAAGTACACTTCATGCATGCATGCTCGAAGCCACCAAAGACGCCGACCTCGTAGCCTTAATAACCGACCACACCAAACTCAAAAACATAAACCTGAAACAAATGATGGCATTAATGACCGAAAAACCAGCCATCGTCGACGGAAGAAGAATGATAAACCCACACGGAGCAGAAAGATTAGGCTTCACGTACTACGGCATAGGGTTAGGCAAACCAAGCACAAGACAAAGAGGCTGATTAGAAAGGCTCAAACTTCGATGCTTCAATTGTGCGGGGGCGCGACTGAGCGCAACGTCCTTATCTTCTGATTGTAGTCAAAATCCATCCTTCCTTTGCCATACGCTTGATCTGCGCTACAAGCTTCCTAGCCTCACCAGTATCGTAGAGAATCTCATACTCCTTCATTTCAATCACCTCTAGGCTGAGTGCATGCATACATTTCGTGCGCGCGGGCAGCTTCAAGACAGCTTTTTAAACCAAAAAGCAACATTCGTAATACAAAACGCTCATTCAGGGAAAAAGAATGCACGCGCTTGCTACGGGCGGAGCAGGCTTCATTGGAAGCCACCTGTGCAACTTACTAGCTAAGCACAACTGGGAAATAACGATCCTAGACAACTTCTCCACAGGTTCAGCAGGGAACGTTCAACACCTCTTGAACCAGATGCCTCAAAAAGTGAAGCTGCTTAAAGGTGACTGCATAAATCCAATCGACGTCCAAAAAGCCCTACGAAACGTTGAAACGGTTTTTCACTTCGCCGCTAACCCTGAAGTCCGCCTAGAACTAAGCGACCCCCAAACATGCTTTCAGCAAAACGTTTACGCCACATACATCCTGTTGCAGCACCTCAGCAACAACCCAAAACTGCACACATTAATCTTCGCCAGCACATCCACAGTTTACGGCGAACCCGAAACCATACCCACACCTGAAAACTATGCACCGCTAAAGCCCATATCACATTACGGCGCATCAAAACTCGCCAGCGAAGCTCTCATCTCCGCGTACGCTCACACCTACAACAAAAAAGCCATAATCCTTCGCCTAGCTAACACCGTAGGCCCAAGAAGCCAACACGGCGTAATCTACGATTTCATCAAAAAACTAAACAAAGACCCAAGCCAACTAGAAATCCTCGGAGACGGAACCCAAACCAAATCCTACCTGTACATAGACGACTGCATAGACGCCATGCTCCTAGCACTAGAAAAAGCAACAGAGCAGGTTGAAGTATTCAATGTGGGTTCAGAAGACCAAATCAATGTAAGAGACATCGCTCAAATCACTATCAAAGAAATGGGGCTCAGGAACGTGAAGCTCACCTACACTGACGGCGTAGACGGTGGAAGAGGCTGGAAGGGAGACGTCAAAAACATGCTACTGGACATATCCAAACTAAAAGCAAAAGGATGGAAGCCAAAATATAGCAGTGCCCAAGCCATAAAAAAAACAGCGAAACAAATAGTAGTAGAATCACGATTCACCTAGTTTTTCATCTGCATAATTTATCGAAAGGACCAAAGCCTCCACCGCGCGCGTAGGCGTAACATCCTTATCTTCAGGTTATTAGCCAAAATTCCATTCTCCCCTTCAATTTTCAATTAAGCTACGGCGCGACTGGATGTCGCCACCAAAAATTTTATTGTTACCAATAATATTTCTACTCGAGCGGTCTTCTTCTGTTATTTTCACCAAGGCGTGCCACTTAGAATTGCATGCATGCATAAAGAGCGAAGATGGTCCGAGCGTGCGACCGCTGGCGTCGAATCGGCGGCACCGCGAAGCAATGTCCAAACGACTCCGTCAGAATGCCACAGCGAATAGCCATCTAAACCGCGAACCACGTGAAGCTCGTTGTCCAATATCGTCGCTGCTGATCCGTCACCTGTAGCCATGCTGGGCAAAACGCCCCATCCTTCTCCGCCGACGCGCGCCCGGATGTCGAATTATCCAAACCGCCAACAGCCAAATGCAGCTCAAAGCTTAAGCTCGAAACAGTCTTCTATACGGGTAGCAAACGTGTAGCACTGTAGCAGGGAACTGAAACCCATGGAGAATCCGCGTAGCATTCCGTAGCAAACGTGTAGCACTGTAGCAGGGAACTGAAATCCATGGAGAATCCGCGTAGCAGCGCGTAGCAGCTTGCTACACTGTGTAGCAGACCCTGTAGCACGCGACAAAAACATGAAGAAGCTATGGAAAAAAGCGGCTACGCGTGTTGCGACAAACTGCTACATGTAGCGGCTACGCGTAGCAGGGGTGTACAGGCCGTATTTGCCCTAGGTGACCGGTAGTAGCCCATCGTGCTGGCGCGCGCGACATAGTGAAAGTCTAATTCCTTCGCTATGTCCTGCATCGGCACGTTTTTACTGTAGAGAAGCCCGACCTTGTGAATGAGGCTTTCTGCTTTCATATCAGCTTTTGACATTTCCTCGTAAATAAAATTAGCAGAGCTATCAGGGTCAAAGGTAGGTGATTTGGTGAGATTTTTTAACGTGCGTCTAGGGTGATGTTTTGAAGAGCAAACCACAACCTTCTTTGACTTCTTCACCCATTTTGCCCTGCAAAAAGTCGGGTCTGCAGCATCAGAAGCTAGCTTCTCAATCTGAGACAGCAACATGATTCTCGCGTGACCTTTGCTTGGCTCAGGTAGGACTTCAGTGATAAAATCTACACTCTTCTGAGACATGGCTTTTCGCTTAAACAGATGTTTCAAATCATGCATGCATGCTTGGTCAAAACGTTGATTTGATGCATCTAGAAAATACATCCATAAGACTTTAATACACAATCAGATAATAAACGACCTTTCCAGGCTCAAGGAAGGGAGAGAGAATAATGCGGAAAATGTTCTTATCATCATTGACTCTTCTACTCGTGGTTTTGGTAACAGCGCCGTTAGTATCTCCTGCTCTTGCAGGTTCATCAATAGAAGTTTCGCACGAGTTGGTCGACAAGAACTTAGACGGATTCAAAGACGTGGTATTCTCAGCTAGAAATGGTCTTGGCTCCGGTGTTCCAGGAGTGGAGATTGAGCTCTATTTTGAGGATCCGTTGACGCTGGCTTTCAAAGGAGCGACAGATAACGGCGGGAAACTCGTAATCCTGTCAATCCCGCCTGGAGAGTACTTGTGGAAATCGATATCTCCTGAAACATCTGACACCTTCGCTGTAGAGGCTTGGACCTTTTCACTTGATGCTGTTGATGAGACCATACTCTCGGTTTTGATGATGGAAGCCGCTCAACATTCTGGAGTTGAGTCGACTGAAAGATGTAGATCCCTACTGAGTTACGTAGCTGCTCTGCTCAATTATGAAGAACCTCAACCCGTCGAGGACTACACAAATACGGATGATGATGTTGAGATTGCGAGTGCTTGGTTCCCCTATGTTGACAACCTGATTTCAGAACTAGACACAACTTCGCTTATCGCATCAGGATCGAGATTGGACAAGAACCTCAGATTGATATCGGAAGTAATGAAATTCACGACATTTTACTATATCAAGGAACAACTTGACGAGGTCATATGGATCGGAGGGTCCCTTGGGCTAAAGGCAGATATACATAGAATTAACGTACGTGGTACAGCAGGCTACTTCGTCTCAGCATTGATTCCTGCGTTTTTGGACCTTTATCAGTTACCTGAACTAATCAGAGTAACGTTCATACCAGATGAAAGCAGTCCGCAATCAGAATGGCAATATGTTGATTTTCCTCTCCAATTCACCCGCACGCTCGCAGATACAGCAGCAGCGTGGTATTGGGGGGTCACTCTCATTCTAAAAACGAGAGGAATGGCAGAGTGGACTAAGTACATGAATTATGCCAATATAGCATCGAGGATTGCAACTGCAGTAAACATTGCGATCTTAGCTGTACAGATTTACCATCTGATTTTCGTCGAGCTGCCGAACTATCCTGACCTAGGAGCAGCCCTTTCATCACCAGAAGTCCAATTCGAATTAGTTGAAATAGGATTCAGCGTTGGGATTCTAATACTGAACATTCTATTGCTTCTTGGGGCAAGTTCGTTGTGGATTCCGGTAGTAGGAATTGTCTTGGTTGCCATTCTTCTTGCTTTCACATGGTGGTGGCAAGAATATGGTCCTGGATATGAGCAGGAAGTTCGGGATTTGAAGATTCAGATGAGTCAGTTGCTTACAAATCTGGTGAATCTCAAAGAAAGCCTTGATAACGTTGATTTTGACATTCTTAGAGAACAAGCAAGCGATTTGAAAGAGAAGGCAGAAGCCTTAGGCGAACTCGCGGGGATTTGTCCGCCGGATCTAAGGTACAGTTTGATGAGCAAGTACTATCATCTAAAAGAAAAAAGCATGTGGCTCTCAGAATACATTGAGAATGGCGCTTCTCTAAAAGAGACTGGTGACCTAGACCAAGCAATCAAAACAGCTCTCCACTGGGAAAGTGCAGATGGAAACACCGTTATCGACGCAATCGCGCACGGAGTAAATTCAACTGAGGTCGACTACGATGACCTAACATTCAACGCTACTCTGAAGTATCCTCATAATGACGATGGAGCAGATGCTGCCGCTTACGACTATAATGATGTCTGGGTTGAGTCTGACGAGGTGAAAATAAGTCACAATCTTATCTATGGCGATGAATGGAGGAAGGATGATGCAGATGATCTTTGGTATGGAGACCAACCTTACGAGATAGACGACCAAGACAATAGAGTTTTGGTAACAATTAACACCACAGATGTCGATCACCCGTTGGACTTTGACTATGTAGACCAAGATGTTGATGAAGAGGATGAAGGGATCTTGGAGACCTATGAAGAGAATGGAGTATATAGCGTTGAAGATAACGGATTCTACTTCCATTACAAGTATTATCCGACGGAAGATTGGAGTACAAGCGGAGGAAAACCTGTGTTACCTCCGGATGAGTGGCAGGACGAACTAAAATCTAATGTTGAAGAAATCCAAGACAGAATCCAAGCACTTTCGCATGCGGCGGAAAATCTGGCCAGATTGAATAGCAATCCTCCACAAGATATACCCTTTCATATCGTAGTCACACCTGACAAGAAGATATACAGTCATGGAGAAGCATCTGAAATTCAAGTATACATCAAATACATGTGGATACTTCCAGTCACCCAGTTCTCTTGGTCAGCAAACCTTCGCGACCAGCTTGGAAACGTTGTGACATCATACTCCCGATTCTTCTGTGAATTTGATCTGAACAATGAGTATGAAGACTCTTTCGAGTGGATCATACCTGAAGATGCAGAGTCTGGCTGGTATAAAATATCCGTTGATATAACAGCAGCTTCAGGTCCCCTTGGAATACCACTGCTAGAGCAATGGAGAAGAGATGATAATCCTCCTTTGCAACCGATTTTCTACCTCTGCAAGCTTCAGATATTGCAGCCTTCAACTGAAAATCCTGCAAAAGCTGGCGATCGCAACGACCCGAACCCAGTCTATATAGCAGTCACCGGCATACCTAAGATACCAAGCTTTGATATTTACATTGGTGGATTACCTACACAAACCTATGATCTTGTGGACCTGTTTTTCCTACGTTTCGGAATCTACACCTTGAAAGTCACCCCTCCAACACAAGAAAACGATGGGAAATACGATCTGGAGATAACAGCAGCTTTTGATAGTATGACGATATCAGCCAGCGAAAGTGAAGCTGTAGACTACTCGTTGCTTCCACCAGATCCCGTAGAGAAGGGGTTGGCTTGGCTTCGCACGCAACAGCGACAGGATGGTACGTGGTATGATGGGTCATGGCATGGTGGCTATAGTACATACGTTGGTGTAACATCGCTAGCAGCGTTGGCTTTCCTGAATGCAGGTTATGATGAAACAGATACCACAGTTCATGATGCAATTCAATTTATCCTTAGGAATGTTAAGCCGAGTGGAGCGATATACAGTAGTGGTCAATACCGGGGTGCATATGAAACATCACTGGCGACCATGGTATTGGTGGCTACTCACAATGGGGATTACGATGAGATTATAGAAAACGCCAGAGATTGGCTGGTGCACTCGCAGTGGGATGAAGATTGTCTCTGGGGAAGTGTTTCTAGAAACAGTTTGTACTATGGTGGATTCGGATACGGCAGTAGTAGCCGACCGGACCTCTCAAACACCCAGTTTGTCCTGCTAGCGTTGGATGCTGCGGGTTTACCTAAAGATCATTCTCTTTGGACTAAAGTTCAAGTGTTCTTACATCGATGTCAGGATGTCGATTTCTCAATCACCTTGAACATTGAAGGAGAGGACTATACCGTGCAACCTTACAGAAGCTACCTTAAGGATGGCGGTTTCTCATATACTCCAGCAACTCCTAATTCGTGGGGAAGTATGCATGCCGCGGGAATCTGGGGGTTACTTCTATCAGATGTACCTATGAGTGATCCCCGAACAGTCATAGCACTAGAATGGCTAAGAGATCATTACACCTGGGATGAAAACCCTGGCGCAGGTAGTTCGTGGTTGTATTACTATTGCTTGGTAAATGCAAAAGCTCTGTTAATGACTGGACTCTCAACTATAGATGGACACAATTGGTATTCGGAACTCTATGATAGACTTGTCGATCTTAAACATGAAGTTGCTGCAGATAAATGGTATTGGCAGGGAAGTGGATGGGCAGAATCAGCAAACATAGCAACAGCATATTCAATATTAGCTTTGCAGACACGTAGTGGACCATCACCAGTTCAACGGCTATCATACTTAACCATAATCTTGAGATCTCCCGCAACACTGACTGTTCAAGATCCAAGTGAGCGAGTCGCTGGTTTTGACTATGATTCAAATGCAATTGTCAATCAAATTCCAAACTCCATCTATTCAGGACCTCTATCGGAGCCCCAATACGTTGTCATAGTGAACCCAGCTGGCGGAAACTACAAAACTGAATTGCTAGGGTTGGCTGAGGCTCCCTGCGAGCTTGATTTCATCTCCTACCTTGGTGACGAAGAAACCTATAACCACCCATATCATGTTGATGTGGTCACAGGCGAGGTGGATGAATCCGATTGCATTTGGGGAACAGTAGTCTCACCCAAAATAATCAGAACTAGTCCACCGACTCCACCAGCAATAGATGTAACACCCAAGGAATTAATCGGACAATTGAAGGTTGGAGAAACACTAAGCAAGGCTTTCATCATAAGCGAGACGACTGGTCAAAAAGACCTGCAACATGTCGTCCTAACAGCATCTGATCTGGAAGACCCGTATGGCAACACAATATTGGCTGAAAACATTGACTTTAGCCTGAATGACTTTACAGTTCCAGAAGGAGCAACAGAAGACGTTACAGCAACAATATCTACTCCAAACAATGCAGTTCCAGGCGACTATTCAGGAGTGATCTCTGTTGCTACTGAGAATGATGGAGACGCAGCAATAATCATTGAGCTAGAGGTTGTCGGGCGCCCAACCATATTGAACTATATCGGAGATGTTGATGGTCAATACTCTGACTATGTAACCCTCAAAGCATCACTTATTGATGCGGGAACCGAAGAGCCCATAGCAGACAAAACGGTTGAGTTCAATCTTTGCGACACTTACATCGTTCAAGCGACAACGGACAGTGAAGGTATAGGCGAAGCAACGATCTTACTTGACCAGCCTGCAACAACATGTGAAGTCACTGCAAGGTTCTTAGGCGACGAAGACTACATTGAGAGCTTTGACACGAAGTCCTTCGGTATTCTCAAAGAGGACGCCATTGTAGACTATACCGGCGACACCGTTCTACCTACAACAGCCAACACAATAGATCTCCGAGCCACAGTATACGACAGTGAAGACGGCTGGTGGGGCGACGTAACCCTGATCTCCGTTACTTTCAGAATTTACACTGTTCCCATAGATCTTTCGAATCCTATTGTTGAAGTGGGACCAATAGCTGTCAGTGAAACAGAGACTACCGGTGTGGGTGTGGCGACAGCAACAATTGGTGATCTACAGGAAAACTGTTACCTCGTTATTGTTAGCCTTGACTCAGCCCACAATGATTACTATGAGGCACCAACTTCTGATCCCGTTCCGTTGACGGTCTACGAACCAACGGGGGCATTTGTAACAGGAGGCGGTTGGATAATCGATCCAACTGAAAGCCACGGCAACTTTGGCTTCAACGTAAAGTACCTTAAGTCAGGAAGAATGCAGGGACGCTCAATCTACGTGTATCGCCTTGACCAGTTGGTCTACATAGTCAGAAGCAACGCCTGGAGAGGACTCGCAATTCAGGAACAGCACGCTTTCTTTGAAGGCAAGTGCGTTATTCAAATCTATGATCCAGAAACTGGCGAGTTGGTATGGTCCGAAGGCAATTACAGGTTTAGAGTCGATGTTTGGGACAACGACGTAGACGGAGGCATAGACGTCTATCAAATACGTGCATTGGACAAGAATGGGATGCTGTTCCACGAAGCAGGGTCCAATCCATTTGGAGAGTTGCAAGGTGGCAACATAGTCATCCACGATAGCCGAAATAAAAAACCATGATTCTCCTTCTTTTTTACGCATTGTTCTTCAACTGTTAATCTACTCGCAAAATCTGGCGCGTTGCACAGTTCCAAACGTTATAAGCAGTTTTTTCCAATCTATAAGGGAAAGGAGAACGCGTTTGGTTCAGCTGCGGTATCACAAGGGAACGATTCTGGTTGGGGGTGACGTAAAGGTTCCATATGGCAGCTGGGACCCTCGGGTGGGTGCCTTCCGCGCAATGGCGATGTATTACCCCGAAATCCTGCAGTTTCTACGACGGAGCCAGCTAGACTTTAAAGACGACGTGTTGGACCTGCCTCCGTGTCCGGAACTCGCAAGCAAAACTAGGCTCCGCGGCTACCAAGAAGAGGCCGTGCAAGCGTGGCAGCATGCGGGACAGCGAGGCGTCATCGTGCTGCCGACCGGCGCGGGAAAGACCATCGTTGCCATGGCAGCGATCTCCACGGTCAACGCCCCTACGATCGTGGTCGTTCCCACCATAGACTTGATGGAACAGTGGAGAACTAATCTCGCGAAAGAGTTCGACGTGGACGTGGGAGCCTACGGAGGGGGAGAGAACAGCCTCCAAGCGATCACCGTGTCCACGTACGATTCCGCGTACATCCGCGCCGAAGAGTTGGGCAACAAGTTCATGCTCGTCGTGTTCGACGAAGTCCACCACCTTCCCGCCCCGAGCTACAGTCAGATTGCCGAGCTTTTTGCAGCACCCTTCCGCATGGGGTTGACGGCAACGTACATCCGCGAAGACGAGGGGCACAAACTGCTGCCCCGGCTGATCGGCAACGTAGTCTACGAACTGGAAACCGATGATCTCGCCGGAACCCACTTGTCCCACTACGTGCTCGAAAAGAAACTCGTGAATCTGACGCCTCAGGAACAAAGGGAGTACGACGCGAACTACACCGTGTTCACCAACTATCTCAGACGACGTCGAGTGCGGTTGCGCACCGCGCGAGATTTCCAACGATTCATCATGCGAACAGGCACGGACCCCGA
>CAYGBA010000056.1:0-9907 GCA_964347995.1 uncultured Candidatus Bathyarchaeia archaeon | reverse complement strand
CAGTCAACACCGATTCGGTCGAGATTCCCAGGGCGAATTCCGGCGTCGTTGTGCGACCCAGCAGAGTCAAACCCGCTTTCTTGAAAAGCTCGGTCAAGAATGAGTCATGGTCTGCAACGTGTCCCTTCATGAGCCTAGATCCCATATCTTGACGCCGTCCGCTTTCGCCAGCTCCAATGTCCTTCATTAAGAACGGCACCCCAGCGAATGGACCAGCAGAGATTGCCTGTTCATCTAGCCCGTCGATGCGGTCAAAATAGACCTCTATGACAGCATTGATCTTAGGGTTGACCTTTTCTACTGCTTCCACAAAAAGATGCGCCAGTTCTTTTGGTGACACCTCTCGTTTTCTGACTAAATCAGCTAGAGCGACACCATCACAACTAGAATATTCTGCCAAGTTCATCCAAACGAACCCCGATGTCGTTTCTTATCGTAGAAGATATGAGCCTAGCCCTTTTTCAAACACTCCCCTAATGCAACACCGTGACAGCGGTCTCTGGAGTTTGCGCGGGCATTTCTTCAAAGATAGCGGTTAGGTTTTAAGTAGATTTGCTATTTTCTTTCCGAATTCTTCGCACTTGGGAAGTTCTCCATCTGTGATTGGACCCTTCGTTCCATCGACCTTTATTGATAAGCCTGAAGTTATTAGTTTCAATGCAGGAACCTTTTCGCCTATTCTCTTCTCCATTTTCTTCACAGCCTTCTCGAAGTCTCCTTCCTCGTAGGTATCGAAAACAGCAACCCATTTCGCTTTCAAGTCAAGTTTACCGAGTTTGTCAATGAACCTTTTGATACCTCCAACAGGTCCACCAAAATGGTTCGGCGACCCTACCAAAATAGCATCAAAACCAACTGCCTGTTCAGGATCGGTTTCCTCGACATCACCGATGCTAGCTTCCATTCCTTCAGCTTCTTTCATTCCCTCCACGATCTTCTCGGCCACAAGCTTTGTGTTGCCATACTTTGTGTCATAAACGACAAAAACTTTCACCATTTCATTCACGATCCATTTCATCTATTCCCCCAGTTTATAGGGCTTCTGGAAGAAACTACTCTACACTGTAATCTCTTGATTTTCTTGAAGGTGGGTGAGTATGAGATGAACGATGTTGTCTATTGCCGTGTTTGTTGTAGTCCTTGTTCTCTTTTCAGCATTTCTTCGTAGAGATATTCAAACCACTTGAATAACTCTGGCATATTGTAGTGCTTTCTCATGCCTTCTGTTATGGGCTTCAATTTTTCCCATACACCCGTACTTGATCCGCTCACAATGTACTCAATTGTTTCGATATCTATGAGTCGTTTGTACAGCAGAAATCCCAGTCCATCATAATACCCCGTAGTTGTGTGAAGCGCTTTGTCCGACAGCGGGTCACCGTATTTTTCCAGATATTCTTTATAGTCCTTAAATTCCAGATTCCAAATTCTAGATATATATTCAATAACTTCGCTCATAGTAACCTTTAGTGCTGGATTCAGTTGTATAATGAGTCCAGTGTGTCTCGTTCTGGCCGCATCTCGCATCTGAAAGATAGCAAAGATCACACCTACTACCACGCTTATTGCTGCTACTACTGCTGAAAAAGATGCTACATCCATTCTATCACCCTCCAAACCTTGAATTTTGAAGAAGTGAATATTAAAGGCTGACTCTATGACTTGTGGGAGAAATCAACGCGCGAGCATTTGTCCATAGTTGAACCACCTCGGGGCATTCCTTAGAGGGCAATAAGTAGCCCATCGCGTACGAAATCATACAGGAGCGAGTGAATCGCCTGCAACAAAAACGAAATGTTTATACAATGGTTCTGGGAGAAGGTGTGAAGAACGCTGGAAAGTGGTGAGAAATGAAGAACAAGCGAAAGTACAACCGAAATTCCAAAGTCAAACTCCCAAAAAGGTACAGGAAGAACAAGAAATAACCGTATGCATCTAGCAGCATCCATGTAGCATGCATTAGGGGTTTTCACAAAACTAACCTAGAATTGCATACATGCTCGGCGACCATTCCTGGAGCTTCATATATGCACAGTCTTGAAGGTGAGGAAACAATATAATGGTCATTCAAAGAATTCGCAAAATCTACAGTGAATATCCTCACAACTTCTGGATTGTAATCGCTACTCTATTCATTGACCAAGTAGGCGGTGCACTTATCTTCCCATTCATAGGCTTGTTTATCACAGCTAAATTCCAGGTAAGCATGACAGAGATCGGCCAACTCTTCAGCATCTTCGCCATCACTAGTGTCTTTGGTAGTATGATTGGCGGCGCCATGACCGACAAGTTTGGTCGCAAAGTAGTGATTATCTTTGGTCTAGTCACAAGCGCATTCAGCGCTTTGATATTGGGGTTCACAGAAGATATGAAAATAATCTATTTTGCTGGAGGGATTATTGGATTGTTTGGCAACGTTGGCGGTCCTGCTCAACAGGCAATGATTGCTGATTTACTACCAGAAGAGAAACGAGCTGACGGCTTTGGAATCCTTCGGGTTGCCATGAACTTAGCTGTAACGATTGGCCCAGCTATTGGTGGCATTTTGGCAACATACTCCTACATTTGGTTGTTTATTATCGATGCTTTTGCCAGCACTGTTACTGCTGTTATTGTGTTTTTCATAATTCCAGAAACAAAGCCTGAAGTGTCACCCGATAAACCTAGCGAGAGCATCTTAGAAACCTTAGGGGGCTACTTCAAGGTAGGTCGTGATGTACTTTTCATGACTTTCATGTTCGCTTCGATCTTGATGACGTTGGCGTATGTACAGATTAACACTACGCTCCCTGTGTTTCTACGTGATGTTCATGGCATTCCAGATCAAGGCTACGGGTATCTCCTCAGCCTCAATGCCGGTATGGTTGTTCTCTTCCAGTTTTGGATAACACGCAGGATCAAGAATTTGCCTCCCATGATGGTGATGGTCCTAGGCACACTGCTTTATGCTATTGGTTTTTCCATGTATGGTTTTGTGTCTACATACATCCTCTTCATGACAGCGATGGTCATAATCACAATAGGCGAAATGCTTGTGGTGCCAGTTGGCCAAGCATTAGTGGCCAATTTTGCTCCTGAAGACATGCGTGGTCGCTACATGGCTATGTTTGGTTTTAGCTGGACAATTCCTTTTGCTTTAGGTCCTTTGGCTGCTGGGCTAATTATGGATAACTACAACCCGAATTGGATATGGTATGCTAGTGGCATCGTCTCCATGATGGCAATTGCAGCCTATTTACTCCTGCACTTTGCAAGTGGCAAACGTCTTGCGAAAATGAATAGCATCCTCAAAACACGCACGCATTAGCTGTTGACTACCTTAGATTCTCTCTCAGGGGGCAATAAATAGCCCTCGTGCATGATCATTCTTGGTTCCGCACCTACCTTGGGTCCAGCCATGTTACTCTCCATTCGCAGACGAGTCCTTCACATACTTTGGCAGTCCATATGCTTGGACCATTTAGTCTTCTCTCATTAGAGCACGTAGAGGAACCAACCATGACAACAACATCGTCCTTGACTGTTACAGAGGTGAAGATGTTCCGGTAGTCAGGATGATTCTCAAAGAACTCTCTCCAACCCTCTTTCATGTCCTTGTACATGCATGAATGAATGCGCGCGCAAAAAAAAGATATGAACGAGGGAAAGCAATAACTGAAATGTGAATAAGTGAAGAAGAACAATAGAATAGTTTGGGATTCCCTTTGATTGTTGAAATGGTCTTATCTGGTTTTCTTTTTTTGCTCATCTTGGTTTTGAATCTTGCAATGGGGGCATTAGGTTATTTGATGGAAAAAGATGATTATGACTCAGAGGCTGACCTGCAAAAGATTAACAAAAATCCGAGGAAATTTCAAATGAGCATCGTGTTGGCGCTGGTAGAACATGGTAGCGTCATCGCACTTACTATAGTGTTGTTTATTGCTTTTGGTCCCTATAGCTTATTGCTTGGAATTGTTTTGCTTATCTTTCGGATAGGAGAAGGCTTGATCCAATTCTATAATGAACCGAGCTATTGGGGACTTATCAACATAGCTGGACAATACTCAGGTTCTAGTGGTGCGGAAAGAGCTTCGTTGAGTGATTTAGCTTGTGCCACTTTCAAAGCAAAAGACACTAGGTTCAAGTTTGCAATGATCCTATGGTCTATTGGTACACTGGCCTTTTCAATCGTGTTAGTCACCTCGGGAGTTGTACCGCATGTTATTGGGTGGTTTGGAATTGGTGCCAGCATTCTCGTTGGCTTTAGTACTGGGACAAAACTTGCAAGACTCAACCTTAGAGACTTCACAGCTATCGGTGGTCTGACGGCGATTCTATTTGAAGTAGTCATTGGAGGATGGCTGTTGTTTTCTCCACTCATCTAAAATGATGATTAATATATGAAAACTAAAGCGCGCATGCATCCTTGCGTAGTCAAACACTACAATTTATGCGCAGAACCTTCGTGTGCTGGGTTTGTGTATCGACCCGAGAACTCACTTCAGGCGTTGCACAGGAGCACGCGCTTGATTAATTCTTTCACAAGATTTCTTCCACAATTCATAAAATCTGAAAGAAACATATTGTACAAAAGATGTGAAGATGCAAGAATCAACTGTCAAGACTAGCCCATTTTATGGTCTTCTATTTTTCGTATTCTTTTTCATGGCGATCCCTGTGGGTGTCCTCACAGTTTGGTTTGGCTTTCTTCTACTACCAATTCCATGGTGGGTTGCCTGGCTGGTTTGTGGTGTAACTTTCGCTCTAGGCATTTGCGTTTGGATTCTCTCAAAGAGGGAATTTGACCGCTCAGGTCAGAACTTACATTCGAAAACTGGCGTCACGCTCGTTACAAGCGGCATTTATGCTTCCATTAGGCATCCGCATTATCTGGCACTTATGCTTTTCTGTTTGAGTATCGCTCTTGGATTTAAATCACTCGTTGGCCTGCTAATTGCAATAGTAAACGTCATAGTAGGATATTGGTTTACGTTAGAAGAAGAGAAAGAGTTGATACAGCAGTTTGGAGACGGATACCGCGAATACAAAGCCAGAGTTCCTATGTTTATTCCCAAGCTGAGGAGAAAGAGCCAATAGGTTGTGTAGGGGGCTTAAATTTTAACCCCCAAACCCCAAACCCAAAAGAAAAATAGTCTAACAATAATATACTAATCTAGGGGTAATCATGGTTAACGATTTCTTCTTGGGCTTTGCAGGTCACGCGCACACAAAGAACGACTTAATCGTTGATCCGAATATCGAGATGGAATTGAGAAAAAGGAACAACCCGGAGGAAGCCCGGAGATTAACCGAAGCTGTTCTTAATAAACTCGAAAAGGACATTTCTAACGCTGGATACGATCTGAAAGACGTTAAGCTCTTGATTCTCTATTTAAGTTACAGAGGCGAAACTGAAGAGAAAGACCGATTCATATGTGAAAGAATTCTGGGCGTTATAGAGGGAGTATTTAAGGGATATACGGCTCCGAACCAGCCTAGATTGATTGGCCATACTACTGCAGGCGAGATAGAAAACGAAGACCTTGAGTTGAAGGAAGTTTCGGGAATCGGCTACAACGGATTATCCATATTGGCTTTGGTGAGCAATGTTCCGATTGGTGTTGGGAAAACGTGGAGTCTTAGAACAGAAAGGGAAGCCGTGGAACAAGGAAGAGAAATGGTTCATGACGCTTGGATTGACTTTAATCAAAGAGTAGACATCAAAGAACATGTTGGAAAAGGTAAGACTCTTTATGTACTGACACAAGGACCGAAAGCTTTTTTGGAATTGGGAGTTGAGCATGAGCATTTCGTAGCCGAAGGAATCGCAAATTTCATGGGCACTATGCGTGAAGCAAGGATAATGAATGTAATGGGCGGCTGCAGTGGTGATGGGCTTTTAGGAACGCTTATTTATCAATTCTATGGAAGGCTCGGCCAAAAATCAGAACTCAGAATCCTCAGCAATCAGGCAGTATGCGCCTTAATCCCAAATCTATCGGAACCTTCTATCGCTCTTGATACAGGGGCCGTCCAAAACATTGGAAGGTCGCATATGTTCGATTTTGACCCTGAAGCAAAACCGCAGTTCAAGTACATTAAGCGAATCGACAACAAGGACCCTCGCGAAGCATACGCCAAGATAATATACGAAAACGAAGCCAAGATATGCCGAGAGAAAGGATTGCTGATACCTGATGAAAAGGAACTTCTTAAGATTATTTTTGAGTTTAAAGTGCTACCCTTTCATCCAACCTGCAGCAAGTACGCATTTTCGTTTCCTTTTGGCAACTATGCTCCTATAGCCCCAATGAGAACAAGCGGACAAAATTTGGAACTTGTTCTACCTGTTAGATGCCACGAGCCTACGATGACTGGCTATGTCGCTGAACTTGATTGTGAAAAAATCCAAAAAGGAGGACGCAACTTACACAACATGCTAAGGGAAAAACGTTTTGGCGAGAACGACATCACTCTAATAGTTTCTTGTTTCGGTCGTAGATCCACTGAGATAAGCTCTGGATGGACATCAAAGACCGAGGCTGAAATTCTGAAAGAGGCGCTCCCATCAACCCAAGTGATAGGATTTCTGGCGTATGGTGAGCTATCATTTACGCATCTTCTACAAGAGCCTTACATGTGGAACTACAGCTGTTGGGGAATCACACTCCGCTCTGTGACAAACGGAAGAGAGGAACTGAAAGAAAAGAAAGAAAAGAAATGGGAAATGGGGATCAAAGGCTGGCTCAAAGGACCAACTGAGGAATGAAAACCAAAACTCCCAGCAAGCTCTGAATACCGAGAATTCAAACATCGCACTCATAAGCGAGGTATTCTCGGAATCCACGTCTTCCGCTCCTCTCTCAGAAACTTCGCTAGTAACAACGCTTCCTCGCTAACTAACGTTTCAATAGTCTGTCTCTTGCCTATCCGCACTCTAGGAACATCAACCTTTTACTACTACTCTCAAAAAGAGGGCTTCGAAAACTACGCTCTCCTATACGTAAGCGATAACAAAGAATACGATGTCATCGACCAATCTCAATATGTGCAAGAAATGAGAAAAAACGCATTAAGGACTATTACTCATGTAGTAACAGAGATTCTAAAACAATAATGCGCGCGCTTAATTTTCACTCCCGCGTCTTTCGAGATATTCAATATTATCGAAATTCTCTTTGATTCTGCTTTCTTGCTCATTCAACCAGTGTTCATATCCGATTTGCTTTATCCTTTCATGGTGCCCTCCGATTTGATATGTTCCTTTTTGGTAGCCAAGTTTCTCGCATCTGGAGAACTCTTCACAGAAGTAGCAGTTCTTTAGTTTCTTCTTCGAGCAGCAGATTCTGACTTCACAGTGAGGCATTCCTCCGCCTTTCAGGCAGTTTGAGCATGTTGACTGGGCAAACCAGTCTAGAGCTTTCATCATGTTGTTGAAATCGAATTCTTGTGTGATATTATTTATCCAAACGCCGTATCCATAGGCATCAATGAATCTCTTCAGTTTTCTTGCCATTTCGGGAATGCGTGTTTGCATACCACAATGATTGCAACACACGCCACAGTAGCCTATCACAATGTCGTCACTCATCTGTCTCTCCCCACTTCATTACGCAAATCTGATTATTTATTGCTTTCAAGAGAAGCAAGATCTGGAGTTCGAAAGGTTGCCTAGTTTGGGTTTGGGAGTTAAAATTTAACTCAGCCAAAGGAGACGTTAATTGGACGACGGTTAGTGGGCGAGCCTAGTGATTGCATCTATCTTGTGAAGAGCGGTCTTTCTGTGGTCTCTCTGAGTTTTGTCGTCGAGATGAGTGTCTTCGTTTCGAAAATGTCTTCGGCAAGGTGTTCCCTGAGACGGATTAGGAACTTGCTGAATTCCCTCATTGTGCTGAACCGGGTCTTCACGAGCATATCGTAGTCCCCGGTGACTCCTCGGATCTCGGCGACATGGGGATCGGTGTAGAGATTCGGCATCTTGTCGAGGTATCGGGTAGTTCTGCCTTTGATCAGTATGAAGCCGACTATTTCGATCTTCAGCTTCTCGTCATTGAGGAGCGCGACATATTTGTCAATTACCCCTCCTTTCTCGAGCATCTTGATTCTGTCGTAAACCGTACTAGGGCGCATGTCGAGCTTTCTGGCGATCTGCTTTATCGATTTTTTCGAATCTGCCTGAAGTTCCATCAGGATTTTAACATCTCTGTCGTCTAACATAATTTCACCAAAATTTTTCTACCGCATGGACTATTTCTATATAGGAATTTCGGGATTTTTATGGATTTCGCTCCAAAATTTTTACTAAGCATCTCAGCCAACAATTGTCCAGGGAGACCGAATGGATTACGAATCAGGCAGATACAAAGTAAGAGACCTTTCCCTTGCGGAAACGGGATTGAAGAAGATTCGATGGGCCGAGGAACACATGCCAGTTGTTATGAAGTTAATCGAGACTTATGGGAAGGAGAAGCCATTTGAAGGGTTGAAGATCTCCGGGGCAATTCATGTCACAAAGGAGACCGCTGTGCTTATCCGGGCGTTGAAACGCCTCGGCGGCCAAGTGGCTTGGGCAGGATGCAATCCGCTGACGACGAAAGATGAAATCGCGGCGCAGCTTGCAGAAGAGGACGTTAGGATCTTTGCATGGAAGGGAAATCAAGACGAATACTACTGGTGTCTTGATGAGGTGATAAAGATTCGTCCACATTTAACGATGGACGATGGCGCAGATTTAGTGCTCAGGATACATAAGGATCATCTAACGCTCCTGCCCGATGTGACAGGGGGGACGGAGGAAACTACCACTGGCGTTCGCCGTTTGAGAAACATGGCGAAGGATGGCGAGTTGAAATATCCCATCGTCGCCGTGAACGAGGCTGAGACGAAGGCGGAGTTTGACAACGTTTATGGAACCGGTCAAGGAACAATAGACGGATTGCTGAGGGGGACATCCGTACTCGTTGCTGGAAAGAATTTCGTAGTGGCTGGCTACGGCCGTTGCGGCAAAGGCGTTGCTAGGCGGGCTGGGGGGATGGGGGCTAATGTGATTGTGACCGAGATCGACCCGATCAGAGCTCTAATGGCAGCCATGGACGGATATCGAGTGATGCCGATGAGAGAAGCCGCAGAGAAAGGAGATATTGTAGTCACGGCTACGGGGAACAAGAATATAGTCACGAGAGAGCATTTTGCGTTGTTGAAAAGTGGCGTGATTCTTGGCAATGTTGGTCACTTCAACGTTGAGGTGAGAGTTGATCAACTTGAAGAGTACGCCTTGAGTAAGGAAGAGATCAGACTAGGGGTCACGAAATATCGATTGCCCAATGAAAAATATGTCTATGTCTTGGCTGAGGGCCGGCTCTTCAACCTCGCTATCGCCGAAGGACATCCTTCGTCAGTGATGGATCTCTCTTTCGCAAATCAGATTCTCTCGTTGATACGTCTGGTGGAGCGGCATGAGGGGATGGAGAACCGGGTCTATGACATTCCTAGAAGTCAAGATGAGTTGGTTGCTAGACTGAAACTGAGAGCTATGGAGATAGAAATTGATGAGTTGACTGGAGAGCAAGGTGAGTACATAGATAGTTGGAAGGAGGGAACATAGCCTTCCAGTTGAATCTGCGCACGCACTAGAATCTAATTCCCAAACCCAAACCCTCAACATCTTTCTTTTCTCCCGTCCTCTCATGCATGCATGCCAAAAACGAAAGTGTTGACACTTCCTGCAAAATTATTATTAGTGGGTAGAAACATTGCCCCGTTGACCAGATTTGCGCAGTCTAGATCGTATGAACGAGGAGCACAAAATTGCGAAGATAATCCACGATTCCTTTAGGTGGGCTCTAACCAAAGATCGAGCACTCTTTGAAAGCATCTTTGCACAAGATGATGACTTCTTTACATATTATCCAGACTCCAAGAGCAC
>CAYGBA010000055.1:0-9988 GCA_964347995.1 uncultured Candidatus Bathyarchaeia archaeon | reverse complement strand
GACATGCCGGTGCTTCATTACACAGAACTTCTAGCCTTGGCATTGGGAGTGGACCCGAAGGAGCTGGCGCTCGAAACCCACAAGATAAAGGTCGACAAGGTAATCAGCAAGATACCCTAGCAACCAACGTGCCTTCAAGGCATGAGTTGCATTTCCAAGTACTTTGCGCACTCTAAGACGGTGAATTGCTAAGCTCTAATTTCTTCTTTCTATCCAGGAGAAAAGTCGTTTCAAGCGGCTTGAAGCCGCGAGTCTTGAAGAATTCTATTGTGCCTTTATTCTTGACGAAGGTGTCTGCGACAACATTAGCGTCATCTTCTTTCGCTATATCCAGCAGAGCTTCGAGAAGCCTTGTACCTAAGCCTTTTCTTCTATGTTCTTCGTCTACAATCAGATGTTCCAGTGCATAATATCTACCGCACCACTCATCATCTCGGATCTTGTTGGAGAAGGAGATGTATCCCACAATCTTTTCGCCAACCTCTGCAACAAAGACTCCATCCAAGCTGTCAGATTCGTCATAGAATTCGTCTTCTAGGTCGTCTACGGTAAATTCTATGCCTACGAGCTGTCCGAGGTGATTGTGCATCTGTAGCGTAAGCCTGTTTATCTCCTCGATGTCTTCACGTTTTGCAGGCCTTACTCGCATTCCAAGACCATTCCGTAGTCATTCTTCTGGATGTCTCACGTCTTCTCCAATGCTGTAGAGGAAGATGCGTGCGGAAGAAGGGCCCAAGCGTCGAAACTTTTTGCCTAGTTCTTTGATCGCCAGGGCGTAGTCCTGCGACTTGTCAAGACTCTCAAGGTACGCCTGGAACGATCCAAACTCCCTTATGATCTTTCCGAATTCCTTTGCATTATTGATTGTAGCCTCAATCTTCTTTCTGTTCCGCACTATGCCCTTATCTGCTAGAAGCCGCGCTAGATCACTATCATCAAACTGGGAAACTCTGTCGACAGAAAAGTTCTCAAAGGCCTTTCTGAAGTTGGGCCATTTTTTGCTGATCATCTTCCAGCTGAGGCCTGCCTGGAAGATGACGCGAGTCATGTTCTCAAAGTATGCATCATTGTCTGGTGGACGCCGTTCCCTATACACCCAGCTCGGAGGCTGCCAGCTCGAATCCTCCATAATTTGAACCTCTATAGTAAATGTCCTTTCAATCGTTTTATAAGATTAACTTCCTGATCTGTTCTGTGCTGATGCAGTGCCTAGTCTGAAGAAAAGGTAGCCTTTGCTGGGCCCTTGTGCATGCCTTTTTTTTCACACCACTCATCCCAAAGCATAATCTTTTTCTGGAGCTCTTGTCACTAATGTTAGTTCTCCATGGTACATGCATCAAGAGAATGAATATCAAAGACTGATAGAGGGTCAAATGATGTATGAGATTTTACGGAAAGAGAAGTGGCATGATGTCATTTATTCCATGTGGGTCAAAGCGCCATATGTAGCTGAAGCCGCGCAGCCCGGGCAGTTTGCAATTTTGATGATCGATGAGAAAGGAGAACGTATACCGTTAACCATCGCCGATTATGACCGAGAGGAGGGATGGATACAGATCGTGTTCCAGACTGTGGGTAAGACCACTACAAAGCTGGCTCAGATGAGTGAAGGAGACGAGCTCTTCGCGTTTGTTGGCCCGCTGGGCAAGCGTTCGGACATCGACAAGTATGGGACGGTCATAACCATAGGCGGAGGAACCGGCATTGCTTGTGTTTATCCTATTACAAGGGCGCTGAAGGAAGCTGGCAACAGAGTTATCGCCATCATAGGTGCGAGGACAAAGGATTTGATCATGATGGAAGAGGAGATGAGAAAGGCTTCCACAGAGCTCTTGATCACCACCGATGATGGAAGCTATGTGAGGAAGGGTTTCGTCACAGACGTTTTGAATGATGTACTACAGAGGGAGAAAGACGTAAAGAGGATATGGGCTGTTGGCCCAGCAGTAATGATGAAGATTGTCTGTGATGTTACCAAACCATACCATGTGGAGACAATTGTCTGTCTGAACGCCGTAATGGTTGATGGGACGGGCATGTGCGGCTCGTGCCGCGTTACTATCGGTGGCGAAACTAAATTGACCTGCGTTGATGGACCCGAGTTCAATGGGCATTCAGTAGATTGGCGAGAGTTCTTGAACAGGCTGTTGAAGTACGATAGATTGGAAAAACGGTCTCTGGAGATGTACAAAGAAGAACTGGAGGCGAAAAGATAGTGGCGAAGATGATACCGATGAAAGAGCGGGGGAAACGAGTACAGAGGGCGATGCCTGAGCAGCCCGTAGAGGAAAGAATTCACAACTTCAACGAGGTTCCCCTGGGTTACAACAAGGAAGACGCCATCTATGAAGCTCAAAGGTGTCTGCAATGTGAGTCACCTACCTGTATAGAAGGCTGTCCAGCGGAGGTGAATATCCCTGAGTTCATCAAAAAGATCGTGGAGGAAGATTTCTCTGGTGCGTACTTCGAATTATTGAAGACGAACAGTCTTCCCGCCGTGTGCGGCAGGGTATGCCCACAAGAAAACCAATGTTATGAGACTTGTGTTTGGGACAGGGCGGGCAAGCCTGTTGCCATTGGCCGGCTAGAGCGCTTTGTTGCCGATTGGGCTAGAGAGCACAATGTACACCAGGAATTGCCAGTGATTAGAAAGAAAAATAGAAGCGTGGCGATTGTCGGGTCAGGTCCTGCCGGTTTGACCTGTGCGGCAGATTTAGCGAAGCTAGGTTATGACGTAACTATACTCGAAGCACTTCCAAAACCAGGGGGTGTGTTAATCTACGGCATCCCCGAGTTTAGGCTACCGAAAGCCATCGTCGAATATGAAGTTAATGAAATCAAGAAAACGGGAGTAAAGATAGTAACCAATTTTGTGGTCGGTCTTACAAAAAGCGTTGACGAAATGGCAAAGGAGTTTGACGCTATATTCCTAGCAAATGGTGCCGGCGCACCGCGTTTCATGGGTATCCCTGGAGAGAACCTTAACGATGTATACTCAGCAAACGAATTCCTCACACGTAGTAACCTCATGAAGGCCTATAAATTTCCTGAATTTGATACGCCGATCAATCTAGGGAAGAAAGTGGCAGTCATCGGAGCTGGAAACGTAGCCATGGATTCTGCGAGAACCGCCCTAAGGCTAGGCGCAGGAGAAGTACACATCGTCTATAGAAGAACACGAAACGAGGCTCCGGCGAGAGAAGAGGAAATTGCCCATGCTGAAGAGGAAGGCATAATCTTAGATTTTCTAGCCCTTCCGATAGAAGTATTGGGCGATGAGAATGGCAACATTACTGGCATGGAATGCATCAGAATGCGGTTGGATGAACCAGATGAATCGGGAAGAAGAAGACCCTTTCCCGTAGAGGGAACCAACTTCACTATGCAGGTGGACATGGTCATCGACGCCATCGGAACGAATGCAAATCCTATTGTTGCACGGAGCGCTACTAGTGTGCAAACGAACAAGTGGGGATATTTTGTGACCGATGAGAAAACCTGTGCTACTACGAGAGAAGGAATATTCGCAGGCGGAGACATCGTTCGCGGAGCAGCAACGGTAATCTCAGCTCTAGGTGATGGAAAGAGAGCGGCAAGGGCAATAGACGATTATCTTTCTGCAGGTGGTAGTTTGAAAGAAGACAGGTAATGAATGGAAAGGAGATTTCAAAAAACTCAGGATTATGAAAGTTTATCGTTTGTATGAGTAAAAGCATTGGAAGTTAGGAGCTGTTTTGCTGTCTTGGGTTCCTGAGCGCCTGTGGAATGGTTCAGCATCAATGGTTGTGGAGCTTTAGACTATCTTGTAGACTATGTCGCTTTCTCTTACTCTCTCTTTTACTTTAAGTCCTATGCTGTCGCCTGCCTTTGCTGTCTTTACGTTTTCGTGTTCTATCTGCATAGAATCCACAGTCTGCTCGAAGTCTGTCGTCGCTCCTTTTATAGTGATACTGTCACCCACCGAGAGTGGAGCTGTTAGGTCTATGACTGCTACTTCTATCTTCGCGAAGTAGTGGCTTATCTTGCCGACTTCCTCAAGCCTTTCCTCACGTAACATCTCCATCACACACCCTACCCTTTCCCTGTGTGCAAATAAGAATGTTTTCATCGCTTCAAATTCGTGAGGGCTACTTGAATGAAGAAGAGACTGGCGATGAAACCTTTCTAGAATTCGTCAACAGCCCATAAGATTTTTACGTGCTGCTTCCTAGTTATGTTTCATGCGAAAAGAGTTGCCTCAACAATTGTTACGGGAACTCCTCAAGAATTCGAAACGAAGCGACAGAGAGCTTGCCAAGGTTCTGGGCGTTTCTCAGCCGACGATCACCAGAGCCCGTCACAAACTTGAACGAGAAAGAATCATTCAAGACTATACGATCATTCCAGACTTCAAGAAGATGGGTTTCGAGATAAAGGCTCTAACCTTTGTCAAAATGCGGCCAGATGTCCTTCTAGGCGAAACAAGGGAAAAAACCAAAAAGTACGCTGCAAAGTTTCCTAATGTGATATTTGCCTACAGCGGAAAGGGTCTGGGCATGACCGGAGTGATCATCTCTCTTCACAAAAACTACACAGAATACCATAAACAGTTGAATAGGCTTAGGGTTGACCTGAAAGATATTACTGAGGAGATTCAAAGCTTCATTGTCGCCCTTGAAGAAGGAGAATACAAAAGATTCTCTCTAGCATACTTGAAGGATGTGCCCGTCGAGCTCAGTAGTTGATCTACACAACTTCTGGCTATTCTAACCGTACGGAAACCAAGGCTCTACGAGACATTTCTATTCATACCACATAGTCTCCCTAAGACGAAGAGAATATGCATATAACTCTGTCCTCTGCAAGTCACCTCCATGCGTGAACTCTTCACGCACTCAGACAAAACACTTTCACCTACCACTCTCCCACCTCCACTCTCATCACTCAAATCAACAACCCTAAAAAACAAAAAACAAGGCATCTAGATAGTGAACCAGATGCCTAACGGAAAACTCCTAATCTATACTCCACAAACAATGGACAGACAAGAACGCCTGAGAGCTATAGAATCCGCAGCCTCCAAGATTGCTGTGCCCCTAAGACTACAAATCCAAATCATTCCTCTAACAAAGAAGTTTCCAACCTACGTATACTACATGAGGGAAGACGATCCAGAAAAGATCCCCATCTACTGCGACTCCCAAAAAACCCAGAGAGCAAAAGAAATCTATCAGCGCATGAAAAGCATTCTATTTGCATTATCCTTCCACCCCAAACATTCATCCCTACTGGCTGCAAGGAAAGATCTACTGTCCCCCGCCTAGCACACAATTCTCACGCGACAGAGTTATCAGTTGTTAGTGCATGCATAAACGTTTTTCACAATAGAAAAACAAGAGTCTGGTGAAACAAGCCATTCACGAACCGCTATAATTCAAAAACTTCGCGGGTTTGCCATTCTAAAGTCATAGAAATTGCGGTTCATCGAAATACAAATCGAACCACATTGAACAGTAGGGAAAACATTTGAATATAGGGAAAATTCATACCACTTATCCCTTACCAAACATATTAGGAAATGCTTTCGGAGCGAACTGAGATGAAGATCGCGGTGCTCGTTTACGAATATCCTCCCAAAATCGTCGGAGGCCTAGGAACCTACGCTGCAGAGATTACGAGAAAGTTTGTCCTGCTAGGTCATGACGTATCCATCTTCACCATGAACGACGATGAGGGAAGTCTACCCACAAGGGAGCTCTGGCGCGGCATGGAGATTCATAGACCCCTCCACATAGACGTCTCCGACTCTCTGCCGGACGTTATAGCTGAGGACGTTAAGAAGTGGGGTAGAGGGATAGAGCTCTTCTCCAAAATTCTTGTATACAATTACTTGAGTGCGTCAAAGCTCATAAATGAACTTGTTCGACTGGAGGACTTCCAATATGACGTCGTGGTTGCACATGACTGGCTCTCCGCGATTTCGGGCGCTGCGATCAAGAGAGAATTGAATCTACCCTTCGCCTTCCACATGCACTCAGCCGAGAAGGGAAGAACATTGGGCAACGGATCCAACGTGGTAACGAACATTGAAAGCCGAGGGGGGCAGATGGCAGACATGGTAGTAACGGTATCTTATGCGATGGTGGATGAACTGGTAAAGTCGAATTTCGACCCTCACAAACTCCAAGTGTGCTACAACGGAGTTGACCCAGAGAAGTATTCTCCAGAAAATGTAGGCCAAGAAACCATCCATGAGGTGAGACAGACATACGGGATAGGAGATGACGATCCGATGGCACTCTTTGTCGGTAGACTCGTATACGTGAAGGGTGTAGACAAATTGATCAGAGCTATGCCCCACGTTCTACAAACGATTCCCAACGCAAAGCTTGTAATTGTAGGCCTGGGGGATATGCAGGATTACTTGGAAGGACTCGTCAGAAAACTGAAACTCCAAGACTCCGTAAAGTTTCGCTTCGAGTTTGTGCCAGAAGAAGAGCGTATAGCCCATTATGCAGCATGCGACGTCGCTGCTTTTCCAAGCCTCTACGAGCCTTTCGGCATCGTCGCTCTAGAAGCTATGAGCATGGAAAAGCCAGTGGTCGTTGGAGCCTCCGGAGTCAGCGGGATGAGAGAGAGCGTAGTTCCAAGCGGCCCAAACCAGTGTGGCTTTCACATAAATCCGAACGATCCAGCAGATATCGCTTGGGGAATGACAAACGCCATACAAGACCCTCAAAGACGGGTAGAGCTAGGCAAGAATGGTAGGAAAAGGGTTCTCGAAGAGTTCACATGGGACGCAGCCGCTGAAAGGACAATTGAGCTTTATGAGAAGCTCCTTGAGTCCGAATCGAAAAGCTCTGAAGACCAAGAAACTTGAAGTCTTTTGGGCGGGATATAGCTGTCAACGAATGAGATACGCAAGGACTACTTGCTAGATCGTTGGACGGTTATAGCTACTGAGAGAAAGAGAAGACCAACCGACTTCGCACAGAAAGAACGAGAAAGAAGAAAGATAGACACGTGCCCGCTTTGCCATGGAAACGAACATATGACCCCTCCAGCCGTCTTAGTATACCTCCCATCAAATAACGGAGGAATAAAGAAGGAAAAAGATCAAGACGGTTTCCGCCACAAAAACTGGATAGTGAGATGCGTGCCAAACCTATATCCCGCATTTACGCCTCCTGATGATTCAGAAAAAGCAGAAGTCAAAGAAAGCCAGTTCCTCGCCAGAGCCATCGGTCATCACGAGGTTCTCATCGAATCACCCAACCACGACGAACATCCAGGAGAAGCGCGAATTTCGCAGCTAATCCATGTAATCAATGCATATCTTGACCGGCTGAAGGCTTTATCTGCAAAGACATATGTAAGGTATGTTTCAATCTTTAGAAACCACGGAAGAGAGGCTGGTGCTTCTCTCTCCCACGCCCACACCCAGATAATCGCTGTCCCCTTCGTTCCAGCGATTCTGGAAGAAGAACTAGGTGCCTGCACAAAAAAATGGAAAGAAAACGAAGAGTGTGCCTTCTGCAACATTCTAGAGCGGGAGCGAGACAGCCAGCGATTTGTTTGGGAGAACAAGAGCTTTCTCGTTTTTGCTCCATGGGCAAGCGTACACCCTCTAGAATTTTGGATTGCTCCAAAAAGACACCAGCCAACCTTGATGGATATATCAAATGATGAAGTCGAAGATTTAGCTAAGGTCTTGAGGCTGTCTTTTGGCGGATTAAAATCCCTGCTGAACGACCCCCCGTACAACTTCGGATTCCATCTTTCTCCCAGTATGAAGCAACGTGAGTGTTATCATTGGCATCTGGAGGTTTACCCGAAGTTGGCCATCTGGGCTGGCTTCGAGAAGAGTTCTGGTGTGTATATCAACACAGTGCAGCCCGAGGACGCGGCTGCCGATCTGAGAAATGCGATTCTGAAGGAAGAGGAAGAGTTTTAGCAAAAGAGTTCCGGAAGATTTCTTTCCAGACTTCAAGAGTGAGTATAATGCATGATGTGCAAGAGTACATACTCAGCACTTTATTCATTGACATATGGTGATATCCCTCCGCAAACCCCCTTTTTCTTTAGATGTGCAACCTGAAATTTGATTTTCAAAAAGCCTAATGAGACCTTGGGAGCGATGGGCGCTAGAAGAGAAATGCATGCATGAACCTAGCTAATAGTTCAAGGAATACAGGTCATAAGTTTCCCCGTCTCTCACAAGACCTTTTCTCTTCTCGCATCTCATCTTATGCGAAGCATAAAGCAACTGCCACAGGCTCTTGCCTATGAGAATCTCCCCGGATTCTGCCTCGTCAGATATTTTCTTGGAGAGATTCACAATGTCACCGAAAACATCAGCTTCCGTATAGGTTCCCTCAACTCTGATCTTAACGACTTGAACGTCACCACAATCTATCCCAATCCTGCAACCTATAACGGGTAGACCTTCCAGTTGAACCATCGGGCTAATTGAATGTTCCATTACTTTCTGCATCATTTCTGTGCAGAGTAACGCGCGATCTATCTGTTGTGTCCATCCTGCCGCAGGCAAGACAAAGAATCCCACCACACACTCTTCCACGTATTTTAGAACCGTTCCACCAAAATCAACTATAACTTGGGTCATCTCCTTCAGAAGAATAGAGTAGAGACGTTTGAGTTCTTTGGGGCTTAGACTCTTAACGGTTTCTGCTAAATCTGCAAAGTCAGCATATAAGACGATTAACCTAAGTTGTCTGCCTTCCAATTCTACGGCAACCCTCTATTCCCTTTCTCTCTTGACTCGTTTTCTACTTTCTTCAAGATACTCTTCTTCGCTCCCAACTTCTTTGAAAGTAAGAGAGATGGAAACACCTTCCATTACCTCAGCAGTATTGACAAGCTCTTCATCGGATATGAAGAAATCATCAAATCTGTTCAGATACCCTTTCACCTCGTGCACTTCAGCTCGCTCCCAAGAGCGCTCATCAGGTACCATTCTAAGAGTTAGATATTTGCCCTCGGGATCTCCACCAATAGAGACGACTTCTTTGAGCGTAAAATCAATTGTGAATCTCTTCTGCGGGCGCGATATTTCCATTTGGGTCGCCAACGTAACGGGTAGGCTTGGTTCGGATAACGATTATGAATTGGAGATCCATGCATGCCATTCCTTCGTATTATTAAATAGAGAAGAGGATTGAGAGTTGAATGGGGAATCACAGAAGGCAATGGATTTGTTTCATCAACTGTGGCGATGTCTCCCGCAAACTCTCCTCTTTTTTCTGCATGCATAATGCCTTCCTTATGCATGCGCAACATTCTTATTGCATGTCACGAAAGCTTGAATTGACCGTCTTTGGCGGGCTAGAAGAGAAGGAAGCACTGCAGATGAGATCGCGATATCAAGTGATCGCTGTTTTGATCTCAGTCAGCGTGACCGTGGCCATCGTACTTTACGCGGTACTAGCGAGACTGAAAGCCGCCGACATCCAAGCCTTGTATCAGGGGACCGAGGCCTATGCGCACATTGCCGCTCTCATCAATTTCGGTCCACGGGTCGCTGGGGGACCGACCGAGAAAGCTGCCGCGGACTACATCGCAGGCCAGATGGAGAGCTGCGGACTCGATGTCGAACTCCAGGAGTTTCCTGTCACCTACTTTGAGGATTTAGGGTCGACGCTTGAGGTGGTCGGCGGAGCTGTGCTAAGTCCCAATACGTTGCACTTTTCACCGTCAGGCGAGTTCACCACTGAGATTGTAGAGTGTGGATTGGGCTATCCTACCGATTTTTCCGCGGACACTGCAGGCAACATCGCCTTAATGCGCCGAGGGGAGTTGTTCATGTGGCAGAAGACGCAGAATGCGGCAGCTGCAGGCGCCGTCGCCACTATCATCTACAACAGCGAGCCAGGCAATTTCATGGCCACGCTGACCTTTACCACCGATATCCCTGCCGTCAGCATCAGCCTTGACGACGGCACGTTGTTGTTGGATCTCCTCGCGGCTGCCCCAGTCACGGTGCACTTGA